>JALUXH010000064.1 GCA_027019065.1 Anaerolineales bacterium
GGCTCCCCTCCCCGCATGCGGGGAGGGGACGGGGGTGGGGTCAACGCAGCGGCAGCGGTGCCAAAGGAAAACGCGGTGTGAAAACACGCCCTGCATTGCCAGCGCTACGATTTGGGTAGGTAATTACAAAACATTGTAACCGCCGGCGCTGTTGTGCTCTCCATGCGTCTTAATGCGCGGTGCTTTTGGCGTCTCCCTCCCCTGGCTTCCTGCCGGGGCTGAACGGCGACACCTCTTTTAAGAAATCCTTCTGCCCCGGCTTAAAATCGGGTATCATAGAGGCATGGCCACTCTGTCCGCAGCACTTGCCCCTTACCTGCTCTGGCTCGCGGCGGCCTTTGCCGCGCTGCTTGGCTTTCTCTTGGGATGGGAAGCGCGCGCCTGGGCGCTGGGAAAGCGCCAGCGCCAGAAAACCCAGCGCTTCCGGCGAGCCGCGCTCAAGCAATGCCGGGCGGAATACCAGCAGCGTTTGGCTTTGTTAGATGACCTCTCTCAAACCCTGACGGCCACCCTGAACTATCAACGGGTGCTGGATCTGGCTCTGGATGTGGCCATGCGGGCGCTCAGCCCCCAAAACGATGCCGCGATTCCGCTGGTGTGCGCCGTGTTGCTGTTCGACGACCGCGGCATTTTGCGGGTGGGGTCGGCGCGCCGCTTCACCCCCGCCGATATGCGCCTCGGGCTGGAAGCCACCCGAGGCGCGCTGGCGCGCACCGTGGAACAGCGCACGCCCGTCCACGTCCACGAGCCTTCCCGCGACGCCGAACTGCGCCAGATTATCGCCCTCCACGCCACCCGCTCCGCGCGGCTCTACCCCCTGACCACCGGCCTTGATGTTTACGGCGTGCTGCTCTATGCCCACCCGGAGCCCGATTTCTTCACCCCCGAACGCGTGGAACTGCTGGATTTTTTGGGTAAACAGGCCACCACCGCCATTCAAAACGCCCGCCTTTACCACGACCTGGAACGGGAAAAGCAGCGCCTGGCCGAAGTAGAAGAAGAAGCCCGAAAAAAACTGGCGCGCGACCTGCACGATGGCCCCACCCAGACCATCGCCGCCATCGCCATGCGCGCCGATTTCGTCCACCGCCTGCTGGAAAAGGACCCCAAAGCAGCCGCCGACGAAATTGCTAAAATTGAAGACCTTGCCCGCCACACCACCAAAGAAATCCGCCACCTGCTGTTCACTTTACGCCCGCTGGTGCTGGAAACCGACGGCCTCGGCGCAGCCCTGCAAGCCATGGCCAACAAAGTCAATCAGATCTACAACCAGAACGTCCTCGTAGAAGCCGACCCCCAGGCCGTGGAAAAACTGGATTCCACCCAGCAAACCACGGTTTTTGCCATTGCAGAAGAAGCCGTCAACAACGCCCGTAAACATGCCAACGCGGCCCACATCTGGGTGCGGCTGAAACTCGTCCGTCCTCAGATTGCCTTGCTGGAAATAGAAGACGACGGGGTGGGCTTTGACCTCGGCTCGGTCAGCACCAACTATGAATACCGCGGCAGCCTGGGCATGCTCAACATGCGCGAGCGCGCCGAAATTATTGACGGCCACGTGGAAATCCACACCGCCCGGGGGAAAGGCACCACCATCCGGCTATGGATTCCCCTCTCTCCCGAAGCGGCCGAACGCCTGCGCCGCGGCGAACTCGGCTGACCTCGGGCGCACCCTGCCGCCGGCTTTCAAAGGAGCGCCTATGCCTCAAGCCGCAAACCTCTACTACACGGAAACCGACCTGCGCCCCGACGCCGCCCGCGCCCCCTACCCCATCGTGCTGGTGCACGGGGCAGGCGGCACCTGCCTGCACTGGCCGCCCCAGGTGCGCCGCCTGCCCGGTTTCCGCACGCTGGCCGTCGATTTGCCCGGCCACGGCCGCACCGAAGGCGTCGGCGAGCAGGAAATTGCCGCTTATGCCCACCGGCTGGCCGCCTGGGCCGACAGCGTGGGCTTCTCCCAGGCGCTCTGGGTAGGGCACAGCATGGGAGGCGCCATCGTGCTCACCCTGGCGCTGACGCACCCCGAAAAAGTGCGCGCCCTCGGGCTGGTGGCCACCGGCGCCCGCCTGCCGGTCAACCCCCGCCTGCTGGAAAGCACCGCCCACGCGGAGACCTTTCCCCTGGCCGTAGAAACCATTATGAAATGGGCTTTCAGCCCCGCCGCCCCCGACCGCCTGCGCGAACTTGCCACCCGCCGAATGCAGGAAATCCGGCACACCGTGGTACACAACGACTTTGCCGCCTGCGACCGCTTTGACGTCAGCAGCCGCCTCGGCGATATCCACGTGCCCACCGTGGTGATCCACGGCACGGCCGACAAAATGACGCCGCACTACTACGGCGAATTCCTCGCCCAGGCCATTCCCGAAGCCCGGTTGGTCACCGTGTCCGACGCCGGCCACATGGTGATGCTGGAACAGCCCGACATCGTGGCTGCGACCCTGCGCGATTTCGCCCGGCAGGTGCTGACCACCGAACCTCCGGCCTGAGCTCCCCGGCCTTGCCGCAACACGGCGCTATCCCGCTCCGGCGGCCAATGCTGCCAACACCTGCCGAATCGCCGCGGCAGCCTTTCCCCGATGGCTGCGGCGGTTTTTCTCTTCCGGCGGCAACTCGGCCATCGTGCGGCGCAAATCCGGCAGCCAGAAAATCGGGTCGTAGCCAAAACCGTGCTCACCGCGCTCGGCGGGGATGATTTCGCCGCGGCAAACGCCTTCGGCAAAGTGCAAAGCGCCCGCGGGGGCAGCCACGGCAATCACACACACAAAACGCGCCCGCCACGGGCGCGGGCGGCCTTCCAGCCGAGAAAGCAAATAGCGCCGCCGCTCGGCATCGGTAGCCTCAGGCCCGGGGCCATAGCGGGCGGAATACAGCCCCGGCGCCCCGCCCAGCGCGGCAACTTCCAGCCCCGAATCATCGGCCAGGGTCAGCAATCCTGTGGCCGCAGCCCACGCCCGCGCTTTCAGGGCGGCGTTTTCGGCATAAGTCCGGCCGGTTTCCGCCACGGTGAGCCCGGCCGCCACCTCTTGCGGAAACCGCAACCGCAGCGGCAGGCCCGCCAGCAACCGGCGGTACTCTTCCTGCTTGCCGCGGTTGCCGGTAGCAATCAGGAGGTCTAAATTATGTCTCATTGTCGTTGACTTCCCCGAGGGGGTGTGTTATACTGTAAATCGCTTTGCGAAAATTCCTGCAGGAGCAGCACCGTGGCTCATGACAACCCCTTCCGGCTCAATGTGGGCTTCATTGCCCATGAGCAGGTGGGCTACAGCCGGGATTTCGTCTTTGACATCCCTGAAGTGTCGTTAGAAGACCTGCTGCTTCGGCGGGTGGAAGGGCACGTGCAGGTCACGCGCACGCCGCAAGGGCTGCTGGTGCAGGCCCATCTGGAAGCCGCCACGCCCGCGAAATGCGTTCGCTGCCTGGAACCGTTTGACCAGCACCTGGAAACCGATTTTACCGAATTATACGCCTTTGGGCGCAAAAACGTGGGGGAATCAGGCCTGCTTTACCCCGAAAGTGGACAAATTGACCTCGCGCCGCTGGTTCGCGAGTACATGTGGTTAGCCTTCCCCATCAAACCGTTGTGTTCGGAAGACTGCAAAGGGCTCTGCCCGGTCTGCGGGGCCAACCTCAACAAGGAAGACTGCGGCCACCGCCCCGAAAGCATCGACCCCCGGCTGGAAATTCTGAAAACCCTTCTTGAGCAATAACGCAAGGAGGCGCGTGCATGTCCGCCATGCCTGAGCCACACGCTGCGCTCAACATGCTGTTAGAGCAGGCAGCCGTGCGGGGGTACCTGACCACCCGTGACATCATGACCTGCTGCCCCGAAACCGGCCGCCAGGCCTTTTCGCAGATGCTGGGCTATTTGCAGCAGCAGGGCGTTGAAGTCATAGACGACGACGCCCCGCCGCCCGTAGCCGCCCACGAAGAGGTGGACACCATAGGGCAATATCTCAGGGAAATGTCGCGCGTGCCCCTGCTGACGGCCGAAGAGGAAATCGGGCTGGCAAAACAAATCGTGCGCGGCCGCAGCGCCGCGGCGCGCCTTGAAGCCCGGCGGCGAGAACTCCCCCCCAATGAGCGCGCCCGCCTGCAGGCCGAAGTGGAAACCGGGCTGGCCGCCCGAGAACACCTCATTCGCGCCAACACGCGCCTGGTGGTCAGCATCGCCAAACGCTATGTCGGCCGGGGCGTGCCTTTTGCCGACCTGATTCAAGAAGGCAACCTGGGTTTGATGAAAGCCGTGGAGAAATTTGACTACCGCCGCGGCTTTCGCTTTTCCACCTACGCCACGTGGTGGATTCGGCAAACCATCAGCCGCGCCATCGCCGACCAGGGGCGCACCATCCGCCTTCCCGTGCACATTCTGGAACGCATCCGCGTCCTCTACCGCGAACGCCAGCGGCTGGAACAGCGCCTCGGCCGCCCGCCGACGGCCGGCGAACTGGCCCGTGCCCTCAACACCACCCCCGACAAAGTGGAATGGATGCTGCGCGTCTCCTGGCATCCGCTTTCCCTGGAAACGCCCATCACCGATGCCGATAACGAAGAAACCGAACTCGGCGCTTTCGTAGAAGACCGCCGCGCCCCGGCCCCGGCCCAACTGGCCTACCAGGAAATTCTGCGGGAGCGCATCCGCACCGTCCTCGACACCCTTCCCCCGCGGGAAGCCCAGGTCATCCGCCTGCGCTACGGCCTGGACGGCAGCCCGCCCCTGACGCTGGAAGAAATTGCGGGGAAATTCGGCCTCACTCGCGAACGCATCCGCCAGATTGAAAACAAGGCCCTGCGTCGCCTGCGCCACCCCAGCCGCACCCGCCAGCTGCGAGATTACCTGGAATAACCCCCTCGCCTATGCGCCTGACCCCCGAAAAACTTCGCCGTTACGCCGAAAAATTCGTCGGCCAGCAAAAGCGCGATCTGCGCCTGTTGGCAGTCTATCTCAGCGGGTCGCTGCTGCGCGGCCAGCCTTTCCTGGGCGGTGCCGCCGACGTAGACCTGGTGCTCATCTACAACGGCGAGCCCGAAGTGGCTCGGGAAAGCCTCTCGTTACCCGGGGAAGCCCATCTGGATATCCGCCGGCACAACCGCAGCCGCTACGAACCGGCGCGCAACCTGCGCGCCGCCCCCTTCCTCGGCCCCACACTGTTTCGCGCCGAAGCCCTTTACGACCCCCAGCACTTTCTGGACTTCGCCCAGGCGGCCGTCCGCAGCCGTTTTCGCGCCCCTGAAAGCGCCGCCGCCCGCGCCCGCGCCCTCGCGCAGGCCGCCCGCGAAGCCTGGTTTACCCTGGACGAAGCCCTTACCCCCTCTGCCTTTGCCGCTTACCTGGAAGCCCTTTTCCGCGCCGCCAACGCCCCCGCCACCCTGCTCGGTTACACCTTCTCGCGGCGGCGGCTGTTGTTAGATTTCCCCCCCGCGGCGCAGCATTGGGGGCACCCTCACCTCACCGGCCTGCTCTTTCAGGCCCTGGGTGCGCCGCAAATCACCGCCGAGCGCCTGCAGGCTGCGCTGCCTGCCTGGGAAGCCGCCCTGGCCGCCGCGGCGGCTTCCCGCCCGCCGGCCGAACTGGCCGCCCCCCGCCAGCCCTACTACCGCCGCGCCGTGGCAGCCTATCTCAGCAGCAGCACCCCCGCCAACGCCCTCTACCCCCTGCTGTTCACCTGGACGCTGGCCGTGCAGCACGCCGACGAAGCCCACCTCGCCCCCTGGCAGCAATTTGTGGAAGCCGCGGGGCTGGCCGCCAACCGGCAAGAAGCATTAGATGCCTATCTGGACGCGCTGGAGGAAGCCCTGGAAACGTGGGCGCGGCAACGAGGCATAGGGTAGCAGCCCGGCAACGCAAGCTTTCCGCGAGGCGGGGGCTCACTTCAGGGGGAATTCCTTCCAAAATGCGTCTATGTTCGTCACCCCCATCTCAAGCGCTTCGGGCGGCAACTTCCCCCAGGCGCGGCGGTAATACCAGCGCCGCAGGGGAGCGCCCAGCCCCAGCACGCCCGCCGCGGCAAAGGCCATGCGGTGGGCTTCCTGCAGGGCGGTGGGGGGGTGCCACAGCAGCGCCCGCAGGTAGCCCGCCAGTGCGGCGCGATAGTGCCCGGCATCCAGCAGGTAGCGGGCGCGGAAGCGATGCGCCGCAGCCCACACCTGCCGTTTCAGGCGGTGGTAAGGTTCACCAAAAGCCGGATCGGTAGCCAGCCAGCGCGCCAGCCGCAGGGCTTCTTCCCCGAACTTCCCGGCCTGGGCGGCATTTTTGGCCTCCGCGTGGTAGCGGGCAAAAGCCCACACCTGCGGCACATGCACCAGGGGGGCACGCACTGCCATTTTTAGCCAGAGACGGTGGTCTAACAGGAAGTGAAAATCGTCATCCAGAAACCCTGCCGCTGCGGCGACTTCGCGGCGCATGAAGACCGCCGGTTGGGTGAGGATGTGGAAGGTCATCAATGCGTCCAGACCCCAGTTTCCGGCGGTGAGGGCGTGAAAAGGCCGCCCCTCGGCATCGCTGGAAAGCGCATTGCCGAAAACCAGCCCGGCTTCGGGGTGTTTTTGGAAGGCTGTTACCGCAGCGCGCACAGCCCCTGGGGCGTAGGCGTCGTCGGAGTTGAGCCAGGCCACGATGTCGCCGCGGGCGCGGCGCAGGCCTTTGTTGATGCCGTCGGCCTGGCCGCGGTCGGGTTCCGAAACCCACCACGCCAGGCGGTCGGCGTAACGGCGAATGATCTCTACGCTGCCGTCGGACGAGCCGCCGTCCACGATGAGGTACTCCAGCCGCGGGTAGTCCTGCCCCAGCACCGAGCGGATGGTGGTTTCCAGATAGTGCGCCTGGTTGAACGAGGGCGTGACTACCGAAACCAGCGGTTCATGAGCCGTCACGCGGTTCCTCCTGGGGCGGGAACTGGGGCAGCGGCTTGAGGGGATGAGCCAGGTCGTACACCGCGTAGCCGGGGCCGCGGGCAATGCACGGATAGTAGTGGGTAAGGATGGTTTTCAACTGCGGTTCGGCATCCAGAAAGCCGTCGGCGGCCACGAGGAAGTAGCGGTAGCCTTTGGTACGCCAGCGGAAGTCGTGCCATACGCTGGCGGGGCGGTCTTGCATACGGGCAACGGCATATTCGCCCGGGGGCGGCCAGTAGCCAATCGGCCGCCAGCCGAAATAGCGAATCCGCATCCCGTAGGTGGGTGTCAGGCCGATGACCGGCCCGTCGGCGGGCATGGCAGCCGCCACCGCTGCCCAGTGAGCCGGCTCGCCCCAATAGGATGCCTTGAGCATACGCACATTGGCGCGCAGGGCTACGCCGACGAACAGCACGCCCAACAGCACCACCGCCGCCATGGCCCACCGCCCTGCTGCCCGTGCCCAGCGCCACACGGTTTCCACGGTGGGGGCTAACGCCGCGGCCACCCAAAACGTGGCAGGCAGGCTGTAGTAATTGTGGCTGATGATGAGGTAAGGCACGCTAAAGCCCAGCAGACCATAGCCTGCCATCCAGCCGAGCAGCAAGAGGCGGCCTTCCTTGCGGGCAAAATATAGCCCTGCAAAGGCAAACAGCACGGCCAGGGGGGTAAACCATTCCAGAAAGTGGAACGCCCAGCGGGTGTAGAAGTGGCGGGTGAACCAGAGTTTGAAAAAGTCCACCATCCAATAAGTGATGTAGCCGCTGGCAGCATGCTCGCCGCGCAACAGCAAGTAAAGCCCCAGGGGGGCGACCATCAGCCCTCCGATGACCCACGTTTGGGCTTGCCGCAGGGCGGGTTTCCAGCCCAAAATGAACAGCGCCCCTGCCATGATGCCTGCAATTTCAAAGACGGCGAAAGATTTGACCAGAATGGCCAGGCCGCCCAGCACGCCGGTCAGCAGCGCCCGCCGCCAGGTGGGGCCGGTAGCCCAACGGTAGGCTGCGTAGGCCGTCCACACGATGAGGGCACTCATCAGCGGGTCGGGCTGGAACGAGCGGCTGGCTTGCACGGCAAAGGGCAGGAAAAGCGGAAACGCGGCTGCTGCCAGCGCACCGGCTTCCCCGGCCAGCAGGCGCGCCAGCAGGAAAACACCCAACACCCCCAGCAGCCAGAACAGGATGCTGTCAACGCGCGCAATCCAGACATGCTCACCGCCGACCACGAGGTAAGTGCCTGCCACAAGGCTTTCCAGCAAAGGGGGCTCGAAGGCCTCAATTTGCCCTGGCGCGGCTGTTTCTTGCGCCAGACGGGCTTTTTCGGGGTCGGGGTGCGGTTGCCAGCGGTAGTACAGGGCGCGAGCGATGATGGCATCCCGCAACTGGCGGGTGGGATGGAAATCCACCGGCGGTTCGGTGAGGTCGATCAGGCGCACGGCGGCTCCCAGGGCCAACAAGAGCAGCAACAGCCAGCGGGTGGGAGCGGAAATCTCCTGCAGCTTCATGGCGCATCCTTCCTGGGGCGGCGCAGGTCGTACAGCACGAAGCCCTGCCCTTCCCGTACCACGGGGTAGTGGGTGGAAAGATAATGCCGCAGCGCCTTCTGGCGGGCAAATTCGGTGAAGTCGGTCACGAGGAAGTAGGCATGGCCGCGAGTGCGCTCGGCGAACAGGCGGGCAAAGGCTTCCGCCGAAAGGTTGAAAACCTGCTGAAAGCGGCTCGTCGGCCAGAAATCCACGGCGCGGTTGCTGTAATACATCAAAGGGTAGCCATAAGCCTGGGTGAGGGCGATCATGGCGCCGTCATCGGGCAGCACCTGGCCCAGTTCGGTGAAGGTCTGGGCTTCCTGACGGCAGGGGCATTGCTTCATCTGCCAGTACGAAATACCGAGGGGGTACACCGCCGCGGCCAGCAGCCCCAACGCGAGCACGCCCTGCGCCATGCGGGGCTGGGTGCGCACGAAGGGAGCGAGGGTTTTGACCGCGGCTGCCAGCCCCAATGCCACCAGCGGCAGCAGCGGCAGGTGGTAGTAGGAATGCGTGGCAATGTGAAAAGGCACCAGGAAGCCATAGGCAGCGTAAGCCGCCCCCCAGCCCGCAGCCAGGGCTTTCCCCGCCGGGGAGGCCAGCACCAGCCCGAACAGCGCCAGCAGCAGGAAGCCGCCGCCCATCGTGGCCGTCATTTGCTGCAGCCAGCCGCCGTACAGTTTGGGCGAAAGCCACAGGGGGAGCATGCGCAGTGTCCAGGTTTGGAGGAAGCCGCCGCCGACAGCCCCCCGAGGCATGAGGAAATACACCCACACCACCGGCGCAGCCAGCCCTGCCAGTCCGCCCCAAAAGGCCGGTTTGCGCCAGAAACCGCCGCGGTAGCGCATCCACGCGGCAGCCACGAAGATGCCCCCGGCAAAAACAAGGCCGTAGGCTTTGACAATTCCGGCTGCCGCCCCCAGCGCCACCGTGAGGCCGAGCAGCAGAGGGCGTTTACGGGAGCGGGGCGGGCTTTCCGCCCACGTCAGCGCTGCCCAGGCCGCCCACACCAAAAGGACGGTCATCAGGGGGTCGGGCTGGAACGAGCGGCTGGCCTGGATGGCGAAAGGCAGCAGCATCCAGTAAGCCACGGCCGCGAGGGCGGCGTCGGCATCGGTCAGGCGGCGCGCCAGCAGGTACAGCCCCCATGCCCCCAGCAACCAGAACAGCAGGTCGTAGAGCCGCGCCACCCAGAGGTGAAACCCAAACCGTCTTCCCGCCCAAAGGCAGGTTTTGGCGACCAAAGCCTCAAAAATCGGGGGCTCGTACCGCGCCATGCGATAGCCGAGGTAGCGCGCCTGCACTTCGGCGGGCGTGATTTTGCCGGGGCGCCATTTAAGATACATCTGGCGGGCGATGAGCGCGCTGTGCATCTGCCGCGTGGGGTGGAAGTCAAGCGGCGGGTCGGTCAGCCGATAGAGGCGAATGGCTGCGCCGGCCAGCAAAAGGAGCACAAGCAGCGCCCGCCGCAGGTGGGGGTTCATGCCAGAGGCTCCTCCGAGAGCACGCTGTGCGCCCAGGCTTCAAAGCGGCCGGCGATGATGGCTTCCCGCATGTCGCGCGCCAGTTGCACCAGCGTGTGCAGGTTGTGGATGGAAAGCAGCGTCGCGGCCAGCATTTCTTTGGCGATGATGAGGTGGCGAATGTAAGCGCGGCTGAAGTGCCGGCAGGTGTAGCAGGTGCAGGTTTCGTCAATGGGGCGGGGGTCGCGGGCAAATTCCTGACGGCGCATGTTCAGCCGCCCGCCGTTTTGCAGCATCGCGGCATGATGGCGGGCAAGGCGGGTGGGCAGCACGCAGTCGAAAATGTCTACCCCGCGGCGCACGCTTTCAATCAAATCCTGCGGCGTGCCCACGCCCATCAGGTAGCGCGGCTTTTCGGGGGGCAGCACCGCGTTAACCACCTCAAGCATGGCATACATTTCGGCTTTGGTTTCACCCACCGAAAGGCCGCCGATGGCATGGCCGGGGAAGCCCAGGGAGGCGATGAATTCCGCCGATTGCTCCCGCAGGTCGGGGAACACGCCGCCCTGCACAATGCCGAAAAGCGCCTGGTCGGGGCGGGTGTGGGCTTTCAGGCTGCGCTCAGCCCAGGCGTGGGTGCGGGCGAGGGCTTCTTCATTGTAGGCGCGGTCGTAGGGTGGCGGGCATTCGTCAAAGGCCATGATGATGTCCGCGCCCAGGTTTTCCTGAATGGCGATGGATTTTTCCGGCGTGAAGCGGTGCACCGAGCCATCCAGATGGCTGCGGAAGGTTACGCCGTCGGCGTCGATTTCCCGAATTTTGGCAAGGGAAAACACCTGGAAGCCGCCGGAGTCGGTCAGCATGGGGTGCGGCCATTGCATGAATTCGTGCAAACCGCCCATTTCGGCCACCAGGTCGTTGCCCGGGCGCAGGTAAAGGTGGTAGGTGTTCGCCAGCACCAGCGAAGCGCCGAGGGCTTCCAGGTGGTCGGGCGTGACGGCTTTCACGGTGGCCTGCGTGCCCACGGGGGCGAAAACCGGCGTCAGCAGGTCGCCGTGGGGGGTGTGGAAAACGCCCGCGCGGGCGTGGCCGTCGGCGGCGATGATGTCAAAGGAAAACATAGGCAACTCGGTCTAAAAGGGAAGATAAGGGCGAGACGGGAACAGCCCTGCATCCTGCAACCTGCATCCTGCCTACCGCTTCCAGACGCCGCCTTGATAATGCCACACCAGCCGCTGGCCGTCGCCGGTTTCGATGATGAAATCCAGAATGCCATCCTTGTTGGGGTCGGCGAGGAAAGGCACCGGCGAGGCAAAGGGTTGGTCGGCGTCTTCCAGCAGGTCACGCAGGCGGCCATCGCGCCAGCCCAGGATGGCGAATTTCTCCATGCAGTGGGCATCGTTGGCGTCACAGTGGGCGACGGAAACCACCAGTTCGGTGCGGCCGTCGGCGTTCATATCCTGGGCAAAGTGGACGATGGGCATCCCCCAGGCGTAGCGGCCGGCGGGTTCCTGAAACACCACAGGCGGGGCGTAACGGCCCTGGTCGCAAAGGTCAATGTAAAGGGCGCCTTGAGGCGGTCGTGCCTGGGGGGAAAGCAGCAATGCCACCACGGCATCTTCCCAATGGTCGCCGTTCATATCCACGGAAAGCACAGCCTGCGGATACCCCCCCAGGCCGGCGCGCTGCAGGGCGCGGTCGAGGTTGGGGAGGGGCATGCCCGCATTGAGCACCTGCAGCAAACCGCCGTGGAGCAATTGGGTGGCGCTCATGTTCAGCGTTTTGCGCTCGGGGTTTTGAGGAACGCAGGGGCGCAGGCTGACTGCCGCCGGGGAAGGTGTGGGCGCAAGCGAAGCGGGAACCGGCGGGCTGGTGGGGGCGGGGAAAGCCGTGGGCGGGGGCGAAGTGGCGGCGGCAGGGGCAAAAGTGGGAGAAGGGGAAGGCAGCAGCGTGGGTGCCACGGGCACGAGGTTTTGGCAGGCTGTCAGCATCAGCAAAAAGCCCCCCGCCAAAAGCGTCAACAAGGTTTTAAGCCTGAACATCGCCGACCTCCCTGGCGCGTGGGCGCCAAAACACAAAAGACGGGCCCACGGCGACCGCGAGAAGCCCGTCTTGCCAGGCTGGGGCGCCTGGACTCGAACCAGGATTAACGGATCCAAAGTCCGCTGTGCTGCCGATTGCACCACGCCCCAACAACGAGGCAATTTTATCATGGTTCTGCGCGGCAAGGCAACGATTTTTACCGCCTGGGGGGCGCGAAAAGAGAGAACGCCCCACCTCACCCCGGCGGTGCGATGCGCCCGGCCGCTCAAACAACAGCCGCGCGGGATCATCCGCGCGGCATGACAGGCTATCGTCCCCGGGAGCGTGCGGCGGGCGTCAGACCGATTGGCGCAAGCGGCGGGCGAGGAAAATGACCACGATGAGCAACGCGGCCACCGCCAGCAGCCCGGGCAGGCCAACCTGGTCGGCAAAGCCTGTTTGCGCCAGTGAAGTCGGCTGCACGCTGGGGGCCGCGGCGGCGCTGGTCAGGGCAATGGAGGTGGCCGTCAGCGCGAAGGCGGTGGCGTTGATGGCCGCCGCTGCCGTAGGCGAGGGCTGGGCAACCACCGGTGTGGGGGTAAGCGTGGCGGGAGGCGGCGTGGTTTTGGCCGGCGTCGGCGTCAGCGTGGGCACAGGGCTGGGGGTAGGGGTCGCCGTCCACTTCGCGGCAGCAGCGGTTGCCGTCAACCCCTGGGCAACGGCCGTGTTTTGCGCGTTGATCTGGGCAACCTGCGTGGCCTGCGCTTTTTTCCGGGAAGGCAGCACAAAGAAGGCATACACCGCCATCAGCGCCATGGCCAGCACCAGGAAGCCGATCAGCCCGGCCACGGCAATGAGGAACGTTTTATTGTCGCCGGGGCCGCCGGGCTCTTCGCCAAAGGGCTCTTCTCCGCCCACATCATCAAACCCCATGCCGCTATCGGTCGGCATGTCGTCTTCGGGAAAGGGCGGAACGGTAGAATCTTCGCCAAAGCTCATGGGCTTACTCCTCCTGGGGTACAAAACAGCAATACGGCTACGATAGGCAAGGTGTGAAAAACAGGCTGCGGATGATGAAAATGAGGCCGGAAATCACCACAACAGAGGCGCAACGCCTACGATTGTATCAAAACTTCCACGTTGGCAACAGGCACGGTGACACGTTCACCGCTTTCCAGCCGAACATCCACAGCCGGGGCACGCACGCCGTTGGCAAAGCGCACCATGCCTTCCGGCAGGGAAACCACCGTGCCCACTGCGCCGAGATACGGCGCCCGAACAATCCGTACGGTGGTGCCTTCCTCAATGGGTGCAGCCGACGGCGGTTCGGGTGGGAAATCGGCGCTCGTGAGCGGCACGGCAATCACCGGCCGCCGTCCTTCGTAGGGGGAAGGCGCTTCGGCCAACACGGCGGCCTGCCGGTTGGCGCTGGTGGTCAGCAGCCGAAATGCACGCGCGTTCATGCCGCCGCTGCCAAAGCCATCGGTAACGAGCACGGCAAACGAAGCCTGCAAGGCCTCGGGGATGAGCGTTGCACGCATGGTGCCCACAATGAGCGCCCGTGCCGGCAGGTCTTCCGCCAGCTTGAGCACGCGGGCGTTGTCCAGCACGCCTCCCACCAGCACCAGGCCGCGCAGTTCCACACTCAGCAGGTCGGGGGTGATGGGCTGGTCGGCGGCTTCGGTCAGGGGATGAATCAGGCCATAGGCGAGTTTCCCGTTGCCCCAGGCGCCGTCAATGACCGTGCCTTTGGTCGTGAGTTCCACGCCGCGTTCGGGAAACACCCGCGTCACTTTGCCCGGCAGCCCGGCGGCCAGTTCCCACGGCTCGCGATATTCCCGCAGCAAGACTTGCCCCTCGCCGGCTACCACCACTTCGCCGTCTACCGGGGAACGGACAATCTGCCGCACCACGCCTTTTTTCTCGGCAAGGGCGTCTCCCTGGTGCACCACTTCGCCGGCGCGGCAGGTGATATATTCATCGGCCCGGCTGCGCGGCACCTTGAGCGCCTGAGCGATATTGACCACCCGATAGTGCGGCTCCAAATGGGCTTCGGCGACCGTCGCGGTGGCGCTGACGGCCTGCCCCTGATTGACCACCACGCGGCCGGGCACCGGCAGCATTCGCGGCTGTTTGATGGTTGCCAGAGGCATCACACGCACGACCGGCCTTTCGATGCTCATCCTCGTCCTCTCATTTCAGCCTTGCAAGAAGCGGGCCTGACCTGCCCGACTCGCGGCGCCGGCAATGCCAGGGGTTGCGTTGACTCCGCCCCCGTTTCTCCCCGCGCAAGCGGCCACAGGGAAGCCAGAGGAGGGGGCAGAGCAAAGCGAACGCATCAAAACCCAGCAGGGGCGCGCCCTCGCAGGCAGTTACAAGAAATGTGCCTATCCGCCCAGGGCTTCCAGCCATTGGCGGTGGAGGGGGCGGCATTTTTCGGCATCTTTGGGCAGGGCAATCGGGCGGCCGCGGCCGTCGAGCACCAGCCCCAGAATGCTGCCGTTGACCACCGCGGAGCCGCGCCGCCCAGGCCCAAAACCGGCATCGCTGCCACGCAGCGGCTGGATTTCAAGGGTGGCCGTTTGCCCCGGCCGCAGGCGCACCACCCGCAACTGCCCGGTTTTCAGTTCCAGTTTGCCTTTTTCGCCGGTGCTGGTTTCAATGCGAAGGCGCAAAATGGGTGCGCCCGTTTTCGCCAGCCGGTGCGCCGCCGTGATGACCGTTGCCAGCGGCACAAAATGGTGGGATTCCAGCACCTGCACGCCGAGCACCGGGTTAAGGTCGGCTGCGGCGCCCAGGGCCGGCAGCAGGTGGTTGTCATCCAGCACAAAAGTGGTGATGCCGCTGGGCTGAATGCCGTCAAGCAGCGTCAGCAAAGCCTGGGCAGGGGTGGCCCCTCGGGTGAGCACGCTGCCGGAAGCCAGCACCGGCTCGAAGTAAGGCAGCCAGGCGCCAAACGCCTGGCGTTGCTGCACAGGGAAGTCGCGCCAGGCCTGCTGCACCGCCGTGCGCAGCACCAATCGCGCCAGCGCCTGCTCAACGGCCAGGTCTTCGTCGGTCAGCGGAATGCTTTCAGGGTGCAGCGATTTGTTGTAGAGGTAATCTACCACATCATCGGGAGGCACCTCAATGGGCAGCCAGCGCGCCAGGCGGGCTGCGGAGACATGGCGCAACAGTGCGGGCAAGCCGCTGCCCATCCCCAGCCCGGCTACCGTTTTCAGCACGCCCTCGCCGCCCCAGGCTGCGGCCACCGTGACCGCTTCTGCGCCCACGTCTACCCCCAGCACCCCTTTGGAAGGGTCGTACACCCGGCTGAGAAAGCGCACCATGCGTCCAAAAGCATACGATGTGGGGTAAAAAGCACTGCGGCCGCGCAAGGGGGCCAGCCAGTCTTGCAGGCCGGGAATCTGACGTTCCCGCACCCGGCGGTAGATTTCCAACAGGGCTTCCTGTGCGGGGCCGAGCTGTTCCTCGCCGAGGGCGGGCTGGACGTTCGGCGCGGTGTAAAAAGGGGCGATGCCCTCCAGCAGTTCTTTGATGCGCTCTTGCAGATGGCTGTTGCCGGCAAAGAGCACTTCCGGCCGCCGCCCTTCGGGAATGAGGTAAGCCGCCAGGCCGACCGCTTCGGCCATTTGCAACACCGCCTGCGAGGCCCCGTTTTCCAGCCCCCCCGCCAAAATCACCGCGTCGGGGCGCGCCCGCACCACCGCGTTGATGCGGCCTTCCATGCCGAGGCGGTCGTTGAGATGCAGCCGGGCCGCAAGGCGGCCGTAGATGGTTTCGGCCAAACGGCGGGCACTGCGCACAGAAACCTGCGGCAGCACCCCGGCCACCACAATGCTCAACGGCTTGCCCGCAGAAAGGGTGATGACCACCTGATCCACGCCGGCGCCTTCCTCCGCCGGCACCACGATTTGCCCATCGTTGCCTGTCAGCCTGCGGCCGGTTACTTCGGCCACCTGCGCCAGCGCCTGCCGGATGCCGACGCGCACATCTTGCCGCGGCGCCCCGGCGGTTGTCGGCGCAACGCCCATGGCCACCAGCCGATAGCGGTCTTCCACCGCGTCAAAGAACATCGCCCGTGTGTGGGTGCTGCCTACGTCAATGGCCAACAGACTGTCGGCGTCCACTAACGAAGTTGCCATCATACCTCAATCAATGGGGAAGCCAGCGGAAAACGAATTGCCACAGGGCGTGTGTGCTGGCAGCCAAAGCCGTGGCTGCTGCCAGATACACCCCCGCGAAAAGGGCGCCAAAGGTTACGGCAATGAACCACTCGCCCACCGCGCCCAATGCGGAAATCCATTTCAACCGCCGGGGAGGGCGGTTTTTGCGCGCATGAGCGCCAAAGTGGAAATAGGCCAGCGTCGTGATGGTGCCCACAAGCATGAAGGTGCCGGTGGTAAGAAATTCGGGCAAACCGATGCCGCGAGCCGCCATCAGGCGGAAATTGAAAGCATCCATCGTCGCCAGGGTTTGGGGCAAAATGGTGCCCTGCACGGCCCCGCCTACGGCCACCGCCGCGCCAACGCCCACAAGGTAAGCCACTGCGAGGTTGCCCCAGCGGCTGATCTTGCCTTCAAAGGCTTTGGTCAGCAGCAGCAATACCAGAAAGAGCGGCACAAGCAGCAGCAATTGCCGGTCAAAAATCAACGGCTGAAAAAGCAACGGCCACAAGACATTGCGGAAAGCCACTGCCCCGGCATAGCCGGCAACCACGCCGATAAAGAGATCCATCACCAGCCGAAACAGCGCCCAGTCGCGGAAAAAGACGTAGCTGAGCACCGTCAGCGTCATGAGAAAACCAACCAGAGCGCCAAGAAGGGACGCCATGCGTTATGCCTCGTCTTCCTCGGAATCGGTGAGATCGGCTTCGGCAGCCATTGCGCGGCGCGAGCGGGCTTCTTTCCAGCCCAAAGCCAGGTTATACAGCCCTGCTGCGGCCACCATCAGCGCCGCCAGCAGCACCACATCGCTGTAACTGCTCCACTGCCCGCTCAGGGAAGCCCCAGGCGACCGCCCGCGGGCGGCATTGTAGGCCAGGCTGCCGGCCATGCCCGTCACCACGCCTGCCACCTGATGAGACGCCGTTTCGTAATACGGCTCGACCATCGGTTCAGCCTGGGCGCTGATCACCGCAATGAGAGGGGTGTGCGCGCCCAGCGCAGGGCGCACCTGCTCTATCCATGCCCGCGCCGTATCGGCATCTTCGGTGATGACCACCACCATCGCGAAATCGCCGACATGGTGAATTTTTTGCAGGAAGGGGGTTTCCCACAAACGGGCATGCCCGGCCGCATGGGCAAACACCAGGCGAGGGTTTTGAGCAAAGGCAAACAGTCCGGCCGTTCCTCCCGGCAAATAGCCGAGGTTAAGGTATTGCTGCCCTTCCTGCAGGCTGCTGTTCACCCCGCGCCGGAAAAGATGCGTTGCCAGCGCCGGGCCGGTGGGCTGGGTGGAAACCACGGTCAGCCGCGCGTTTTTGGCCAGCAGGTCGCGCAGCAAAGGGGCGGCGGCCGTTTCCATTTCGGCGGCAAAAGCAGGGGAGTAATCCACCCCCACAAGCACCGGGGCACCCTGGGGCACGGCGTCAACGGCCTGAATCGCGGCCAGCGCCGCGGGCAAGATGCGCCGGGGCGGCGGGGCCTGCAGCCGCGGCAGCGCCCACGGCAGGAAAGCCGCAGCCAACAGCACCAGCCCGATCAGCCAGCGCAAGGCGCGCTGGCGGCCAATAGCAGGCGGTTTTTCCGGCTCTCGGGGCGCAAACTCTTCGGCCAGCAGCGCCTGCAGGGTCCTGGCCTGCTCTTCCTGGTGGTCGGTGAGGAACAATTTGCCGCCAATGGTCGCCACGCGGCCGGGCCGGACCAGCGCGGGCTCCGGCGGTGCGAGCACGCCCCGCAGCCCTGCCAGCGGCCCCTGGGTTTCAACGGCTTCGTCCTCGGCCACGCTTTCCGCCGGGGTTTCCCCAATCGGCCGCATGGCCTCCAGCCAGGAAGGCAACTCGCCCGCGCTGAGCGCAGCGGAAGGCCCGGCTTCTTCTTCCGTGGCCTCGGTTTCTGCGGCTGTATCCGGCGTTTCCGGAGGCTGTTCTTCTTCCGGCGAGAGAAGCGCAAGCCAATCGGGGGTTTCCTGCAGCAGGTCTTCAGGCAGACCCACATCGGCCACGAAAGGCTGCGCGGCGCCCGCTTCGCTTTCAGGGGGCTCAGAAGGCCCGGCCTCAGACGAGGGGGCTTCTCCGCCCGAAAGCCAGTCGGGCAGGGCGGCTGCTTCTTCCGGCGCGGGCGCGGCTTCGGCCGGGGTTTCTGTTTCGGGCGTCGGGGCTTCTCCGCCCGAAAGCCAGTCGGGCAGGGCGGCTTCCGCTTCCGCCGGTGCGCCCTCGGCCGGGGTTTCCGCTTCGGCCGAAAGCCAGTCGGGCAGGGTGGCTGCTTCTTCCGGCGCGGGTGCGGTTTCGGCCGCCGGGGCTTCTGTTTCGGGCGCCGGGGCTTCTCCGCCCGAAAGCCAGTCGGGCAGGGTGGCTGCT
>JALUXH010000065.1 GCA_027019065.1 Anaerolineales bacterium
CAAGGGATTCATTTCGGGCAGGCGGCGGTAGAACTCGGCGCGGGAAAGCCCTTCCCCATCCAGGTACTGCTGCGCCCCCAGGATCACCACCGCGGGCACCACGGTGATGCCGTATTCGGCCGCAATTTCGGGGGGAATATCTGCCGTGCTGTCGGTGACAATACGAATTTTGGGCATGAAAACGCTTCAAACCAAAAGCCGGGCAAGCCGCTTGCCTGCCCGACCGTATCTGTTCAGCCCAGGCAAGGAGAAACCACAGATGACGCAGATTCCACAGAAAATCATCCACCGATGCCACAGATTCGCACCGATCGCAACCCCAGAAAGCACAGAAGCGTCGCAGAAAACACAGAAGTTGACTTTGCGTCTTTGTTCCCTTTGCGCTTGGCGTGACGCCGTTGTAACCTTTGGTCTCCTGTGTGCCTTGGCGTTTTCATCACAGGTGGGCTGAATGGTTACGCCCGACCAGATTCCGCAAAACCGTCCGGTTACGACCGGCAATACCAGTCTTCGCGTGTCCAGGGCAGGCCGCTGGGGGCGTGTTCCGATTTTACCAGCAAAGTCTGATAGACCTCGTGGTGGCCTTTGAGGAAATTGTAGGAAGCCCCCGACATGAAAAGCCGCCAGATGCGGTAAGTGACTTCATCCACATACCGCAGCGCTTCCTCGTGGCGGGCTTCCAGCCGCTGCACCCAATGGCGCAGCGTCAGGGCGTAATGCTCGCGCAGGCTTTCCACATCGCGCACTTCAAAGCCTGCCTCTTGCGCCGCCCGCAGCGTCAGCCAGATGGGTTCCAGTTCGCCGTCGGGGAAAACATACCTATCGCTAAACGTGTTGCGCTTCCAGGGGCGGTTGGCCTCGCGGGCGATGCCGTGGTTCAGGAAAACGCCGCCCGGCTTGAGCAGTTTGAGCGCCTGTTCAAAATACACCGGCAGCATGGCTTCGCCCACGTGCTCAAACATTCCCACGCTGACCAGTTTGTCGTAGCCTTCCGGCTCATCCACTTCGCGATAGTCACGCAGTTCCACCCGGGCCCGGCCTTCCAGCCCCGCGCGCTTGATGCGCTCATTCGCCCAGCGGTACTGATTTTCGCTCAGCGTGATGCCCACCGCCTCCACGCCATAGTGCCTGGCCGCATGAATCACCAGCGCACCCCAGCCACAGCCGATATCCAGCAGGCGCTCGCCGGGCTTGAGGCGCAGTTTGCGGCAGATGTAGTCTAGTTTTTGCTCTTGGGCGGTGTCAATATCCTCCTCGCCGGTCTTGAAATAGGCGCAGGAATAGACCATGTTTTTATCCAGCCAAAGGGCATAAAACTCGCTGGGGACGTCATAGTGGTACTGAATCGCCTGGCGGTCGCGGTCCACACTGTGGCGCTTGCCGCTCAGGCGTGCTGCGCGGTCGCGCTTGTGTTTGCCGTCGCCTTTGGGAAGGCGCAGCAGCATTTGCCCCAGCCGCAGTTTGTCGCCTGCGCTCCAGTCGGCTTCCTCCAGCAAGCGGTCGGCCAGTTCGTACACTTCAAAAATCTTGCCTTCAATGTCAAAATCGTCGTAAATGTAGGCTTCCCCCATGCTCAAATCGGTTGAAAGGTCGCTGAACATCCGCCGCAGCGCGCCGGGGTGCTTCAGCGCAATGGTGAAGCGCGGCTCACCGGTTTCGGCTTCCCACACCGAGCCATCCCAAAAACGGACGGCAAAATCGCGGGGGTGGAAGCCCTTGAAAACGGCTTCCAGGAATTCCCGGACCGCGGCCACGTCTTTATCGCGGGTTGCACTTTGCACTGCCATGAGCCACCTCCTTCAAAAGCAAAAAGGCGGTCCATCGCCGTTCAGTCCCCGCAGATTCTCCCCAGGCAGGCTGAACCGTGATGGCGACCAGGGCAAGGCGTGCCTGCTCCATACCCAATTATAGGCCATTGGGGCCAAAGGAAAGGTGTCAATTGTCAGGTTTCGGGGCTTCGTCAGGCGGCTCCAGGCGGAATTCATCGTCGGGGCCGAGGAGCACTTCCCGCTCTTTGCCCGCCCCCGTGGCCGGCGAAACCACGCCGACTTCCTCCAACTGCTCCACGAGGCGGGCGGCGCGAGGGTAGCCCACCCGCAGGCGGCGCTGAAGCATGGAAGCACTGGCCCGCTGGGCGCGGATCACCACGCGAGCGGCTTCTTCCAGCAGGGGGTCGTAGCCCAGCGGTGCAGCCTCACCTTCGGCGAGCAGGCGTTCCCACGGGGCGGCCTTGCCGGCTTCCCCCGCCTGCTTTTGCCAGTAGGCCATGACCTTAGCCACCTCTTTGTCGCTCACCAGCGCGCCCTGGGCGCGGATGGGCGCGGGGGCATCGGGCGGCTGGAAGAGCATGTCGCCCTTGCCCAAGAGGTGCTCTGCGCCGGGGGTATCCAGAATGACCCGGCTGTCGGTGCCCGAGGCCACGGCAAAAGAAAGCCGCGCCGGGAAATTGGCCTTGATGAGGCCGGTGACGACATCGGTGCTGGGGCGCTGGGTGGCAACAATCAGGTGGATGCCTGTAGCGCGGGCCATCTGGGCCAGCCGCACGATGTTGTGTTCCACCTGGTCGGGGGCAAACATCATCAAATCGGCCAGTTCGTCAATCAGCACCACAATGTACGGCAGCGGCTCGCCCTTCTTGCGGCGAATTTTGCGGTTATACGAGGCCAGGTGCCGGGCGTGGTGCTGTTCCAGCAGGCGGTAGCGGCGTTCCATCTCGGCCACCACCCACCGCAGGGAAGCCAGCACCCGTTCCATGTCGCTTTCCACCTGCCCCAACAGGTGCGGCAGGCCGTTGAAGCGCAGCAGTTCCACCCGTTTGGGGTCAATCATCACCAGCCGCAGGTCGGCTGGGGCGTTGTTCATCACCAGGCAGGTGGTGAGGGCGGCAATACACACCGATTTGCCGGAGCCGGTCGCGCCGGCGATGAGCAGGTGGGGCATTTTGGCGAGGTCGGCCACCACCGGCCGCCCGGCCACGTCGCGCCCCAGCGCCAGCGCGAGGGGCGAGCCCAGCCGCCGGAAGGTTTCGGAAGCCATCAGCGGCCGCAGGCGCACCACCGTGGCCTCGCGGTTCGGAATTTCAATGCCGACATACGAACGGCCGGGCACCGGCGCCTGCACCCGCAGCCGCTCCGCCGAAAGCGCCAGCGCCAGGTCACGCTGCAAAGAAGCAATCTGAGCCACGCGCACCTTCTGACGCTGGGGCTTGCCGTCGGGGCCGGGCTTTTCCACATACCCCGGTTCGACGGCAAACTGCACCACCGTGGGGCCGACCTGCACACCCACCACCCGAGCCGGAAGGCCAAATTCGGCAAGCGTCTTCTCAATCAAACCGGCCATGAGGTGAATATGCCGCTCATCGGCGCGGGCGGGGGCTTCATCCAGCAAAAGGGTGAGGGGGGGGAGGCGGTCATCGCG
>JALUXH010000066.1 GCA_027019065.1 Anaerolineales bacterium
GCGGTGTGAAAACACGCCTCGCATTGCCAGCGCTACGATTTGGGCAGGCAATTACGTTTCTTGGCGGCCTTGACGACCCAAAATCCGCGCCATCCGCGCTCTGTTTTTCCAAGGCTGAACAGTTACCCCTGTTTGAGAAAAGGCCTACCTTTATTGCCCGTTTTGTTATACAATGAAGCCGTCGTTCTCGCACCAGGGTTTGATGAAGGGGCATTGCGGTGTTGTTGCGCATTTGGCGTTATTACAATCATCCTTACCGGCGATGGCTTCTGCCGGTCAGTGTAGGGATTGGGGTTTATTTTTACCTGCTGAAGGAACAATACCATCCTTTCGCTCGGTTGCTGGCAGGCCCCGGCAGGTTGGGGCTGCAAGAAATTGTGGACTGGATGATCGCCGTGCTGTTTTACGGGCCGGGCTGGGCTTTTCTCGGCTGGACGCTGGTTTTTGTAGGGCTGGTGGCGTTTTGGCTGTTTTTCTTTGCCCAGTTTACCTTGCCGGTGCACACGCTGGAAGAACGGTGGGCGGTGTTTGTGCGCTTGTTGTATTACATGGCCGGATGGCACGGCCCTGCCATTTTTGTACAGGATGGGGAAAAGATTGAGAGCAAGGCCGAAAAAATGCGCCGCGGCCCGGGGGTGATTGTGCTGGATAGCGCCAGCGCGGCCGTGCTGCAAACCGAAGGTGGATTTACCCGCGCTGTGGGGCCGGGGGTGGTGTTTACCAAAGCCGGAGAAACTGCCCGCGATGGCGCCACGGTAGATTTGCGCAAACGGTCGGCCAGCCTCGGTCCGAAAGGCAATGAAGACCCCTTCGCGCCCCGCTCCCCCGATGAAACCGATGAAATGTACGCCGAACGCCTCGGCCGCCGCTGGGAAACCAGCGCCAAAACGCGCGATGGCACCGAGGTGGTGGCCCGGCTGGTGACGGTGTTTGCCCTGGACCGCCGCCCTGATGACCTTTCCGAGGAAGCCTGGGCACGCGGCCGCCTCCGCACCCGTTTCTTTGGCCATCAGGCTTCGGTGTGGCGGGCGGTGACGCATCGCCCTGTAGATGCCGCCCGGGCTGCTGTGGGCGGGGGCAAAACCCCCGAGGAGCGTTTGCTCCGCTGGGACTGGCTTCCGGCGCGCCTGGCAGCCGATTTGTGGCGGGAATATTTGCAGCGCGTGCGGCTTTCCTTGCTTTTTCAGCCCTCTCCGGATGGAGTGCCCATGCTGGATTTCATCGCCGCGGCCATTCGCGAACGGCTTACCCAGCCTCAATATCGCGAACTGGGCATAGACGGCGAGCGCACGGGAGAAGTTTTGCCCAGCCGGGAATACGCACTTTTGCAAGAGCGGGGCATTCGGGTCATTGCAGTCGCACTCCCCGCCATCTTTCTGCCGCCGGAAGTTGAACAGCAGCTGGTCGCCCGCTGGACGGCGAACTGGATGGTGCGGGCGCGCAAGGAAAGCGAGCTGGTGGAGCATCGGCGCAGCCTGGCGAAAAAACGCGGCGAAAAAGCCGCGGCCGCTCTGTGGGCTTCGCTGGCGGAAGAACTCTGCGGCCGCGAAGACAACCTCTCTGCCGTGGCCTGCCTTGACCGCCTTCTGGCGGCTTTGAGCCGGACCATTCAGCGCGACCCGGCACTGTATTTGGCGCAAAAAAGCGAATTTGACGCCCTGGATATGCTTTGGGCATGGGTGCATAACCGCCGTGTTGAAAACGGCGAATTGCTGGCTGCAGAAGACGGCCCCGAGCAGTGTGAAGAACCCGAGGGGGATGACGATGCGTGAAGCCCTGGCGCGCTTTTGGCAGGATATTGTGGCTTTCAACCGCCGCCTCAACGCGCTGCCTCGGCAGGGGGTGGAGGCGCTTTTGAACCGCCTGTTGGGCACCACCAAACCCGCTGCGCTGAAACGCCTTTATGCGCGCGATCTGTTCCTCTTTGCGGTGGTTGCCTGGATTTTGGGGGCGCATTGGGAGGTGGTTTCCCGCACCGGTTTTGTAGATATCTGGCGGGTGGTGGAAGGCTCTGTCCTCGCCAAACTGTTGGGCGAGGTCCTTGTGGGCGTGCCGCTGTATATTCGCAAGGTGTTCATTGTTTTCCTGCTGCCCGATAGTATGCGGGTGTGGCTGCCTGCCCTCTTGCCTTATCTGCTGGGATGGTACGTGGCTTCCCGCTACGTGGAAGACATTTTTGAAGTCAGCGATGCACTCAAAGACCGAAAAGAGGGCCTGCGGGTGGCGCAGAATTTTTTGCTGCGGGCGGCTTTTGCCCACGGCTATGGGCGGGTGCGGAAGCGCAAAACCTGGCTTTGCCGTTTGCTGGGACCGCTGCGCCCCATGCTGTGCCCCACCGAAGCCGAATGCCTTTCGTGGGGGCGCAGCCGGCAATATGGCGTCAAAACGCCTTTTTTGCGGCGGGTGTGGGATTTTCTGCGCGGGGCGCCGGTGGGCTGCCCGCACGCCCTGGCCATTGTCAACGGGGAAGTCAAAGACCGCCGCTCGCCTTTGCTGCTCATCGGCGGGCCGGGGTACGTTTTCGTCAGCACCGACAGTGCTGCATTGTTTGAACGCCCGGACGGCACCGCCCATGTGGTCGGGCCCACCACCCGCCGCCTGGAATTGCTGGATGGCTTTGAGCGCTTGCGCCGCATTGTCAGCCTGCGGGAACACCAGATGACGCTCAGCGTGAGCGCGCGCAGCCGCGACGGCATTCCCGTGGAAGTCAACGACGTGCAACTGCTTTTCAGCATCTATCGCGGCGGCCGGCAGCCTACCGAGAAAACGCCGTTCCCTTTCTACCCCCCCGCGCTGGAACAACTGGTGTATGGCGAAATGGCGTCGCCTGTTGTGGACCGCTGGGACGCCCTTGCCAGCAGCCGGATGCTGACCAATGCCATGCGCGTGATGGCGCGTTCGGAACTCAGCCGCTTTATCCGCTCCCAGACCGTCGTGGAATTCCTGGCCAGTGTGGCGCCGGTGGATATGGAAACGCTGGAAACGGTGTACCGCGACCTGGCAGAGAAAATTGCCGTCCCCAACGAAGACGTCAGCCCCATTTTGCCGCGGATGCCGCAAGCCCCCCACTTTGTGATTCGCCCCCGCATTGCGGAACGGTTCGACGCCCTGGCCAACGGGCCGGAAGGCCACCGCGCCCGCCAGCGCGGCGTTGGCTTGCAATGGGTGGGGCTGGGCGCCTGGCATACCCCGGTTGCCAAAGTCATTGACCAGCACCTTGAAGCCTGGCGGCTGAGTGTGACCAATGTCATGCGTTCCAGCGAAGTGGCCCTGGCGCAATTGGAACGCCAGCGGCACCTTTCTGCTTTTACAGAATATGTGCGGGAGCTGCTGGCCTGGTTCCAGGCTTCCGCAGGCGCTTCTGCCGAAGCCCGCGAGGCCGCGTTGCTGCGTTATTTCATCCGCCGCATGGAG
>JALUXH010000067.1 GCA_027019065.1 Anaerolineales bacterium
TCCGGTAACATTTTCATTTGACTGGACACGGTTTTTGCGTCGTGATGCGTATTCGGGGCTTGCGGTTGGTCCACGCGCTTTGCCATCAGAAGGCGCCGCAAGGCGGCTTCGCAAGCGGCAGGTGCAGTTTCAACGTAATTACCTACGTGGTGGCAAAACGCCTCTGTCGGCAGTTTTTCTTTGGAGTGCGGCGACGAGTCGCCGCTTTCCAAAGCGGTGCCAAGGCACCGCACTCCAAAAAGCGCCTGCAAAGGAAAGCGTGTGGGTGTCCTCTGTGTGAGCGTTCACAGGCACAAGGCTATCCGTGGCGCTGTCTGGGTAGGTAATTACGTTTCAACGCTCTCACTTGCCATACACCGCGCGTACGGCTTCCAGTTTGGCAACCGCCTCGGCCGGCAACGGCGCCGGTTTGCCCACCAAATGCGCCCACAGCAATGTTTGTGCCGTGTGTTCCAGCACTTCCATCCGTTGCACGGCTTCCGGAAGCGTGCGCCCCACCGCCAGCGCACCGTGACGCGCCAGCAAAATGACGTTGTGCCTGCCTATCAGCCCGGCGATGGCCTCCCGATTTTCAGGCGTAGAAGGCGTGGCGTAAGGTGCGGTCGGCACCGCGCCCAACAAAAGCACGGCTTCAGGCAAAACCGGCTCGTCCAGGCGAATGTCGGCGAGGGTTAACGCTACCGCCGCGGCGGGGTGCGTGTGCACCACCGCGCCAATATCGCTCCGACGCCGATAGGCTTCCAGGTGCATAGGCCATTCTGAAGTGGGTTTCAGGTCATGCCGTCCCTCAAGCACCCGCCCTTCCAGATCAACCACCAGCAATTCTTCCGGCTGCAGGGCGGCTTTGGGCACCCCCGAAGGCACAATCACCACCCGTTCTGCATCCAGGCGGGCAGAAAGGTTGCCGGAAGGGCCCGGCATCAGCCCGCGGGCGGTCAGGCGTCGGGCGGCGGCTACCAGTTGCCGCCGCAATACCCAGGCCTTCTCGTTCATGGCGCGCTTTCTTCTTGCAAATGCACGAAAATATCAATCTTGCGCCGGTTGATCAGCATCCCCGGCGCTTCCACCCGCAAATTCGGGAAAAGCACGGCCTGCAGCGTGCCTTCGTAAAGCGCCAGGAAATCGCTGGTGCCTTTGACCAGGATGGCTGCCGGATCAAATTTGCCCGCCCAGTTGAACAGGCCGTGAAACTCAAACACCTGGGAAATCGCGGCAATGCGGTACTGCACCACGCGGCTAAAACCGCCGCGCACCAGCCCCAACGGGCCCACATTCTCCCGCGAGCGCACACAAACCGCATGAATGCCGCGTTTGGTCATTTCCAGCACTTCATGCTGGTCGGCACGCTTGGTCGGCATGTGTAACCGGGCCAGGGTGGCTTCGTAAACCCGCAGGTAGGAAGTAGTATCATCGTTAAGCATGCCCATCAGACCGCTGCTGGCAACCTGTACTTTGCCCACCACACGGTAACTGGCCGTGAAAATGTCCACCGGCACCAAACGGTTTGTCCAGCCCATCCTGCCTCCTGAAGCGCCCATCTGCGCTTATTCTTCGGGGCGCGGGCGCGCCCCGCGCGCCGGGCGATGCGGCGGCCGATGTTGCATGGGCGGTGAAAGCAAGGTATAAAGCCAGCCCAGCGCCCGCTCATCATATTCCACATAGCCGCAAATATCGCACACCCACGCCGGGAAATTCGGCACCACCAGCATCTGGCCGTCCACAGCAGTAAAATATGTCAGTTCCCGCGGCCGCAATACCCCGGCCCTGCATTTCGGGCAGGGATATTCCATCTCGTTTTCCGTCTGTTTCGTTGCCATAGGCTTATTTTACCGCATTCTCGCCGGCGGCTTCGTAGGCCGGCCGGTGGAAGATGCGTGCGGCTTCGGGCGGCCAGTAAACCAGCACCGCCCGCCCCACAATGCGGTTCATCGGCACCGGCCCGAACACATGGGAATCGGTAGAGTTATTGCGGTTATCGCCCAACACAAACACCTCGCCGGGCGGCACCCGCCACACCCCGCGGTAGCGCGGCGGCTCCGCGATATAGGGCTCGCGCAAGGGCCTGCCGTTGACATACACCCTGCCGCCTTCCACCCGCACCGTTTCGCCGGGGAGGCCAATGATGCGCTTGATGTAGTCATCTTCGGGCGCGTGGCGCGGCGCATTAGGGAAGGCTTGAGGATGGAAAATCACGATGTCGCCGCGATGCGGCTCGGAAAACCGGTAAGCCAGGCGGTACACCAGCACAAACTCACCGCTCTTGAAAGTAGGGCGCATACTCATGCCCTGCACGCGCACCCGCGCCGTGATGGCGTTGATGCCCAGATACAGCAGCCCGGCAATGAGCAGCGTCTGGACGATTTCCCACACGAAGCGGAAAAAAGCGCTCAAGCATCCCCGGCCTTTCGGGGGACGCTCTTCCGGTGCGGGGAAAACTTCGCTTTGCGGTTGGGGTACATTCGGCTCGGGGGGGAAGGGAGAAAAGGACACAATACAGCCTCGCAAGTCAAAGTGCGTGTAACGGTTCAAAGTCTCTCCGACGCTCCGCATGAGGAAAGCGGAAATCGGCACCCGCCTCCGGCAGCCCACAGCGGCAGGCTTTTTTGACCGGTCAATCAGGGGAGCATTATACGCCGAATGCCGCCAAAGAGCAAAATGATTGCCGTTTACTCCGGCAGAGGAAACCGCAGATCCCACGGATTGGCAGAAAACACAGCATGTAACTGTTCGGTCAATGTAGGAAACGCAAAGAAACGCAAAGAAAGCAAAGACGCAAAGAGCACATTTGCAGAAAAACATCTACAAAGATGCCACAGGAGAGCCACAGAAAACAAAAGTGCTTTGCGCTTTTTGGACATAAAGAGGCCTTTAACTTCTGTACCCTCTCAAATTTCGTTCACTCGGTGCAAATCTGTGGAATCTGTGGATATCTTCTGCGGCTCCTGCAAAGTCTGTGGTTTCTCCCTGCTCGGGCTGAGCAGTTACGTTTTTTTACCCTTCTGGCCGCTGAGCGCAGGCGGGCCGAACGGTTGCCAGGCGGGAAGCAATCGGCCGCAGACGGCACGGCCAGCCAACAGCAGGTTTACGCCGCCGTGCCCGCCTCGGCCACAATGCGCACCCCTGCGCTGGCTCCGATACGGGTAGCGCCGGCAGCAATCATGGCGCGGGCGGCCTGGTAAGAGCGAATGCCCCCCGCCGCCTTGACGCCCATTTCGGGGCCCACCACCTCCCGCATGAGCGCCACATCTTCCACGGTAGCCCCTCCCGGCCCAAAGCCGGTAGAGGTTTTGACAAAATCGGCTTCAGCCTGCTTTGCCAGCAGGCAGGCTGCCACCTTTTCTTCATCGGTCAGCAATGCCGTTTCAAGAATGACTTTGACCAGTGCGCCCGCACCGTGCGCTGCCTGCACCACCGTCCGGATGTCGCGTGCCACGGCATCGTAGCGCTTGCTTTTCAAAGCGCCGAGATTGATGACCATATCCACTTCGGACGCGCCGTCGGCAATGGCCTGCAGCGCCTCGTAAGCCTTCACCTGGGGCGTGGTTGCCCCCAGCGGGAAGCCTACGACCGTGCAAACGGCCACCTCTCCTACATCGGAAAGCAAATCCGCAGCCAGCCGCACATACCACGGGTTGATACACACCGAGGCAAAGCGGTGTTCGCGGGCTTCGGCACAAAGTTGAGCAATTTGCTGTGCCGTAGCCTCCGGTTTAAGCAACGTGTGGTCTATCAGCCGGGCAATGCCTTGCGGTGTTTCCGGTGAAGGCGGCGGCGCGGCGGCGGCCGTGTTTTCCACGCGGGCGGTCACCACTTCTCCCGCCCGGAACACCGTGTGTGCGCGCAGGCCGCGGGCTTCGGCTTCTGCAGCCTCCAGCGCCGATGCATTTTGCAAAGCCGTCCGGATTTCCTGTGTCAGGCGGGCGATAAGCGATTCCGGGATGTCCATAGATCCTCCGAATTAGTATCTATTCAGCGCAGGCAAGGAAAAACCACAGATTCCGCAGATTGAAAACCACAGAAGACACAGAAATGGCACCGAAAACGCAGAAACACGCTTTGTGTCTTTGCTCCCTTTGTGTCTTTGCGTTAATTTCCTGGCGTGCCGAGACCATTTTCATAAGGCTGAACAGTTACCCGAATTATTTGTTCTTCTTGCGCACAATGAGTTTGAGCGGGGTGCCCGGGAAAGGGTGCGCCTCACGGATGCGGTTTTCCAGGAAACGCAGGTAACTAAAATGCACCAGTTTGGGGTCGTTGACCTGCACCACAAAGGTCGGCGGTGCGACGGCCACCTGCGAGCCAAAGTAGATTTTCGGCATTCGCCCCCCTTTGGAAGGCGGTGCGTGGCGGCCGAGGGCTTCCTGCAGAATGCGGTTCACGAAAGACGTCGGCAGGCGGGTGAAGCGGGCTTCGTTGACCCGCAACGCCGTCGGCAGAATGGTATGCACCCGCTGGCCGGTTTTGGCCGAGACAAACAGAATGGGGACGTCATCCAAAAAATGCAGTTTATGGCGGATTTCCTGCATGTAGCCCTGCATGGTGTAGGTATCTTTTTCAACGGCGTCCCATTTGTTGACCACCACCACCACGCTTTTCCAGGCTTCCAGAATGAAGCCCGCAATGTGAGCATCTTGCGCGCTGAGGGGCGCTGTGGCATCCAGCACCAGCAGGGCAACTTCGGCACGGCGGATGGCACGGAAAGAGCGCAAGACGCTGTACTTCTCCACGCCGGGGTCAATGCGCCCGCGGCGGCGAATGCCCGCGGTGTCAATAAGGGTTATGGGGATGCCGTTATAGGTCAGGTGCGTATCCACGGCATCGCGGGTGGTGCCCGGAATCGGGCTGACGATGGCGCGTTCTTCGCCCAGCAGGCGGTTGAGCAGGCTGGATTTCCCCACATTGGGCTTGCCCACAATGGCAATGGCCACGTTTTCGTCTTCGGTTTCATCGGCCGGGGCAGGCGGCAGGGCGGCAACCAGCGCGTCAAGCATGTCGCCGGTGCCGGTGCCGTGCAGCGCCGAGATGGGATGCGGTTCGCCCAGCCCCAGCGCATAGAACTGCGCCGCTTCGGCAAAACGCTCCACGGTATCGCATTTGTTGACGGTCAGAAGAATGGGCGGGGAAGGCTTGCCGCCGCGCTGCTGCCGGAAACGGCGCAGGATGTCGGCCACTTCGCGATCGGCGGGCGTGATGCCGCTTTCCACATCCACAAGGAAGAGCACCGCGTCGGCATCTTCCACCGCCATCTGCGCCTGCCGGCGAATTTCGCGGATGAACTGCGCCGAGCCCACCGAAAGCGGCTGTTTGCCCGGCGAAGCCACGCCTGTCGGGTCAATGCCGCCGGTATCCACCACATCAAACACGCGGCCGTTCCATTCGGTTTCGGCCACCAGCCGGTCGCGGGTGGTGCCCGGGGTTTCATCCACCACCGCCAGCCGCTCGCCGGCCAACCGATTGAAAAGCGTACTTTTGCCCACATTAGGCCGCCCGACCAGGGCAACGACCGGGCGCGATTTCCGAGTCATGCGTCTAAACCTCTCAGGTTTCCTGATGTACGGCCGCAGGGAAAGCCCACAGGCAGCCGCGCTGCCCCGGCGGCTTTACGGCTTCGTCGTCACCGGCTGAAGCGTCACTTCCACCGTCACAGGCAGGAAGGATTCCACCTTCACCTTGTCTTTCAACACCTCAACGGTAGGCTTCAATTGATAAGTGCCCGCCGTCAGGCCGCTGGCATCTATCGCCACCCGCACCGCGGAAGGCTGCAGCCCCTCCAGCACCGGCAAGGGGCCGGAAAGGATCACGTCTACCAGTTTGGGGGAAATCTCTTTCACCTCCAGGTCGGCGCTCAGGCCGGTCACTTCCACCGGCAGCGACATGGTCACGCTGGTTTCAATGGCCGCCACATTGACCTGAACCAGCACCGTATCTTCCCCCACCAGGCTGATGCCTTCCGGCAGCACCAGTTTGAGGCGGGCGTCAATGTCGTCGGTAGCCCCGGAAATATCCAGCGCTTCGGTTTCCACAAAGCCGGGCAAATTGCGCACTTTCTGCGGCTGCTGGGAAAACACGGTCACAACCGGCGGCGACACCGTCACGTTGGTGATCCGATACCCATTGGCAACCTGCCCCACCAAACGCACTTTCACGGCCACATCGCGATAGCCGCCCAATTGCCGCACCGCCACCGTCACCATAGCGCGGGAAGGCTGCACGGTTACACCCGCGACTTGCCGGCCGTCGGCGTCCACCGGCGTCAGGGCAATTTCGCGCTTGAAAGTTTCGCGCACGCCCTCAATGGACACCTGCCCCCGCACCGCCGTCACTTTCTGCACTGCCAAAGCGGGGCCGGAAACCTCCACAGCCGCAGGGTGCACCACAGGCGCCGAGGCATAATACCCCACGGCGACCTCGCCCCGCAGGTCGACCCTGACCGGCACCTCGCGCGTCAGACGCCGGTCCAGGGTAATTTGCAGGCGCGCCGGCGTTACGCCGACCACCTCCACCGGCTGAGCAGCCACCCGAACCTGCACCGGCACAGCATACACGCCGGGGGTCAGGCCGCTCAAATTCACAAAGGCCTGCACGCCGGTTGGGTCGCCTTCCAGAGAAGCCCACACACTGCGCGGGGCGCGCAAAGTGACCCGCACCGATGCAGGCAAGCCATCCACCGTCATCAGCCCTTTCCCCAAACCCACCACGCTCACGGCCACCGGGCGCGGGTACACGCGCACCTCGTTGGGGTCTTCCGACAGCACGGCCGACACCCACACCGCCACAGCCAGCAAAAAAGACATCAGCAGCGTGCTGAAATTGCGTTTCCACCAGCGCCACACGCCCATCAGCGTCCATCCTCCGCGGGGGGGGAAGCCATCAAACGGCGGACGAAATCCCAAAAAGACTGCCACACCCCATGCGGGTGCGTTTTTTCCGGGAAAAACTCGGCCAAAAGGCGCCGTAAATGGGCAGCCGAAAGATAATGCACCATGCGCCCGTCGTGAGCCAGCGAAATTTTGCCGGTTTCTTCGGAAACCACCACCACCACCGCGTCGCTCACCTCGGCAATGCCGAGGGCCGCGCGGTGCCGCAAACCCATTTGCCGCTCCGGTGAATGGGTCAGGATGCCGCTGGAAGAAAGAGGCAACACACAAGCCGCGGCGCGGATGCGATTGCCGGCAATGATGACCGCGCCATCGTGCAGCGGCGTGTTAGGGTAGAAAATCTGCAGCAGCAATTCAGGGCTGACGTAAGCATCCAGCAAAACGCCGGTAGATTCATACTCGCCCAACGGCGTCACCCGCTGAAAGACAATCAGCGCCCCATGGCGGCGTTTGGCCAGCCGCTCCACGGCCTCCACCACTTTGGGGGTCACGCTGGCCGTGGCGGCGGCGCGGTCGCGCGGGAACCACATTTCGGCCTGCCCCAGCCGCTCCAGGGCCTGCCGAATTTCGGGCGCAAAAATGACCGGAATCGCCAGAATCAGCGCGGGCAGCGTGGCCCGCAGCAGCCACGAAAACGCAGGCAGGCTGATCAGGCTGGTCAACAGCACCACCAGGATAATCAACGCCACCAGCCCCCGCACCAACGCCATAGCCTGCGTGGTGCGCAGCCAGCGCAAAATCACGAAAAACACCAGCGTCACCAACAAAATGTCGATGGCGCTGGCCCAGGTAAAGCGCTGCAGGAGGAAGAGCAGGTTAGCAATCCAGGTGGACATGGCATCCTGTCAACAAAAAAGACCAACCCTTGCAAACCGTTCCCGCCGGGCGCGGCGGCGCTCTCATTTTACCACCGGAACGCCCGCCGCGCCTTTTTCGCGCGTCTGGAGCAGAGATGCCCTCGCAAGAAGGGGTATAATCAAACGGCGTGCTTTTGCCTTCCCTTCAACGCCCCCCGCCGGCGGGCGCCGTAAGTTTTACACCACCCTTTCTGTCACCGCCTGAAATCACCATGACCTCCTTGCTGTTAGGCGAACTTGCTGCGCTCGCGGCTTCGGTATGCTTCACCTTTGGGCCTACCCTTTTCACTTTGGCAGGGCGGGAAGTCGGTTCGCTAACCACCAACCGCCTGCGCCTGCTGCTGGGCGCCCTGTATTTTGGCATCATCCACTGGCTGGTTTACGGCACGCCCATTCCCCACGCCAGGCCCGATGCTGCGGCCTACATGCTGGGCTCGGGCATCATCGGCCTGGCGCTTTCCGACGCCTTCCTGTTTGAAGCCTTTGTGCTCATCGGGCCGCGGCTTGCCCTGCTGGTGCTCAACCTCTCGCCCGCGCTGGCAACGGCAATGGCGTGGGTATGGCTTGGGGAGCGGCTCAGCATCGCCCAAATGGCCGCCATTGCCGTGGTGCTGGGGGGCGTCAGTTGGGTGGTGCTGGAACGCCAAACGCCCGACGAGGAAGGCCGCCGCCCGCACCGGCACAATATCCGCGGGCTGACATTCGCCCTGGTGGCCGCGCTTGTCAGCGCGGTGAGCATTCTGCTTTCCAAAATGGGGCTCAACACCGGCCTTTCTACCCTTTCCGGCGCCACCCTGCGCATGTTCGGCGGCATGTTGGCTTTGTGGGCATGGACGCTCCTGGCCGGAAAAGCCCGCCCCACTTTGGCCGCCTTCCGCCGTCACACCCGGGCGCTGCGCATCGTGGCCGTGGCCGTGCTCATCGGGCCTGTGCTGGGGATGTCGTTAGGGCTGTTTGCCATCAAAACCATCCCCGTAGGCATTGCCACCACTCTCAGCGCCCTGCCGCCCATCCTGCTTCTGCCGGTCGGGCACTGGCTTTTTCACGAACGCATCACCGCCCGCGCCATTGTGGGCACCGTCATTGCCACGGCGGGCGTGGTGTGGCTGCTGATTTGAGCCGCCAACGGCCCTCTGCTGCCTGCCCTGCTTCCCTCATGTGTGGTAACTGTTCAGCTCACCTGCGATGAAAACGCCAAGGCACACAGGAGACCCAAAGGTTACCACGGCGGAACGCCAAGCGCAAAGGGAACAAAGACGCAAAGTCAACTTTTGTGTTTTCTGCGACGCTTCTGTGCTTTCTGGGGTTGCAATCGGTGCGAATCTGTGAAATCTGTGGATAATTTTCCGCGGAATCTGCGTCATCTGTGGTTTCTCCTTGCCTGGGCTGAACAGATATCATGTGTGGACGATTCACCCTCACCTTAGACGCCGCGGCGCTGCAAAGCCACTTCCGGCAATTCATCATCCCGCCGGAAATGCAGCCGCGCTACAACATTGCCCCCGGCCAGCCCATCCTGGCCGTGCCCAACACCGCCGAACGGCAAGCGGAGTACTTCCTCTGGGGCCTGGTGCCCTCGTGGGCAAAAGACCCGCGCCGTTACCGTTTCATCAACGTCCGCGCCGAAACCGCGGCGCAGAAACCGGCCTTTCGCGCCGCCTTCCGCCGCCGCCGCTGCCTCGTGCCGGCCGACGGCTTCTACGAATGGCCACGGGAAGGCAAAAAACGCACCCGGCCCTACTATTTCACCCTTGCCGACCGCCGCCCCTTCGCCATTGCTGCCCTGTGGGAACGCTGGGAAGGCGCGGACGGCTCGGTCATCCTCGGCTGCGCGCTGCTGACCACGCGCGCCAACGCGCTCGTAGGGCAGGTTCACGCCCGAATGCCGGTGATCCTGCCCCCTGAAGCCTGGGAAGCCTGGCTGCGCCCCGGTGAGCAGCCGCCCGGCGCCCTGGAAACATGGTTGCGCCCCTACCCGGCGGAAGCCATGCAAATGTGGCCGGTTTCGCCGGAAGTCAACAATTCGCGGGTAGACGCCCCTCACCTTGTGGAAGCGCAAAGGCCATGAAGCCCTGTGAAGGCACGGCGGGCGTGGTGCTGGCAGCGGGCGGCGCCCGGCGGATGCGCGGCCGCCTGAAACAACTGCTGCCTTGTGGAGGGGAAACCCTGGTGCACCGCGCCGCCCGCGTGGCGCTGGAAGCCGGCCTTGCACCGGTAGAAGTGGTTGTCGGGGCGCAGGCTGAAGCCGTAGCAGCCGCCGTCGCCGACCTGCCCGTCCGCATTTTGCTCAACCCGCTCTGGGAAAGCGGGCAAAGCGCCTCGGTACGGCTGGCGGCAAAGGCGCTGCAAGGCATGGGCGTCCCGGCAGCGGTGTTCCTGCTCGGCGATCAGCCTTTCATACCCGCCGCGCTCATTCAAGCCCTCTGCCGGGCAGCAGCCACCACCGACGTGCCCATTCTGACGCCCGTCATAGAAGGCCAACGCGCCAACCCGGTGCTTTTGAAAGCGCAAATTTTCCCGCTGTTAGAAACCCTCCAGGGCGATACAGGCGCCCGGGCGCTATTCGAGCGCTTTCCCCCCGCGGCAGTGAAATGGAGCGACCCGCAAGCGCGGGCCGCCATAGATACACCGGAAGACTATCGCCGCTGGTGCCCCGAAGGGCAAGGCAGGGTTACTTCTGCGGCGGATTGAAGTAGTTGTACACCGCTTCGCCGAGGTCGGCCAGCAATTTCGAGCCGTAATTCCACAGCAGCACTTTTTTGCGGTAAAGGTAAATGGAAAGGATGTAATTTCCGCCGGGGGTATACACAATGCCCGCGTCACTGATCAAGTGAATGGCGCCATCGGGGCCGCTAACCCAGCCATGCTTGTGGGCCACGCGCGTGCCTTCCGGCACGCTGGCTTCCAGCAGCACGCCAATTTTGTTATTCGCCAGCAGGTCAATCATACGATTGCATTCCGTCTGTGTAATTTCACCCGGGAAAGCGGCCACCAGGGCACCGCCGCCGGTTTCGGCGCATTGGTAAATATCGGCCAATAAAGTGCCCATCTCGGCAGGCGTGGTCTGATTGTACGGGTCGGGGTCGGTGGAAATATCGGTACGCTGGTTTCCCGGCGTGCGAAACACGGCCAGCAGGGGGGCGCCTTTGTGAAAATACCCCGCGAGGAAAGTGTTTTCCAGACCCAGGGTGCGCATATCTTTGGTGACTTCCAAAGGGCCGCGCTCGCGGTTGATGACATTTTCCATCAGCCAGTCGGCAGGGTCGTTGCCCGATTTGTCAATCATTTCTTTCAGCCAGCGCGCTTCCTCACCGGGCGGCTTGGTGCCGTCAATGCGGCGGAAAACCGACACCATGACAGGAATTTTAATGGTGCTCGCCGCAGTAAACGACACATCCGGCGGCACAGGCACCTCTTTGCCGTTAGCGGTTACAAAATAAATCTCTTCGCCGGTTTGCAAATCTAACAGGTAAAGGCCCATCACGCCGTCAAAGCCTTCCACGCGGGCCGTTTGCTGCAACAGCACCCGCAGGTTTTGGAAAGACGGCCTCGGCGGGGCAACCCGCCGCAAAGGCAGATCCACCACACGCTCGGCAGGCGAAAAGAGCGCCCGCTCTATCATTGGCACGGCGCTGTCAATATCCAGCGTGAGGCCGGGCTGCCCGGGCTTGAAATTGACCGTGCCGACGACCGGCTGCGGCGGCAAAGGGGGCTGGTCATAACGCGCCGCAATTTCGCTTTTCAGGTAAGAACGCAGGCGGGTTTCCGAATAATGCGCCACCAGCGGCACTTTCGGCGGCGGCGGCCAGCGCCCCCACAGGAAATCCCAAAAACCGCGCCAAAAACCGCTCCGGCCGCGCGCCTGTTCTACGGCAGCCAGCATCGTGTCGATATCCAGCTGAAAACCCGTCACAGCCGGCGGCACCTGAATGCGCGCCTCGCCGTAGCGCAGTTCTATCGGGCGGTTGAACACTTCTGTCAGCCGCTCTGCCGCCTGCTGGCGCGTCAGCCCCCCCACCGGCACCCCGCCCATCGTGGTGCCGGGCGGCAGCAAAGCGCGAAAACGGCTGTAACGCACCAGTTGGAACGCCAGCAGCCCCACCGCCCCCAGCAAAGCCAGGGTGGAAAGCAGCCGCATCGCGGAAAGAGGAGAACGAGCACGCGGAGAAGCAGGAAACATGAGAAAGGCGCATTCCTGGGAGTGGGTCGTGGCCGCCTCGGCGCACCGCCGGCTGAGAAACTTCCGGCCGGCCGAGAGCATCGCCACCTCAGGCTGCTAATTTTACCACTTTGGAGTAAAATTGCCGCAGTGCAAACGCTGCAGGGTTCTTCCATCCCCCGGCATGCAAACGGCCATTCCCTTCCCACAGAGAGGTTCCCAATGCTTCGTGCCTGGCTCATCTACCTTTCCAAAGCAACATGGGCGCAGCGCATTATGACCCGCTGGCGCCCCGCCTGGCGAGTGGCTTCCCGCTTTGTGGCAGGCAGCAAACTGGAAGATGCCATTCGCGTCATTCAAGAATTCAATGCTCAAGGCATTTCCGTCACTTTAGACCACCTGGGGGAAGCCACCACGAATCTGGACGAAGCCCAACAAGCCACCGAACACATCCTGGCAATGTTAGACGCGATAGACCAGGCTCAGGTCAAAGCCAACGCTTCCATCAAACTGACGCAGATTGGCCTGGCGCTCGACAGGGAAGCCTGCAAAAGCAACCTGCGGCGCATTCTCACCCGGGCGAAAGAACACCACATCATGGTACGCATAGATATGGAAGATTCGCCCTGGGTGGACGCCACACTGGCCCTTTACCGCGAAATGCGCGCTGAAGGGCTGGATAACGTCGGCGTGGTCATCCAGGCTTACCTTTACCGCAGTGAAGAAGATATTCGCGCGCTCGTTGCAGAAGGGGCACGCGTGCGCCTGGTCAAAGGGGCGTACAAAGAACCCCCAGAAATTGCCTACCCCAAAAAGCAGGATGTGGATGCCGGTTACGACCGCCTGGCACGGCTGCTGCTTGACGGCGCGCAAGCCGCCGGTGCACCGCCGGTGAGCCCAGACGGGAAATGGCCGCCCCTCCCCGCCCTCGGCACGCACGACGAAGCCCGCATTGCCTACGCAAAAGAGTATGCCGCCAGCATCGGCCTTCCCAAGCAGGCGCTGGAATTCCAGATGCTCTACGGCATCCGGCGCGACCTGCAACGCAGGCTGGCCGCCGAAGGCTATCCGGTGCGCATTTATGTGCCCTATGGCACCGAATGGTATCCCTACTTCATGCGCCGGCTGGCGGAACGGCCTGCCAACCTGTGGTTTTTCATTTCCAATTTCTTCCGCAAGTAGCCCGGCCGCACAGCCGCCCACCCTGCAGGCTCGTTCCCCGGGTGCAACGCGGCTTCCCGCCGCAGGGCAGCCTGCTACCATCCTTTCAGAAAATCCTGCCATTCGCCGTGGGCTTCCAGGTAACGGCGAAAACGGTACATCGCGCTGGCAGGCGGCGGGGCAGGCGGCCGCAACAGGTGCATATGGGCTTCGGCAAGGGTGCGCCCACCCTTCCGGGCGTTGCAGGCCGCGCAGGCCGTCACAAGGTTGTCCCACGAGTCGCCGCCCCCCAGCCGCCGCGGCACCACATGGTCAATCGTCGGGTGCGCTATCCGCCGCCCGCAATACTGGCAGGTGTAATCATCGCGGCGGAAAATTTCCAGCCTGTTAAGCGGCACGCGCGGCCGCGGCCGCCTGACCATATAAGCCAGCCGAATCACCGAAGGCACCTCAAACACCCGTTGCACGGTGCGAATCACCCCCCGCCCGTTGAGCACCAAATGCGCCTTGCCGGCCACCAGCAAAACCACCGCCCGCCGGACGGTACACACATCCAGCGGCTCATAATTGGCGTTTAACACCAGCACCGGTGCACGTAATCGGGCAGTCATCTTCCCACCCCGCGAGATTGTTGCCATTATAGCACAACAGGGGTAGAATTGATGCGTACCCCGCGTGAGCGCTTATCTTCATCAAGGAGGCCGCACATGAACATCACCGCATTCTGGTGGTTCTTCGGTGCCCTGCTGGTCATTTTCTTCTTCATGTTTCTCTTTTCACTGTACGACGTGGGCACAGCCGTGAAAACCGCTTACCACCCGGCGCCCTCGCCCACCATCCCCCACCATCACGAAGAACCCAAAGCCCCGGCGCCAAAAACGGCCGCCGCCCCCAGCCCGGCGGCAGAGGACGACCTGAAGAAAATAGAAGGCATTGGCCCCAAAATTGACGCCGCGCTGAAAGCAGCCGGCATCCGCACCTTCGCCGACCTGGCCGCCAAAACCCCCGAAGAACTGCAAGCTATTCTGGACGCGGCCGGCTTTGCCCGCATCAGCAATCCGGAAACCTGGGCCGAGCAGGCCGCCCTGGCCGCCAAAGGCGACTGGGAAGCCCTGTCTGCCTTGCAAAACACGCTCAAGGGCGGGCGGCGCGCCTGACCCTTCCCTGCCCTTTGCTACGCCCAGCCCGTTCCCCTGCTGCATCGGCCGGCCAGGGAACGGGCTGTTGTTTCAAGCGGCCACCCCACCGGAGGTTACGATGACCACACCCCCACCCCCAGCGGAACGCCCTCCCGATTCGCCCAACGCGATCGAAGAAAAAGCCCATTTGCACCAGGTCGGTCTGCAACACCTGGTGGCTCAGGAAGCCACGCTGGAAGAGACGGCCGTGGGAAGAATGAGTGCCGGCGATGTCACCTGCAGCGAAACCGCCATCGGCCTGCTGCGCGCCCGCAGCGCCACGCTGAACGACAGCGCAGTCAGCGCCCTGGCCGCCCGCCAGGTCTTTGCCGATGAAAGCATTGCCGCCGGGCTCATCGCCGCCCGCCAGGTTGAAGCGCCAGAGGTGGAAGCCAAAATCCTGCTGGCAGGCGAAGTCAAAGGCCACGTCACCACGCTGCTCAACACCCCTTTAGCCTTGCTGGCAGGGGCCGCCGCGGGCGCCGTTTTTGCTCTGGTTACCTGGCTGCTGCGCCGGAAGTAAACGACCGCTTTGTCCCCCGAAGGCCGGGCGTACCCCCATTCAGCCCGCCAGTAAAAGCGCAAAGCAGGCCAAGAGAGCGCCAAGAGCATTTCTGCCTCTTCTGTGCTCATCTGTGAAATCTGCGGTTCTCTTTGCCAAAGCCCACCGGTTACGCTCGGCTTCCCGGGTTGCTTCTCACCGCACACCGACAAAATACTGCTGCTCAACCGTCTGCCAGGTTTCGCCTTCCGGCAAAGCGAGGAAAGCCGCCAGCGCCGGCGCCACGGCGCCGATTTCCTCGGCCATGCGCCACGCCACCCGCCGAATGGAAAAATGGGCATTTGGGGCGGTGCGCAGCCGCAGAAAGTGGAAGGCTTCGCGCAGGTTGAAGGCCGCCAGCACCCGCCGGTTGAACCCGTTGGGCACCACATACGCCGCCACGTCGGGGTTCCAGGCAGCCAGAGCCTCGTAGGTCTCCGCCGCGGCTTCCATGGCGGCGCGATAATCGGCTTCCAGGCCAATCTCAGCCACCAGGCGCGGCACGGCATAGCCCAACCGCGCCGTCAACGCCTGCGGCGTCTGGCTCATCATCCGGTGGCGCTTGAATTCGTAATAAGCCCCCTGATCCATCACCAGGTCAAACGTAAACGCCGCGTATTCCAGCGCCCGCGGCGGGATGTCGCGGAAATCCAGCGCGCCCAGCAATTCCGCCGCCAGGGTGCGCCGCGCCTCGGCCGAAAGGCCGCGGGCATAGTTGAGGTAATCCACATACGGCCGGCTGCCGTGGCGGTAAAGCGCCGCCGCCAGCACGCGGGCTTCCGCCCCGCGGTCCCACGAAACCAGGTGGCACCAGTCTTCAGCATAGGTGCCTCCGCCGCGGAAATCGGCCGTGCGGGCGCGTAGGGCTTCCCGCGCCTGCTGCCAGCCGCGCACGGGCGCCACATGGCGCACCAGCGTAGGCGTTTCCGCCTCGGCCACCTCTTGCAGCACCGCCCCCAGTTGCCGCACCTCGGCCAGAGGGTGGGAAAGCATCTTCCGCAGGCTGTGCGCCAGCGCGCGGGCGTTGATGGTCATGCCCAGCGTCACCTGCGAAGCCGCGGGCAGCAGGAAACGGCAGACATCGGCATAGCGGGAACGGTGGCGGGCATCCCAGCGGGCGGGGGCTTCCCCCGCGGCGGGCGGGTCGCGACGGGCGATTTCGGCACGCGCGCTTTCCATACAGCGGTGATAGGCCGCAAAAAGCGCCTGCACGGTTTCCCGATAGCGCGCCGTCAGGTCGGGGCGGGCTTCCAGTTCCGGCGGGGTAACGAAATCCTCCGGCCCGAAGGGCTGGTAGCGGCTGGATTTTTCGGTGTAGGACGCCAGGCGGTGCGATTCCACCACCTCGGTCGCCAGGCGGGAAAGCCCCTCCACGGCAATGTGCAGCACGGCGTGCTCGGCCACCGACGCATGGCCGTAGCCGATGACCCACTTTTCGTGAAAGCGCGCGCTGGCGGCCTCGCTAAGTTCCTCCGCGGTGGCATCCAGCGGCCGCGGCGAGCGGGAAGCCTTCGCGAAGGCCACCGCAATCACTTCGGGGGCATAGCGGCGGGGGGAAAGCAGGTAAACGCGCATGGGGGCCTCACTACTTCGCTACTTCGCGGCTTTGCTGCTTCGCGGCCTCATTAGCCGGGGTTGGCGGGCGGCTGCGCCGGAGCGTCTCGCGGGCGGCAGCCACATCGCGGGCAATCTGCGCCGCCAGAGCCTCGGCAGAGGGGAAACGCTGTTCAGGGCGCAAGCGGGCAATGAAGTGTAGCGTGAGGGTCTGACCGTAAAGGTCGCCCGAAAAATCCAGCAGATGGGCTTCCAGGCGGGGGGCGGCGGGGTGCGGCTCAAAAGTAGGGCGCACGCCGAGGTTGACCACTGCGGGGTGAGTACCCGCGGCCGTCTCGGCCCAACAGGCATACACTCCCGCCGCCGGCATCATCCGCCGGGGCCAAACCGCCAGGTTGGCGGTCGGGAAGCCCAAAAGCCGCCCGCGGCCGTCGCCCGGCACCACCTCGCCCGGCACCGCATAAGGCCGCCCCAACAAGCGTCCGGCCAGCGCCACTTCGCCTTGCGCCAGCGCCTTCCGAATGCGGCTCGACGAAACCACTTCGCCGTCCAGGCGGTAGGCTTCCACCACGTGCAGGGTGTAGCCCAGCGCCTCGCCCAAGCGCCGCAGTGCGGGAATATCGCCTTCCCGATTGCGCCCGAGGGCAAAATCATAGCCCACCCAAAGGCGACGAAGCCCCAGGTGGGCCTGCAGGTCTTCCATGAAATCGCGCGCCCTGCGGCGGGCTACCTGCCGGTTAAAGGGATGCGTTATCAGCACGTCGGCCCCCAAACCGGCAATCAAAGCCGCCTTTTCTTCGGGCGTGGAAAGGTAAAAAGGGTTCGGGCGGTTGCCCAACACCTCTGCAGGATGGGGGTAAAAAGTGACCACCACCGCGGGCGCGGCATGAGCGTGCGCTTCGGTCACAAAAGCGCGCAGCAGCGCCTGATGGCCGCGATGGACGCCGTCGAAAGCGCCAATCGTTACCCACGCGCCCGACAAGTGCAGCGGCTCCAGGGAAGTGAAATGCTGCATCGGTCAGGAGGCAAAGAAAACTTTCTTGGGCTGCAGTTCGTCGCTCTCGGCAAGGTAAATCATCGCCGCCACCAGGTCGCCCTGCTCGGTGAGGGCGCGCACCATTTGCCCGTCGGTGAGTTCCAGATCTTTGGGCTTGATGCGATGGCCGTGGCGCACCAGTTCCACTTCGTCGGGGTCTAGCTCAATCATCGGCCATTCGGTCAGCGCCTCGGCGGCAGGGATGAGGTAACGATACCACTCACCCCTGCGGAAAGCCTCTTCCAGGCGGCGCAAGGGGACGGCATCCCGCAGGGTAAAGCGGCCGCTCTGCGTGCGGCGCAGGCCCACCAGGTGGGCGCCGCAGCCGAGTTCCTTGCCGATGTCGTGGGCCAGCGAGCGGACGTACGTGCCGGAGGAGCAGTGCACATCCACCACCACTTCCGGCGGCGCCCATTCCAGCAGTTCCAGGCTATAGACCTTGATTTTGCGCGGCTGCAGGTTGACTTCCTCGCCTTTGCGCGCCATATCGTAAGCGCGGCGGCCTTTCACCCGCACGGCCGAATAAGGCGGCGGCACCTGCTCAATTTCGCCTACAAATTTCTGCAAAATCTGTTCAAACTGCTCTTCGGTGATCTCTTCCCACGGCGCCGAACTGGTCATGCGGCCTTCGGCGTCGTAAGTGTCGGTGGCGCTTCCCAGGCGAATGGTCGCCATGTAGCGTTTGTCGGAAGCCGAAACCCA
>JALUXH010000068.1 GCA_027019065.1 Anaerolineales bacterium
ATTTTGTGCAGGTATTTACGGCGTTCGTCAATGCTCATGGGTTCCTCGGGGTTCATGGGTGCCTCCAGTAACATTTTCTTTTGGAGGTTCATCTTACCCCGGTAACATTTTAGATGACAGAACGCGGCGCCTTTGAACCCACTAACGCAGAACGAGTATAATATAGCAACATCTCTCATTCTGAGTCCAACATGCATATCTTAATGGTTCACAACCGATACCTGCAACGGGGCGGCGAGGACACTACAGTAGAAGATGAGATCGCCCTGTTACAAGCGCACGGGCACCAGGTAGATCTCTTGCTTTGGGACAACCAGACTGTGCTTCAGCGCTCCCTTTGGCGCACGGCTATGGACACCCTGTGGTCCTCCTCATCCTACCGCCGTGCCCGCCGCGTTTTGCAGGCCCACCCCTACGACGTCGTGCACGTCCACAACTTCTTTCCCCTGGCTTCGCCAGCCGTGCTATACGCCACCCACGCGGCCGGTGTGCCGGTGGTTCAAACGCTGCATAACTATCGGCTGTTGTGCCTCAACGGCTATTTACTTCGTGAGGGGCAGCCCTGCGAAGCCTGTATGCACCACCGTTGGCCCTATCCCGGCGTCCTCCATCGGTGCTACCAACAGAGCCTGCCAGGGTCGCTTACCGTGGCTGCCATGCTCACTTTGCATCGTCTGCTACACACCTGGCGGCGGCAGGTGGATCTGTTCATGACCTTTACCCACTTCGCCCGCCAGAAGCTCATCCAGGGCGGCCTGCCCGCCGACCGCCTGATGGTTGCGCCGCACTTCGTCCACCCTGATCCAGGCACAGGGGAAGAAAAACGGCGCTTCGTGCTCTTCATCGGCCGCCTGGAAGCCGCCAAAGGGGCCGATTTACTCCTTCGGGCCTGGCTGCGCCTTCGCCCTCAGGTGCCCCTTTTATTCATCGGCGAAGGGCCACTGGGGCCCACACTGCGGGAGCAGGCCCAAGGGCTGACGGTACGCTTTCTGGGATGGCGCCATCACGCGGAAGTGCTGAACTACCTGCGTCAGGCATTGCTGCTGGTTGTCCCTTCCCGACTTTACGAAACTTTTGGGCGGGTGGTGGTGGAGGCCTATGCCACCGGCACGCCCGTGTTGGTGGCCGACCACGGGGCGCTGGCCGAACTGGTGGAACCCGGCCATACGGGATGGCGCTTTCGGCGCGATGACGTAGAAGACTTGGCCCAGCGCCTAGATCAGGTGTTGGGCAACCGCGCCGCCTTGCGCCGCATAGGTGCTCAAGCCCGCCAAGCCTATGAGCGTCGCTACACCGCCGCCGAGGGCTACCGCCACCTTATGGCCGTCTATCGCCGGGCGCAGGAACTACACCGTCAGGAGAAAGCCACGCCATGACGCTCCCTTACACCCTTCCATTCCGCCGTACGGTGGTCAGCATCGGCGTGGACCCCATCACATCCCCAGAAGCCACCCGACGCATTCTGGCCTGGGCATTGGCAGGCGAAAGCCGGTATGTGTGCGTAGCCAACGTGCACATGGTCATGGAAGCTCACGACGATCCCGCTTTCCGTGAGGTGATTAACCAGGCCGATCTGGTAGTTCCCGACGGGATGCCCCTGGTGTGGATGCTCAGGCGGCTGGGGCATCCCGATCAACCCCGGGTCTACGGCCCGGATCTCATGTTACGGTTATGCGAGGCCGCGGCCGAGCGGCATCTCCCTGTCGGGCTGTACGGAAGCACCCCTCACACCCTGGAAAAGCTTCAACAACGGCTCAAGGAACGCTTTCCGGCTCTACAAGTGGCTTATGCCTATAGCCCACCTTTCCGCCCCCTGACGCCCGACGAAGAACAAGCCATTCAGGAACAAATCCACACAGCCGAGGTACGCTTGCTCTTTGTGGCTCTGGGATGCCCCAAGCAGGAGCGCTGGATGGCCTTCCAAAAGGGGGAACTCAGGCTGCCCATGATCGGTGTGGGGGCGGCCTTCGACTTTCTGGCAGGCACCAAGCCCCAGGCTCCCCGCTGGATGCAACGCCTGGGCCTGGAATGGCTGTTCCGCCTATTGACCGAGCCTCGTCGCCTGTTACACCGCTACCTATGGCATAACCCTCGCTTTCTCTGGCTGGCCGGCCACCAGTTGTGCCACCAACGACGCAAGTGATCCTATGATCCGACGTTTCTCCACCAATTTCGCCGTCCTGGCCCTGCTCCTCGACACGCTCAGCGTGCTTCTGGGTATGCAAGGCGCAGCCCAGATCCGCCCCCTTTTGTCCCGCTGGCCCGACGGTGTGCTCTTCCGCCCGTTATTCACTCCCGTGGCCGTCCCCTGGGCGCTTTATATGCTTTTCCCCATTATCTGGATCGGGATCATGTTCTTTTTCGCAGTATACGATGGGCGGAAGAACCTGCGAGTGGTAGACGAATTCACCAGCCTGACCCTGAGCGCCATGATGGCCAGCGTGGCGCTGGCGGGGGTGCTGTATCTCTCATATCGCACGCTCTCGCGCGGGTGGTTCCTCACCTTTGTCGCCCTGACTTACGGTCTACTCATCGGCTGGCGGATTCCATTGCGCCTGTGGTACCGCCACCGCCGCCGCCGTCTGGGGCATTTCCACCGCATCCTCATTGTGGGCGCCGGAGAAGTGGGCCGTGAGGTGGAAGCAACCCTGCGCCAATACCCCGATCACATTCAGATCGTAGGTTTCCTTGACGACGACCCTCAAAAGCAGGCCCAACACCCCGACATTTTGGGCAACCTGAACGCCATCCGTCGGGTGATCTCCAAACATCGCGTCACCGGCGTGGTCTTCGCGCTTCCCTTGTGGGCGCATAAACGCATGGAAAAACTCATCTGGGCGCTCTTTGACCTTCCCGTTCAGGTTTGGATCGTACCCGATTACTTTCAGTGGACCCTGCACCACGCCGAAGTGGAAGATTTTAGCGGCATCCCCATGCTCAACATTCGGGCACCGGCCCTTACCGAGTATCAGCGGCTACCCAAGCGCCTGTTTGACCTTGTCGTCACCTCATTGCTGTTGATTCCCGCGCTTCCCCTGATGGGCCTCATCTCCCTGGCCATTCTCTTAGACGACGGACCGCCAGTGCTTTTCCGCCAGAAACGAGTGGGCGAAAACGGGCACATCTTCATCATGTACAAATTTCGCACCATGGTCAAAGACGCAGAAAAACTACGCCATCTGGTAGAGCGGGTGGACGAAAACGGGCACATCTTGCACAAACACCCCAACGACCCCAGGATAACGCGGGTGGGCCGCTTTTTACGCCGGTGGAGCCTGGACGAACTTCCGCAACTGTTCAACGTGCTTCGCGGCACGATGAGCCTGGTAGGCCCCCGCCCCGAAATGCCTTACTTAGTGGAGAAATACGAACCCTGGCAGCGCAAGCGCTTCGCCGTCCCCCAGGGCATCACCGGCTGGTGGCAGATCCACGGGCGCAGCGACAAACCCATGCATCTCCATACCGAGGACGATCTGTACTACATCCAGCATTACTCCATCTTGCTGGATATCCAGATCCTGATCAAAACTTTCTGGAGCGTGCTTCGCGGCCGGGGAGCCTACTGATGAGCCTGAGAATCGTGCTACACCCAGGACCTTGCTTCGATGAGTACACCTTTCACCTGGCCAACGTGCTGGCCGAGGATCTCGCCGTGGGGCTGGCTCTGGCTCGGCGGCAAATCCCCCGCTTCCAGAAATGGCTTCACCCTTCAATTACGGTGCTACCGTATCGTCGTCCCCGCCGCCGGCATGTGTGGGGATTCCTGGAAATGTACCGGCTGGCTCGTAAGGTAAGAGCCTTTGGCGCCGATATACTCCACGTTCAGGGCTTTGGGCTCTGGGAAAGCGTGCTGGCCCGTATGGCGCGCCCCATCCCCCTGGTGAACACGGTGCACGATCCTATCAACCACATAGATTACCGCACCCCTTTGAACAATTTTCTGCTTCGGGATATGGTGCGCCAGGCTCAAGGATGGGTGGTGCACAGCCCGGGGATGAAAGCACTGCTCCTCCAGCACCACCGCGGGGTGGATCCTCCACGCGTCGCCATTCACCCCCTTGGCCCCTATACCTACTACCGTTACCTGGCCCCTTCCCCGCTGCCGACACGCCGCCCCGAGGTGCTCTTCTTCGGCGAATTGCGTCTCAACAAAGGGGTAGATTTACTCATCCAGGCCTTCGCCCGCATCGCGCCTCAAGCGCCCCGTTGGCGGCTCATCATCGCCGGCCGAGGCCGAATTCCCCCCAAAACCCAACCTATACTGGAAGGCTTAATCCGGCAAGGGCGGGCTGAACTCCACAATCGCTTCATCCCCGACGAAGAAGCCGCCCGGCGCTTCGCCCAGGCAGGAATCGTCGCCCTGCCTTATCGGCACGGAACCCAAAGCAGCGTGCTGGCCGTGGCGGCGGCCCTGGAAGCGCCGGTGCTTGCCACCCCGGTAGGCACGCTGGGGGAGACCCTGCGCCACGAGGAAGAGGCGTTCTTCGTCTCGCCGGGGGATGAGACAGCCCTGGCCGAGGGCCTGCTGGATCTGATCCAGCGGCCCCGACTGCGAGCACAACTGGGGCAGCGGCTGGCCAGATACGCTCACGAAGTCTGGGGGTGGGAGCGCGCGGCACAGGCGCTGCTCCCACTCTACACCACGCTTGTAGAAGCTCACGGCCGTCCTTAACCTCCCCCCTTTTAGCGGCTGCCGCACACTCACAAAAGGGGCCGTAACCCCAAACGCCGGCCCAACATCCGAAACGGCCCTGTGAGCAAGCGCCAAACAAACAGCGCAGGCCAGGCCCAATGATATCCCCAGCCCGCCCGCGCAAAACGGCGAAAATCCGCCCACCGGCCACTGCGCAGGCTGCGCGAAGCCGCGGTGATCGTGTCACGCACCTGGGCCAGCCCCATCCAGTGCTGCCCTTCAGGCGGCAGGTGGAGGAGATAAGCCTCCGCCAAACGCAGGTTCTCCTCGGCCACGGCGAGGAAACGTCGCCAGTCGGTGCTTAACGAAAGCGAAGCCGGATGCACCCGATAAGCGTACACGATCTGATCCAAGGGGGAGAGCCGCAGCCCGGCCAGGGCGAAGCGTAAGAGAAAGTCCCGATCGCCGGCAATCCGATAAGTGGTGTCCAGGGGGCCCAGGCGCTCAAACACCCGGCGGCGGAAAAACCAGGCGTTGAAGGCCGGGTCGCCATAAGTCAACTCGCGCCAAAGGTTCTCCGGCGTCAAAAGGCGGGTAGGGCGGAAAAACCGGCGCGCTCCCCTCTCTTCCACAAAATACACCGCACGGCCCGCCACGGCATCGGTTTCTTTTTCTTGCTCCAGGCGCGCCACGACCGCAGCCAACACGTCGGGGCGGTACAGATCGTCGCTGTTCAGAAAGCCGATCACCTCCCCTCGGGCCAGGCGCAGGCCATCGTTGAGGGCAAAATACATCCCTTCATCGGGGCGGCTGACCACCCGCAGATGCGGATAGCGGGCCAGCACCTCCAGGGTGCCGTCTGTGGAGCCGCCGTCCACAACAATATGCTCCACAGCCGGGCCGGCCTGCGCCAAGACGCTTTCCACCGTCTGAGCGATGAGCCTCGCCCGGTTATAAACAGGGGTGATCACCGACACTACCATTTGGGACACAATGGCATTGTCCTCCTACCGGCAAGGCCAATCATCTAACGGTTGAAGCAGAAAATAAAGCCCTACCCACGCACAAGCGAGTACGCCCAGTAAGGTTCGCTGTAACGAAGCGAGTATTACTGTCCCCAAGAGCGGGATAGTTCCCTCAATATCTGCTCAATCCCTTCCCATCGTCCGGCGCGGCGCAGCAGCCGATAAACCACGCTATCCTGTAAGGCGGCAGCCAGCACACGGATCTGCCCCCGGGTATGACTTAGTGTTTGCACAAGAACCTCTCGCTCTGCCTGAGAGCGCTCAAGCTCTGCCTGACAATGCTCAAGCTCTGCGTGAGAGCGCTCAAGCTCTGCCTGAGAGCGCTCAAGCTCTGCCTGACAATGCTCAAGCTCTGCGTGAGAGCGCTCAAGCTCTGCCTGAGAGCGCTCAAGCTCTGCCTGACAATGCTCGCGCTCTTGTTGGCAACGACGTTGGTCTTCGGTACTCTTCGCTAAAGTCTGGGCGCAGCCGTCCAACTCTGCCATGCACTGGTCAATAGCCGTCTGTCGGCGCGCAACTTCTTTGGTGCAAGTCTGCCATTGGCGCAACACTTCCTCGTAATGACCCACAACAGACTCCAGATGGCGCACCTCAGCCTCACGGCGTTGGAGGTGCGCGCTCAGAAGCGAGAGCACATCGGCACGATGCTGCGGCACCGCCGACTCAGAAGACACGGGAGAAGCGGCTTCTTCCACCGAAGGCCGCGCCGCCCATCCCCACACCGTATCGCGCCAGCACGGAGTGACCCCTAAGGCACTCTGCCCAGAAAGGCGGGCCAACAAACGCTCCAATGCCTTGGGGGTAAACACAAAGCGGGGTTTCGCCGGCGTGGGGAGGTCATCCCACCCCGAAGGCTCATCTCTGCAAAAAGCCTGGATCAGCAATACACCTTGGGGGCGGAGCAATTGGGCAGCGCGGCGGACATAGGTCACAGGATCCGGCGCATACTCAACAGTATGCGCCAAAACCACCACATCGGCCTCTTCTTGAGCAAGAGAGGAAGCCTCTAAAGCAGGCACAGCGCGCACTGTGTAGCCCACGCCCGTAAGCAGGCGTTCCAAAAGCGTTCCACTGTTGAGACCTATCAGAAGCGCCTGAGCCGGCGGAGGACGATGAGCGAGGGCCAAATCCACCGCCTGCAACACTGGCGTCGAACGATTGTCGCGTTCTTCCTCGGAAGAGGGCGACTCCAGCGCGACTATAGGGGCCCGCGCCACCAACGTGCCGCAATTCAAACAGCGATCATACACTGCCGAGGCAGGAACCAAGTCGTGAGACCCACACCAACACCGACGGGAAGACGGAGCCATGTGCTTGCTCCCCACTGCTACCGGCTTACGGCGGGCGTACACCACCAGTCCTGCACCTTCCTCAGAAGAATGAGGGGGAGAAAGCGCCCAAAGCCCCTGGAATATGGGGCGCAACGCCTCAGCGTAATGCGGCCACTGTTGGAAAGAGGTATGCAAAGTATTCCCCCACTCCTGCTCATCTTTGTCGGGGAGGTGCCACAGCTCATCTAACAACATGAACACACGGGCAAAAGGTTCGGGGAGAATAGGCCACGCATCCACGACGGCAAAGCCCGCTGCCTCCAGTTTGGCCAGCCAGGTTTCCTTAGGTAAAGGGTTGACCAAATGATGAAAGGCTTCATAGAGATGCCATAGTGTGCTTCCCCGTTCTGGCACCCCCAACATCTGAGTGAGGGGCTTCATCATTTCCCAGGCTACGGTTTTGTCCGTCATAACGCTGAAAAGAAATACTCCCCCAGGGCGGAGTACACGAGCGGCCTCTGAAAGCACACGGTCAATATCCGACATGTGTTCAAAGGCACAATTAGAAAAAACAGCCGCATAACTTTGATCCGCAAAAGGGAGGGCCTGGGCAGCGCCAGCGACTACATGGCGGTAAATTCCCACCCATCGGGCGTGATGGGTCACTTCCTCATCAAAATCCACTCCATCGGCCAACGGCGGCCGGCGCCAGATCTGGCGGAAAAAACGCCCATCACCGCATCCTAAATCTAAAACCGTTTCGGGCAAAGTATAGCGGCGATACAGTGCCAGTTCCCAGGCGCGCCACAGCGTCAACGGTAACACATGAGGATACAGCCGTTCCACTTCCAGAAAAGTACGCCACCAGGTTTCAAAATCCAAAGTAAGCGCAGATGTTGCCTTCATAGATATTACTCCTCTAATGACTCCTCGTTCCAAGCAGCCACATGCTTCAGGAGATCTTCTATCCTCTGCCATCGCCCAAAACGCCGTAAGAGGCGAAAAGCCCTGCTTTGCTGTAAGCCCTCGAGCATTTCCCCGGCCTGGGCAGCGCGGCGGTGGGTCTCAACACGCCAATGCGCCTCCTGAGCCTCGCAATCCGCAAGGGCGCGCTGCAAACTCGCCAGGGTGTGCTCCAAATCTGTGTGGGTGTGCTGCAAGTGTTGTACTTTAGCCTGGGTTTCCTGCAAGGCCTGTTGCAAGTGGGCGTTCCGCCTCTTCCGCTCACGGTGCTGCTCCCACAGATCCAGAAGAGCGTACACCACGCGCCCCTTCAAATGCCCCTCCAAAGCACTCCTAATTTCTTCTGGAGTATAGCGTTGCAAAGGGCGCACCGCCGCCACGAAAAACATGTCATAATGTGCAAAGAAGGCTTCCTCAAACTGGACCCAAGGTAAGCCTACACGCTGGAACAGGCGTTGAGCGGCCCGTCGGCTAAACAGGAAGCGGTGCTCTGGAATAAACATTGCCAGGAAGGGATGTTGTTGTGCCTGCATCTCTGCATAACTCAAGTTCTCAGGAAATTCGGGAGTTTGCACAAGCACGAATCCTTCGGGCCTCACCAAACGAGTCACACGGCGAAGCGTATCCTCAGGCTCGGTTAGATGCTCCAGCACATCCATCATCACCACACCATCCAGCGAAGCCGTGGAAAGGTGCTGCTCCTCAATAGGGCCATAAAGCACCGGCACCTGGAACCAACGGCTGGAAAGATCTACACTCCAGGGCTGAACCTCCAATCCCAACGCGTCAAAACCAGCGGCTTGCATCAGACCCACAAAAGCACCCGGTCCACTGCCAATCTCCAAAATCTTTGCAGGGGGCAAACGATAATGCAACAGCGTGCGCAGCCAATAGGGGCCTCGCTCCACCAGATAGGTCCTGGCACGCTCCTCCAGCACGGGCAAGATCTGCTCCTCCACCATGGCCCGCACTTTCTCGTCGCCAGCCCAGTATTTTTCATATCCCTCGCGCTCATCAGCCGGTGAAAGGTCAGGCCATTCCCGACGCACCAGGGTGCCACAAATCTTGCAGTACCTGTAATCCGGCGAAAAAGGCTCCAACTCCTGATTGCCACACCAGCACTTATTCCGCTCCATTGCTTTCCTCACCATCCGAAGACAGCCGCTCCTGGTCTGTTCCTGATTCCATCACCACAATGCGCCAACTCAACGGACGATAGTCCCCATTATGATAAAACCAATGCGGCACAAAAAACCGATTAGCCCGCACAAGAATCTCTCGCGGTTCGGTGACAACACCCAAAGGAATCTCAAAGAAAAACTGGGTTTGCTGCACAGACACAGTAGTAACTGGTTTCTTGTTCACCGCTACCTTCAACCGCAGCCCTTCCCGCACCAAAAAGGGGTCTGTAGATGCAACAATCCGTAACACGGAAGCCGAAGCCTCTTCAGGGGTGAGAGGATGCCGCCATGTGGGCCCCACCCAACCATCAGGCCACCTCTCAGTGCGTGACAAAAGGGCTTGAGTTTGGGGAGGAACGCGCTGAAGCCCCAACGATCGAGACAAACGATGGATAAGAGCCTTCCCATATCTTCCAAGGCGGGGGTAAAGACTCTTCCAGAAAAAAACCTCCGGAGCGAGCAAAGCGCCGACAGCCGCCTTCCCAGCCGCCGCCAGGCGGTGGCCTTGATACCATGCTGTCCCTGCCTCGTGAAGCAGACGAAACCCTCGCTGAGGGCGCTGAAAGCGGTAGCGCCAAAGTGACCAGGCCAACAGCCAGTATTTTGGCAGATACTTTGGCCCCCAATATTGCCTGCTGAGGGCAATGCTTTCCTCCAGACGTTCCTGCGGGCTCCAACTTTGGGTGATCGAGGTAGGGTGCAAACGATAGGTGGCCAACACCTGATCAATGGGGTAAAAGCGGTAATAGCGCGACATCCGACAGAACAGGTCATAGTCATCATAGCGCACGCCGATGCGCATCCCACCCACTTTTTCCCACGCTTCCCTGGTCCAAAAAGTGGCCGGTTGGGGAATGGTGTGATCCTTCCAGATTTCCAGCACCCGGCGATGACTTTCAAAGGCGCTGGGATGCTCGATTCCCAGGCCACGGCCTTCCTCGTCGATAAATTTGCACCGTCCCATCACCACATGACGCCCTCGCGCAGGGTCAATTTCCTCTGCCACTCGTTTCAGCGCGCCCGGGAGAAGTGTGTCATCGGAGTTAAGGAAGCCAAAGATCTCACCCGTTGCTATACGAAAGCCTTTGTTCACCGCGTCAGCGTGTCCCCGATCCGGCTCGGAGATCATCGTGACAAAAGGAACGTCGCGGTAGTGTGCAAGCACTTCCAGCGTCTCATCTGTGGACCCTCCGTCCACAATAATATATTCAAGGTTCGGATAGTTCTGGGAAAGCACGCTCTCAATGGTTTCCGCAATATACTTTCCCTGATTGAATGAGGGAGTTACAATGGTTATGCGCGGCCAGTGTTTGTCTTCCATACCCATCACTCCTCGTCATATACCCGATTCAAAATGCTAAGGGTTTGGACCGTGAAGCGTTGCCAGGAAAATCGGCGGGCCTGAATTCGCCCCCGAGCAATCAATTCCTGGCGCAAAGCCGAGTCAGTGGCCACCTGAAAGATAGCCTCAGCCCAGGCCTCTGGCTTCTTCGGAGGCAGCAAAATAGCCGCTTCGCCAGCTACCTCGGGGATGCTGCTGACCTGGCTGGCCACTACAGGAATTCCCGACCACATAGCCTCCAAAACGGGCATACCAAACCCCTCAAACAGTGAAGGATAAACCAACATGAGCGCCTGAGCATACAAGGCAGGGAGGTCCTCCCCAGGAAGGTACCCCAAAAAGCACACCTGTTTCTCCAATCCGTGTTCCTGAATAAAGCGCATCAATTCTTCATGGGCTTCCTTGGGTGCACCGGTCAGCACTAACAGCGGGCGCAAACGATGGCGCTCGCGTAACAAAATCAGCGCTTGCAAAAGGGTGACGTGGTTTTTGTGGTGCCAGGTGTTGGCCGGGTAATAAAGATACCCCCCTGGGGGGAGGTGATACTTTTCTACCACCCGGCGGGCCACTTGGGGGTCCAGAGGGCGATGATAAAGGGAGTCGGCCGCCAAATAAGTGGTCGTTACCTTTTCGGGAGGCACCCCGTAACGCTCAATGAGTGACTGGCGGGTAAATTCCGAGATAGCACAAACGTGAGCCGCGCGCTCCACAGCCTCTTTGTACACGCGGCGGCGGACGGCTAATTGTTCAGGCGTAAAGAATTCGGGGTAATATTCATGTTGAATATCCGGCACGAGTACCACATTACGCAAAGGCCGCAGCAGGGGATGTACATATCCCGAAGGGGAATAAGAAACGACCCCATCTAAATCTCGTAAACGAAAAAGGGTACGCACTGCCTCCGTGCGCCATATCGGTGCCCCTACGCGAGCAGCGGCTTGCTTCAGCCAGGCCAACATCTTTTCACGGTGAGTGGTCTCTAAGGAATAAAAGGAAAAATTGGGAGAGTAGCGCAGATCTAAAGTGTAGCGCAACACACGGGGGCCAACAAGCACATACCGGGAGTCGCGGTCCAAAGCCATCAATTCAGCCAGGAAAGCGCGCGTCAAATTTTCGATGCCCCCCGCCACCCCTGGATACATCCAGTGCAAATCAAACACAAAGCGCCGAGGGCGAGCACGGCGGGCACGGCCACGCTGGTAAGCCTGACGAATGGCCTGCGCATATTGGTTGGCGATGACCACGGGGTGATGCTCGCGGAAAACCAACTGACGCCCCTGCATTTTAATGCGTTCTTTCAACTCTGGGTGCCGGAACACCCGGGAAATTTGAGCCACCATCTCTTCAGCGGTGTCTGCAATGAGCAAATGTTCTCCCTCACGGTAATGCAGTCCCTCGGCTCCCAACGAAGTGGAAATGACACACTTGGTCATTCCCCAGGCTTCCAGGATTTTATTGCGCATCCCCGCCCCGTACCGCAAAGGCACGACCACCACATCGGCTGCTGCGAGGTAGGTACGGATGTCAGGCACAAAGCCCGTCACCACCACGCCAGGCAGGTCGTCCAAAGCCCAAACCTCGGGCGTTGGATCGCGGCCCACGACCCAAAACTCTGCCTGGGGGAAAGCCTGTCGCACCCTCGGGAAAACCTCACGCGCAAAATAGATTGCAGCGTCCACGTTAGGCGGATGATTCATCGTGCCGGTAAATACAATCCGTCCGGGCACTTCGGGGTGATCAGGCAAAGGATGGAAATATTCCGGATCAATGGGAAGAGGCACGGTAACCATGTTTTTCAGCCCCAAACGG
>JALUXH010000069.1 GCA_027019065.1 Anaerolineales bacterium
GCCACCGTCAACCTGACCAAAACTTTGGCACTGGAACTGGCCCGAGAAAACATCCGCTTCAACAGCATCCTGCCCGGGTGGACCAAAACCGAGCGCGTGACCGAACTTCTGCAAGCCCGCGCCCAAATGAACCACAGCGACCTCAACACCGAACTCCAGAAACAGGCTGCCGCCATCCCGCTGGGGCGCATGGCCGAGCCGGAAGAATTTGCCAAAGCAGCCGTATTTTTGCTTTCCCCGGCAGCATCCTACATTACCGGCGTCGCGCTCACCGTGGAAGGCGGCGCCTACCAGGGCGTTTGCTAACCCGCCCTTTCACCGCCCCACGCAGGGCGGAGCCGGGCGTCGGGAAAAAGAAGCAAGCCACGGCAGGGCGGGACGGCAACCCGCCCTGCCCCATTTTTGTGCCCCCGCGCCCCGCGCGTTTTTGGACAAAACGCGCCTTCTGTGGCATAATCACCGCATCCCTGCTCGTGAGGAGGCTCTATGGCTGCCAAACGCACCCGACGCAAACGCACCGAAAGCCGCCGCCAGCGGCTGGCACGGCAGCGCCGCGAACGCATCATCACCATGGTGGTCATCGCGGGGTTGATTCTGTTGGCCGGCGGAATTTTCCTGCTCACCTCGTCTTCCGGCAAAGCAGCGGCCACCCCCGCCGCCAGCACCTCCGCCGCCGACATCGTCATGCCCCCATCCCGCCCTCACCCCCACGCCAACAAAAACGTCGTTGGCGACCCCAACGCGCCTGTAACCATCATAGAATATTCCGACTTCCAGTGCCCCTTCTGCGGCCGTTTCACCCACGAAACCGAACCGCTCCTGCTGAAAAATTACATCGCCACCGGCAAAGTGCGCCTCATCTACCGCACTTTCGGCAACTGGATCGGGCCGGAGTCGCTGCGGGCAGCGGAAGCCGCCTACTGCGCCGGCGACCAGGGCAAGTTCTGGGAATTCCACGACATCCTCTTTTACAATCAGCACGGCGAAAACGAAGGCGCTTTCAGCCGCTCCCGCATAGAAACCATGGCCCAAATGCTGGGGCTGGATATGACCCCATTCCGCCAATGCTTAGACAGCCACAAATACCAGCAACAAGCCATGCAAGACCTGAAAGACGGTCAGGCCGCGGGCGTCAAAGGCACGCCTTCTTTCGTGGTCATCGCTCCCGACGGCAGCCAGCAATTTATTGAAGGTGCGCAACCCTACGCCCGCTTCCAGCAAGTCATTGAAGCAGCGCTGAAAAAACAGCCCAAACAGTAACCCCGTAACCTTCGTACGGCGCGATACCACAAGCCCGCCTCTGCAAACAGCAGCGGCGGGCTTGCACTGTGGGGGCTATGCTGCAGCCTACGGGTTCAGGTACATCACCGTGGGGCGCAGGTCAAGTTCGTCAATGAGGGCGTTGAGTTCGTCTAAAGTCAGGGGACGGCCTTTGCCTGCATAGGCCGTCAGGGCGGCTTCCATCATGTTGGTGCCAAAAGAGCGCCCGTCATAGCGGGGCGTGGTGGTAATCATCAGACGCACGCCGTGCGTTTTGAGATACGCAATGTTATCGGCCGTGGTGGTATTGGCCACCAACGTTTTGCCTGCCAGCATGTGCGGGGGCATGTATTTCTTCATAAACATAAAATCACAGGCAATCAGGTCGGCCTGCTGCCAGTATTTTTCGTATTTCGGTTCGTTTTCCACCCCGTCGCTGCCGTAGAACAACATCCTCATCGGGAAAAAGCCCACCACCGGCAGCAAAGTTTTCAACAGCCGAAGATAAGTTTTCAGCCCCCGAATTGGAATGGGCAGCCCAAGCCCTACCATAAAATCACCAAAAATCACCTCGTCGGCAACTTCGTTGACGGCTTGCGCCAGCCCCACACGGTCAAGCGCCAGCGGCATAAAGGCGGTTTTGAAATGCAGCGGGGCGCGCAATTGCGGGGCTGCCAGTTCGAAAACCCGCCGCTCCAAAGTGTGCTTCAACCCCTGGCCGTCCACCACAGGCGTTTGTTTCACCCCTTCTATAAGTTTAAAAGCCGCCCGCAAGGGATATTTGCGGCCATCCACGCGAATATACATATCCACCCCGCCCATGCCAAAAGCATCCACTTTACCGTCCAGTTCACGGTACAGCCGTTTGGCCGCTTCCACATCACCATCGGTGCCAATGCGCTCAATCACCACCGTGGTATCGCCAAACTTCACCGCCACCTTCTTGTCGCGTTTGGAACTTCCCAGGCTGACACTGACAGCATGACGTACGAGCATCGCAAGCCTCCGAAAATAAAGGTCAACGCCCTTCTTCCCCAACAGAACCCCGCAGCCCTGCGGGTGCAGCACCCTGGCGGCAGCTGCCACGGATGAGCGCAGGCCGCCGGGAAACGGAAATAAGCAGGGCGCTTTTCAGCGTCTTCCGCCCAATCTGAGCCCGTTCCCTCTCTGCACGCGGGGGGAGCCAGGGAAAAGGTACGCCAAAGGCTGCAAATCCTGCGCCTTATTTGCCGGTCAAGATGAACGCTCCCAATTATAATACGCCCGCGGCGCCCTTTGCCGGAATGCCAGATGCCCGCGGCGCCTGCACTTCCCCTTCCCGACGCCGCAAGCGCCGCTACAACCGCCGAAACGATGATAGAATGTATTTGGTATCTATTCAGCCTCAGCCAAGAAAAAACGCAGATTGAAAACCACAGAAGGCACAGAAGCGCCACAGAAAACACAGAGATTTACTTTGCGCTCTTTGCTTTCTTTGCGCCTCTGCGTTAAATCCGTGAGCATCCGCGACTATCCGTGTCATCCGTGCTCTATTTCCACCAGCTGAGCAGTTACGATAGAATAAAGACATCCACGGCCGTGGTCGGCCTTCCTGCGAGGAGAGAAGCATGTCCGACATGGTAGAAGTCGTCATCGACAGCATTCGCGTCAGTCTGGTCTCCCAACAACAGGTCATTCTGCTGCGCGAGCGCCACGCCAACCGCTACCTGCCCATCTGGATCGGTGCATTTGAAGCCAACGCCATCCAGCTGGCTCTGCACGAAGTGGAACTGGCCCGCCCGATGACCCACGACCTCATGCGCCGCATTCTGGACGTGCTGGGGGCGCGGCTGGAACGCGTAGAAGTGACCGCGCTGAAAGAAAACACCTTCTACGGCAACCTGGTGGTTTCGCACCAGGGACGGCTCTACAACATTGACGCCCGCCCATCCGATGCCATCGCGCTGGCCGTGCGCGCCCACGTGCCGATTTACGTCGCCCGCGAAGTGCTGGAAGAAGCCGCCATCGTGCCCGACGAGGCCATGGAAGAAAGCAGCGAAAACGCCCCCGCACCCCCGCCGCCG
>JALUXH010000070.1 GCA_027019065.1 Anaerolineales bacterium
CCAGCGTCCGCAGGGCGGCGGTGAAGGCCGGCAAACTGTCCAGGGGCAGGGATTGCGGCCCGTCGGAGAGGGCGGCGGCGGGGTCGGGGTGGAACTCCACCAGCAGGCCGTCGGCGCCGGCGGCCAGGGCGGCGCGGGCGGCGGGCAGCACCAGGTCGGCGCGGCCGGTGGCGTGGCTGGGATCGCCCAGCACGGGGAAGGGGCTGCGCTGCCGCGCCACGGCGATGGCGTTGGTGTCCAGCGTGTTGCGGGTGGCGGTCTCGAAGGTGCGGATGCCGCGCTCGCAGAGGAGGATGCGCTCGTTGCCGCGGCTGGCGATGTGTTCGGCGGCCGCCAGCCACTCATCCACGGTGGACATGAAGCCGCGTTTGAGCAGCACCGGCTTTTCGCTCTCCCCGGCAGCCCACAGCAGGGGGTAGTTTTGCATGTTGCGGCTGCCGATCTGGATGATGTCGGCGTAGCGCGCCACCAGGGGGATGTGTTCCACGGCCAGGGCTTCGGTGACCACCAGCAGGCCGAATTCATCGGCCACGGCGCGCAGGATTTCCAGCCCTTCCACGCCCAGGCCCTGGAAACTGTGCGGGGAGGTGCGCGGCTTGAACGCCCCGCCGCGCAGCACCCGCAGGCCGAGGGCGTGCAGCGCGGCGGCTGCGGCGCGGGTCTGTTCGTAACTTTCCACCGCGCAGGGGCCAGCCATCAGCACCACGGCGCGTCCGCCGACCTGCACCCCGCCGCCGATGGGCACCGGCCGGGTGGTGACGGCGCTTTCCAGCGCCGGCGTAGCGGCTTCGCCCTGCAGAAAGTTGCCCAAAATCTGCCGGCCGTGGGGCGTCAGGATGGATTCGGGGTGGAACTGCACGCCGAAGATGGGGTGTGCGCGGTGGCGCACGGCCATGATTTCGCCTGTGTCGCTGCGGGCGGTTACTTCCAGGCTGGGGGGCAGGCTTTCGGGGGCGATGACCAGCGAGTGGTAGCGCGCGGCGTGGAAGACGGGCGGCAGGCCGCGGAAGAGCGCGTCGCCGGTGTGGTGGATGGGAGAGGCCTTGCCGTGCATCAGGCGCGGGGCGCGCACCACCCGCCCGCCGAAGACTTCGCCGATGCACTGATGCCCCAGGCAGACGCCCAGGGTGGGGATGTGCGGCCCCAGGCGGCGGATGACTTCCCGCGAGATGCCGGCGTCGGCGGGGGTGCCCGGCCCCGGCGAGATGACGATGTGCGCGGGGCGCAGGGCCGCCAGTTCGTCCACCGTGATGGCGTCGTTGCGGAAGACGCGCACCTCCGCGCCCAGTTCGCCGAAGATTTGCGCCAGGTTGTAAGTGAAGGAATCGTAGTTGTCAATCAGGGCCAGCATGGTTCACTCCTTTTCCGCCTGGGCGACGGCGGCCAGCAGGGCCTGCGCTTTGTGCCGCGTCTCCCGGTATTCGTTTTCGGGGAGGGAATCGGCCACCACTCCCGCGCCGGCCTGCACGTGGACGGTATCGCCCAGCATCCAGAGGGTGCGGATGGCGATGCAGGTATCGGCATTGCCGTTGGCCGAAAGGTAGCCGATGGCCCCGGCGTAGGGGCCGCGGGGGTGCGGCTCCAGGGCGTGGATGATTTGCATGGCGCGCACCTTCGGCGCGCCGCTCACCGTGCCCGCCGGGAAGGTGGCTTCCAGCAGGTCGGCGGCGGTCAGGCCGGGGCGTAGTTCGCCCTGCACCAGGGAAACCAGGTGCATGACGTGCGAGTAGCGCTCAACGACCATCTGCTCCGGCACGCGCACCGTCCCGTAACGGCAGACGCGCCCCAGGTCGTTGCGCCCCAGGTCCACCAGCATGACGTGCTCGGCGCGCTCTTTGGGGTCGGCCAGCAGGTCGCCTTCCAGGCGCAGGTCTTCGGCGGGGGTGGCGCCGCGCGGGCGGGTGCCGGCGATGGGGCGCAGCGAGGCGATGCCGTCTTCCAGGCGGACGTGCATTTCGGGCGAGGCCCCCAGCAGGCGGAAGGGGCGTTCACCGGCCAGGTTGCCAAAGTCAAAGTAGAACATGTAGGGCGAGGGGTTGATGCGCCGCAGGGCGCGGTAGATGGCGAAGGGGTGCGCCGAGGTGCGGCGGCTGAGCCGCTGGGAGAGCACCACCTGGAAGACGTCGCCGGCGGCGATGTGCCCGCGGGCGGTTGCCACGGCTTCCAGGAAGGCGGCGCGGGGGGTGTGGAAGCGCAGGGCGGCGTCCACGGGGGCGGATGGCGGGGGGAGCGGCGGCAGCGGCTGCTTCAGCCGGGCCTGGAGTTCGTCCAGGCGGGCGCGGGCGGCGGGAAGGGCGGCTTCGTCCGCGGCCAGGGCGATCATCAGCAGGCGGTCGCGGGCGTGGTCGAAGGCCAGGATGGTGTCGGCCTGCAGGAAGATCGCTTCCGGCAGAGCGTCGTCGGGTGTGAGCGGCAGGGTGGGTTCCAGGTAACGCACGGTTTCGTAGCCCAGGTAGCCCACCAGCCCGCCGACGAAGCGCGGCAGGTCGGGGCGCGGCTGCGGGAGGCGGTGGGGCTGTCCCAGGGATTGGAGCGCCTGCAGCGGGGTGCGCCCGTCCAGCGGGTAACGGCGGGGCGCTTCGCCGCGGGTGTGGCGCTCCCAGGCGTCGCCGCGCAGCAGCCAGGCGGTGCGCACGTCCACGCCGAGGAAGGAGTAGCGGGCGACCTGTTCGCCGCCGGTGACGCTTTCCAGCAGGAACGAAGGGCCGTCGCCGGCCAGTTTGAGGTACACCGAGATGGTGGTCTCCAGGTCGGCGGGCAGTTCGCGGACGACGGGGAGGGGCGGGGATGCGATGCGGGTTGGGCACATGGGCTTCACTCCTCAACGACAAAATGAAAAAGCCTGCTTCGTCCCTAGGGACGAGAGCAGGCTCCCGCGGTGCCACCCTGGTTAGGCCGGCCTTTTAACGCAAAACCCCGTCGGTGCTGCGACGGGGGAATGGGAAAAGCCAGCCTCACTCGTTGCGGGTACGGGCTGCGCGCTGCACGGCGCAACCGATACCCTTTGCCCTGATAACGGTGGCAACTCCGGCACGGCCTACTTGTCTGAAGACTTTTGGCCTGCAGCTCAGAGGCCCATTCAGCGCCGGCGTGCGTGTCGGGCTCGCACCTCTTCCCGACTCTCTGAAACGCCGTTTCAGCGCTTACTTGTCCTCTTCATCGCCTTTGGGTTTATGGGGTTGAAAACATTATACGCATTTGAGGCGCGATGTCAAGGGGTGGGGGCCTGGTGATTACCCAAAACTCGGAAGAAGGGTGATCTCACCCCTCCCCCAAGCCGCCTGCGGCGGCTTTTCCCCCT
>JALUXH010000071.1 GCA_027019065.1 Anaerolineales bacterium
CGTCGGGCGGCGGCTTCCCGCCGACGGCGGGCGCGCAGAATGGTGGGCAGCCGTTGCATGGCTCCATTGTATCAAATAACGGCGCGCGCGCGTCACGGCCTACGCGGTTGTGCTCTCCATGCGTAGGCAGTTACTTGCAAGCGCTTTTTGGAGTGCGGTGCCTGGGCACCGCTTTGGAAAGCGGCGACTCGTCGCCGCACTCCAAAGAAAAGCTGCCGACAGAGGCGTTTTGCTACCACGTAGGCAATTACAACGCTTCTGTGCTTTCTGGGGTTGCCATCGGTGCGAATCTGTGGAATCTGGGGATGATTTTCTGCGGAATCTGCGTCATCTGTGGTTTCTCCTTGCCTGGGCTGAACAGATACCGGCGCTCGCCGTTAAAAACCACCGATGGCGCCGGGGGCACAAAGAAAAGTCTGTGCCTCTCTGCACCATCGGGAATTTCTTGATAGGGTGGTCGCCTTACCGCACAATCAGCACCGGGCAAGGCGCTTTGTTAAGCACCTTGTGGCTCTGGCTGCCCAACAGCAGGCCCCCGAGGGCATGGTTGCCGCGGGCGCCCATCACGATCAAATCCACCTTGCGGGTTTCGGCCACGTCCAGAATAGCGTCGGCCGGGCGGCCTTCTATCATTTCGGTTTCCAGCCCGCCGGGCACCTCGCCGATGGCAGCAGCCGCTCCTTCCAGAATTTCCTGCGCCTTGCCCATGCGGGCTGCGGCGGCCTCTTCCCAGAACGGCTCGCCGAGGTAATCGGGAATCGGGTCAAAAGCAGCCACGGCGATGACCTGTGCACCTAACTGCCGCGCCAGTTCCCCGGCCAGTTTGGCTGCCTTGAGGGAATCCTCCGAACCGTCCACACCCACCAAAATCTGCTTGAACATGGTGTACCTCCTTTCCTGCCGCGTGGACCTGAGACGAGACTTTTCTGTTTTCAGTATAGACCGTTTTGGGAAACACGGCGTTAGAAAGGCATAAAAACTTTGTCAGAACGCGCCTGCTCTGTGCTAAACTTGGTTCAGGAGGTGCTGCAATGAAAATCGCCATTCTCAGCGACACCCACGACAATGTAGAGGCCCTGGCGCGGGCGCTTCCCGCGCTGGAAGCCGCCGACGCCGTGCTGCATTGCGGCGATGTCTGTTCGCCGTTTACCCTGAAGCGCCTGGCAGAAGGTGCGCCCGACAAGCCGGTACACCTGGTATGGGGCAACAACGACGGCGACCGGCGAATGCTGGCCGAGATTGCCGCCCGGGCGGGCAATGTCATCCTGCACGGTGAGTTTGCCGATTTCACCGTGGGCGGGCTGCGGGTAGCCATGAGCCATTACCCCGCCGTGGCGCGGGCGGTGGCCGCAAGCGGGCAATATGACCTGGTGTGCTACGGCCACGACCACCAGGCCCACGAGGAACGCCTCGGCGCGGCGCTGCTGCTCAACCCGGGCGAACTGGCCGGCGTGCTGACCGGCCGCGCAACGTGGGTGCTGCTGGATACCGACACCGGAACCACCGCCTGGCAGACCGTTTGACCGCCTGTCCGCCTCTCCTCGCGCCGAAGGCATTGCCATGCCCCTTGTTTACCTTGCGCTCGGTTCCAACCTCGGCGACCGCGCGGCCCACCTGGAAGCCGCCCGCGCCGCCCTGGCGCGCCGCCTGACCCTGCGACAGGCTTCCCGCATCTACGAAACGCCGCCGTGGGGCTACGCCGACCAGCCCGCTTTCCTCAACCAGGTCCTTGCCGCCGAAACCGGCCTTGGCCCCCAGGCGCTGCTGACCTACCTCAAATACCTGGAAGCCGAACTGGGGCGCAAACCTTCGTTTCGCTACGGGCCGCGGGCCATAGACCTGGACATTTTGTTTTACGGCAGCCTGGTGCTGGAAACCCCCTTGCTGACCCTGCCGCACCCGCGTTTGCACGAGCGGGCTTTTGTGCTGGTGCCCCTGGCCGAAATCGCCCCGACACTGCGGCACCCCCTGCTGGGGATGACGGTAGCCGAAATGGCCGCCCGCGTGGACGCCGCGGGCATCACCGTTTGGGAAGGCTGAAATCTGCGTTTCCGGCATGCGTTGGTATAATCGCGGCAGAGGGGCGCACGCTGCACGCATCCCCCCGCATCCTGCCGACACCACATCCCACCATCCCCGCATCCTCCCCAAGGCGGTGCCGCCATGCCTGCTTTTCTCATCCTCCACGGTCCCAACCTCAATTTGCTGGGCACGCGCGAACCCGAAATTTACGGCGCCCTCACGCTGGACGAAATCAACCGCCGCCTGGAAAGCCTGGCCGCCGAACTGGGCGTTACCGTGCGCGCGTTCCAGAGCAACAGCGAAGGCGCGCTCATCAACGCGCTGCACGAAGCCCGCGGCTGGGCCGACGGCGTGGTGTTTAACCCCGGCGGCTACACCCACACCTCTGTGGCCCTGCGCGACGCCATTGCGGCCATTGGCCTGCCGGTGGTGGAAGTGCATCTTTCCAACATCCATGCCCGCGAAGCCTTCCGCCGCACGTCGTTGCTTGCGCCGGTGTGCCTGGGCAGCATCAGCGGTTTCGGCTGGCAAAGTTATGCCTTAGGGCTGCGCGCGCTGGCCGCCCGCGCGGCCGCGCACCGCACAGCAGCATAACCTTCCCCCACCAAAACGGCCAACAGCCTGCAGGTCGTCGTCCGGCTTTCCGCAGGCCATTCCCAAACAAGGAAGGTCACCATGCCCATTCGCCGCCACCTGCTTTTGGCCCTGCCGGTTCTGATATTTGCCGCCGCGGCGCTGGCTGCCTGCCAGGGCAGCGCACCGCCCGCCGAACCGCCTTCCCCCACGCCGACGCCTTTCGCGCCCGCAACGCCCACGGCGACCTTCATCCCCACAACCGCGCCTTCCCCCACTGCACCGCCCACGCCCACCGCCACGGCAGCGCCTTCCCCTACCCCCGCCACCACCACGCTGCTCTTCGTGGGCAACATCGTGCCTGCCCGCTGCGTGCGCGCCGCCGCCGACCGGCGCGGCGACGACCACTACATCTACGCCGAAGTCGCTCCCCTCATCCGCAAGGCCGATTTTGCCGTGGCTTTGCTCAACACCGCCCTCACCCAAAGCGGCATCGTCACCGGCTGCCGCCGCACTTTCGTGCTCACCGGCGACCCCAAACACGCCCAAACCTTAGCCTGGGCAGGCTTTGACCTGGTGAACATCGGCACCAACCACATCAAAAACTGCGGCTGGGGAGGCTGCGGCGAGAGAGGCTTCCTGGAAACGCTGGAAAACCTGCACGCTGCAGGCCTGCCCACCGTGGGCGGGGGCCTCAACC
>JALUXH010000072.1 GCA_027019065.1 Anaerolineales bacterium
CCTGGGGCTGCGCGCCCCAAAACGGCCGCGCATAATGGCCGCCCACATGCGGCGGGCGGCGCGGAATTTGGCGATTTCCTCAAAGAAATTGTTGTGGGCGTTGAAGAAAAACGAAAGCCGCGGGCCAAAGGTGTCCACATCCAGCCCGGCGTTGACCGCGGCCTGAACGTAAGCAATGCCGTTGGCCAGGGTAAAAGCCAGTTCCTGGGCCGCAGTGGCTCCGGCTTCCCGAATGTGATAGCCGCTGATGCTGATGGTGTTCCATTTGGGCACTTCGGCCGCGCAAAAGCGGAACACGTCGGTTATCAGGCGCATGGAGGGTCGGGGCGGGAAAATGTAAGTGCCGCGGGCAATGTATTCTTTGAGAATGTCGTTCTGGATGGTGCCGCGCAGTTTGCGCACGTCGGCGCCCTGCTTTTTAGCCACGGCAATGTACATGGCCAGCAAAATCGCCGCCGGGGCGTTGATGGTCATGCTCGTGGACACCTTTTCCAGCGGAATGCCGCGGAACAGGGTTTCCATATCTTCCAGCGAGGAAATGGACACGCCCACCTTGCCGACTTCCCCCGCGGCCATCGGGTCGTCGGCATCGTAGCCGATTTGGGTGGGCAGGTCAAAAGCCACCGAGAGGCCGGTTTGTCCCTGCGAAAGCAGGTAGCGGTAGCGGGCGTTGGATTCCTGGGCGGTGGCATAACCGGCGTACTGCCGCATGGTCCAGAAACGTCCGCGGTACATGGTGGGCTGCACGCCGCGGGTGTAGGGGAACGCCCCCGGAAAGCCCAACTGCTCGGGGTAGTCGGGGTCGGGGTCAGGGGGCAGCAGCAGGCGGGGCACCGGAATGCCGGAAGAGGTTTCAAAATGCGGCTTGCGTTCCGGAAAGCGGCGCAGGGCCGGGGTGAGAATTTCCTCTTCCCAGCGTTGTTTGGCTTTTTCCAGTTCGTCGGAGGAAGACATAAACCACCTCATGGAGGGAAATCCCGAGCCAAAGGCTCGCTTTTCAAGTATACTCTATCTTGAAGGCTGGCGTATCTCTTCAGCCCCGTCAAGGAGAAACCGCAGAGAAGAAACCGCAGATTGCGCAGAAAAACATCCACGATTCCGAAATTTCCTTTGCGCCTTTGCTCCCTTTGCGCTCTTTGCGTAACGCTTCGCGTTCTGTAACTGTTCAGCCCCGGTAAGGGAAAACCGCAGATTGCGCAGATTCCGCAGAAAAATCCACCGATTCCGAAGTTTCCTTTGCGTCTTTGCTCCCTTTGCGCTCTTTGCGTAACGCTTCGCGTTCTGTAACTGTTCAGCCCCGGCAAGGGAAAACCGCAGATTGCGCAGATTCCGCAGAAGAACATCTACCGATTCCGAAGTTTCCTTTGCGTCTTTGCTCCCTTTGCGCTCTTTGCGTAACGCTTCGCAACACGCCACAGAAACACCCTCGCGTTTGCTTCCCTTTTTGCACCTCTGTGTTACCTTCCTGGAGCCTCAATGGATGCTTTGAACCTGGGCATTTGCCCCCATGCGCTGCTGGGCGGTCGTTTGACCGACTGGGTGCTGTTGGGGGTGCAGGTGCACAAAACGAGCGGCGTTTTGCTGCGGGTGCGCCCGTTCTGGTCTTTCCGCGCCCTGCGGGCGGCGTACGGCAGCCTGCAGGCGGCTTATGTGGACGCCGCCCATGCCGCCTCGCTGGTGCCGCGCGGCTTTACGCCGGTGGCAGCCGCGCAGGCGCAGGATGAGGTGGTGTTCATCGGTCGGGAAGGCAAAATCGGCGCGCCGGAAGCCATTGCCGGGAAGGCTTTGGCTTTTGTGCCGCGCACGCTGGCGGGGTGTTTGGGGCTGGAAACCCTGGCGCGGCGGGGCATTCGGCCGCGCTGGCCGGTGAAATGCGACCGGTGGCTGCAAGTGGTGCGGGCGGTGAGGGAGGGAAGGGCCGATGCAGGCGTGCTGCCCGGAGAGGTGTTTTGGGGGTTATCGGGCCTTGCCCGCCGCGGCCTGCAGCAGGTGGGGCGGCCGGTGGCGGCCCCGGCAGGGCATGTGCTCATGGTGCAGCGGCACGACCCCCAGGCGGTGCAGCGGCTGCAGGAAGCCCTGCTGGCCGCCGGGGATACGGCAGAAGCGCGGCTTCTCCTCGCAAGGCTGGGGGTGGTATCCTGGCTGCGGCCGGATGATGTGCTGCCCCGCGTCCGGCCGTTGCTGGCCGCTTGTCGGGCGTAAATCAGACCTCCGAGGTCTCCGAGACCTCGGAGGTCTGGAACGCCCGCGCCTTCAGATACGCGAACACGGCCCGGCGGTGGGCCTCCGGCGCGCCGCGGGGATACATTTCACGGATAAACCCGCGATCCACCAGCCTGCCGTCTCGTGCGCCGACCCATTCCGGGTAATTGCTGTACAGCCAGTCGGCGGGGTCATCCACCAGGCCGTCCTTCACCGGGTTGGCGTGGATATAGACACACAGGTGGCGCAGGTGGGCGTCGGAGGTGACGGCTTTGGCCTGAAAGGCGCCCTGGAACAGCGCCCCGACGCGGCCGAAGCGCTTGTTGATGGCTTTAGTGTAGGAGATGCCCAATCGTTGCATGGCGCGCGAGACTCGCACAGAGACTTCCGAAGTCTCCAAGACTTCGGAAGTCTCCGGCGGCTTGACCCGCACCAACAGGTGATAGTGCGTCGGCATCAGGCAATACGCGAGGATGTCCAGCACGGGCGTGAGGTAGCGATGGATGCCGCGCAGGAAGTAGAGGTAGTTGTCCGGCTCAAAGAAAATCACCTGCCGGTTGTTCCCGCGGTTGTAGATGTGGTAGAAGTGACCGGGAAGGAAAGGCGTTTCGCGTCGTGGCATGGTCTACCTCCCAGACCTCCGAGGTCTTGAAGACCTCGGAGGTCTGCGTCTCAGCCCAGCCTCGCCAGGTTGTCGCGGACGATGCGGATGTAGGGGTGATCCGGCGGCAGGCCGGCCTTCTCCAGGATACGCAAAGCCCGCTCGTAAGCCGCCCGCGCCCCCGCCAGGTCGCCCATATCCTCCAGCACACTCCCCAGGTTGTTGACGCGAATGGCGACGTTGGGATGGTCGGGGCCGAAGGCGGCTTCGTCAATCCGCAGGGCGCGTTCGTACGCCCCCCGCGCCCCGGCGTAGTCGGCCAGGGCGTGCAGGTGGTAGCCCAGTTCGTTCCACAGGCGGGCGGCGGTTGCCTGTAGGGGCGGATGGCTATCCGCCCCCGCAACGGGCGAAGAGCCCTTCGCCCCTACGGCGGGCAGAGCGCCCTCCGCCCCTACGGCGGGCGGAGCGCCCTCCGCCCCCACGGAAGG
>JALUXH010000073.1 GCA_027019065.1 Anaerolineales bacterium
CCAGCACCGCCGCACCGCCAAAATAGACCACCACCGCCGTGGCTACCTTGCCCAAAAAGTCAATTGTGGGGAAGAAAAGCGAAGTGACTTTGGCCGCCTGCAGGTTGACTTCCAGGTTGTGTTGGTTGACCTCGTCGCGGAAGGTTTGCAGGTTGCGGTCTTCGCGCACGAAAGCCTGCACCACCCGCACGCCGTGGATGTTTTCGGCCAGCACCGCATTGACCCAACTGATGGCCGCCCGCACCTTGCGGTAGTTTTCCCGCGCCAGTTTGCGGAAACGCGCCGTCGCCAGCGCCATCAGCGGCAGCACGGTAAAAGTGAGCAGCGAGAGCCGCCAGTCCATGCCCAGCATCACCACCACGATGCCCACAAGGGTGAACAAATCGCGCACCACGGCCAGCACGGCAAAGGTGAGGAATTGCCGCAGCACGCCGACATCGTTGATGAGGCGCGAAATCATCCGCCCGACGCCGTAGTGGTTGAAAAAGCCGAGGGAAAGGTTCTGGATGTGGGCAAACATTTGCTGGCGCAGGTCGTAGATGATGGCCTGACCGACGCGCGCCATGATGTTGACCCGCAGGAAGGTGAAGAGCCACAAAATGGCGGCCACGCCGAGGTAAAGCAGCACGGCCCGCGCCAGGGCCGGGCGGGAATGCCCCGCAATGCCCTGGTCAATGGCCATTTTGACGAAATAGGGCCCGGCAACGCTCGCCGCCGACGCGCCCAACATCAAAATCAGCGCGGTGAGGAAGCGGTGCCTGTAAGGCTTCAGGAAGCCCCACAGCCGCCGCGCCACCTGCGGGTCGTAGCCCTTGCCGAGTTTTTCTTCGCGTGCCTGCAACGACATGTTCAAATTCTCCCAAGCCAGCGGGGGGCTTTGCTCTTGAGCACGCCCTGCACCCGCCGCGCCCAGCCCAGGGGGAAGCCGTCCACCGTGACGGCCACCCAGCCGTCGGGGTCGGAAGCCGCGAGGGGCTGCCGCCGCAGGTAGGCGAGGGCTTCGGGGGCATCGGCGGCGAAATCCACGGTCTGAAGGAAGTCCTCGGCCGTGAGCGCCAGCGCCAGGGCGTGAGAAGGTTCAAAACGGCCGGTCTTGAACGAACCCAGCCACCAGCCGAAGCGTTCCACCTTCAGCCCTTTGAGGTCGGGCAGCCCTTCGGGAAGGGCATACAGGCGGTTGCCGAAGACGGCCAGCCGGTCACGCGGCACCGGCTCGCAGCACAGGGTTTCGGCCACGAAAGCGCGGTAGTGCGCCAGCAATTCGCCGCGCGGCGGGCGGGGGCGCAGCAAAGGCAGCGAGGGGCCGGGCGGGGCGTCTTCCCGCCGCCGAAGCAGGGCCACGAAATGGCCTTCGCCGGCCACCTTGTGCGGCCAGAGGCGCACCGCACCGGCCACTTCCGGCGGGGCAGCAGCCCATTCGGGGCGGGCACGCGCCAGCCCATGCGCCGCAGGGATGGTCACGACTTCATAGTCGGGGTGCGCGGCCAAAAAGCGGCCTATCGTGCCCTCGTCCTCCTCGGGGGCAAAGGTGCAGGTGCTGTAAAGCAGGAAGCCGCCGGGGCGCACCAGCCGCGCCGCGTGCCGCAGGATGCCTTCCTGAATGCGGGCGCAGCGGGCGACGTGGTTGGGCGTCCAGGTGCGGCGCGCCGGGGGGTCTTTGCGGAACATCCCCTCGCCGGAGCAGGGGGCGTCCACCAGCACGCGGTCGAAAAACGCCCCCAGCCGCTCGGCCAGGCGGCGGGGCTGCTCCATCAGCACGGCGAGGTGGGTGGCGCCCCAGCGGTCCAGGTTGTTGGTCATCTCGTGGACGCGCTTGGGCTGCACATCGCTGGCAATCAGAAGCCCCTCGTTTTGCATCAGCGCGGCGAGGTGGGTGGTCTTGCCGCCCGGTGCAGCGGTCAAATCCAACACCCGCTCGCCCGGCTGCGGCGCCAGAATTTCGGCCGGAGCCATCGCGCTGGGTTCCTGCAGGTAATACAGCCCGGCGGCATGGTAGGGGTGCTTGCCGGGGCGGCTGGCATCGGTCACCCGGAAACCGGCGCGGCACCACGGCACCGGCGTCAGCGCAAAGGGCAGGCGCTTGGGCGCCTCTTCCACGCCCAGTTTCAGCGTGTTGACCCGCAGGCCGATGTGCGGGCGGGCGCGCAGGGCTTCCTGGAAGGCGGGATATTCGTCGCCCAGGAGGTGCGCCATGCGGTCGAGGAAAAGCGGAGGGAGGGAAGCCACGCTATGCCCTTGAGTCGTCACCGGCTTGCAGGTGGTAGGTCTCGCGATAAAGCCCCGGTTGCGCCAGCAGTTCGGCGTGGGTGCCCTGCTGCACGATGCGGCCATCTTGCAGCACGAGGATGATGTCGGCGTGGGCAATGCTGGTGATGCGCTGGGCGATGATGAAAGTGGTGCGCCCGCCCAGCCACGCCCGCAGGGCTTCCTGAATCAGGCGCTCGGTCTCCGTATCTACGCTGGAGGTGGCGTCGTCAAGGATGAGGATGCGCGGCCTCATCAGCAGTGCACGCGCGAGGGCAATGCGCTGGCGCTGCCCGCCGGAAAGCGTGATGCCGCGCTCGCCCACCACCGTGTCGTAGCCTTCGGGCAGGCGCATGATGAAGTCATGGGCCTGCGCCGCACGCGCCACGGCGATGATTTCCTCTTCAGTGGCGTCGGGGCGGCCGTAGGCGATGTTTTCCCGCAGGGTGGTGGAAAACAGCAGCGGCGTTTGCTGCACGATGCCGATCTGGCGACGCAGGGTCGCCAGGTCCCATTCGCGGACGTCGTGGCCGTCGACCAGCACCGCGCCTTCGGTGGGGTCATAAAACCGCGGGATGAGGTTGACGAGGGTGGATTTCCCCGCGCCCGTAGGGCCTAAAATGCCCACGACGGCTTCAGCGGGTACGTCCAGGTCGATGCCCCGCAGGGCGTCGTCGGTTTGGGTGGCGTAGCGGAACCAGACGTTGCGGAAGGCCACCGCCCCGCGCATGGGGTTGATACGCACGGCGGAAGGCGGCGACTGGATTTTCGGGGGCGTATCGAGCACTTCGAAGATGCGGCGCGCCCCGGCGGCGGCTTCCCCGCCCGAGTTGACCAGCCACGCCAGTTGGCGGGCGGGCATGCCCAGCAGCATGATGTAGCCGTTGAAGGCGACCACTTCGCCCAGGGTCATTTGCCCGCGCAGCACCGCGTTGCCGCCGAACCAGAGGATGATGATGACGCTCAGCGTGACCAGCAGTTGGGTGGTGGGCATGACGCGCGACCATTCGCTCACCACGGTCACGCGGGCGTCGTAGAGGTCGCGGTTGCTGCGGTCGAAGCGGGCGTTTTCGTAGTCTTCACGGGCAAAGGCGCGCACCACCGCCGCGCCGATGACGTTTTCCTGCACACGGGTGGAAAGTTCGCCCAGGTGCTGATCCACGCGGTAAAAGAGCCTGCTCACCTTGCGGCCAAAGCGGGTCGTGACCCACACCAGCGGAATCATGGGCAGCAGCGCCAGCCCGGCCAGCATGGGCTGGGCGCCGACCATCAGCACCACCGCGCCCGCGGCCAGCAGGCCGAGTTGTAGCAGTTCCACCAGGCCATAGCCCGCGAAGCGCTGCAGCGAGCGGACATCTTCGGTGGTGCGGCTGATCAACTGGCCGGTTTGCGCCTGGTCGTGGTAGGCAAAATCAAGGTGCTGGATGTGGTCGTAGAGGCGGTTCCGCAGGTCGTAGGCGACGTGCTGCGCCAGCCATTCGCTGGTGTAGCGGCGCAGGAAGGTCAGGGCGGCCTGCCCCAGGCCGATGCCGAGGATGAGCAGCGCGGCCTCGCCGAGGTAGGCGCGGTCGCCGCTGGTCAGGCCGCGGTCAACCACATCCCGCAAAATGTTGGGGATGACCAGCCGCGCCGCGGTAATGCCGACCAGCGCGGCAAAGGCTATCAGCACCTGCCGCCAGTACGGGCGCAGGTCGTGTCGCAAACGCCAGAGTGAGGACATAAGGGGAATTTTTGCGGGGCGGGACGGGAAATAAACCTTTGTAGGGCGGGACGGCGTCCCGCCCTACATTACTGCGTTAACTGCAGCGTGATTTCCCGCTCGGCCACGGTGCGCATGGGCGGCAGGGGCTTGAGTTCGCCGTGGCTGAGGCGCTGCTCTTCGGGGGTCTTGGGCATGTGCTCCGGCGTGGGGTACATCACCGCCACCCGCAGGGTGTAATCGCCCGGGCGCGGTTCGCGAACGTGCAGGGTGAAATCCATCGCGGGCGACATCGGCTCGATGATGTCCAGTTCCGCCACGGTTTCGCCTTCGGGGTCGCGCAGGGAAACCACCAGATGCGGCCTGAAGCGGTACATGGTGAGGCGGATGTGTGCCCGCACGCGCCGGCCATCGGGCGCGACCACTGCTTCCAGCCGCTCGATTTCCACTTCTTCGGGCGGGGCGGCCTTGTCGAGCAGTTCGTTGAACATGATTTGATACTGGTGCAACGGGTCGTTGGGGTCCAGGTCGCCCGAGAAGGTAAACACCAGGTCGTCGTCGTTTTGGCTCATGATTTCCTCGGAAGAAAAAACATCCACCGATTGCGCAGATTGGCACAGCAAACGTCACTACGCTGTGGTGCTCTCCATGCCTCTTGATGCACTATGCCTGTAAATGCTCACACAGCAGAGGATGCGGGGAATATTTCCCTTTGCAAGCGCTTTTTGGAGTGCGGTGCCCTGGCACCGCTTTGGAAAGCGGCGACTCGTCGCCGCACTCCAAAGAAAAACTGCCGCCAGCGGCGTTTTGCCACCACGTAGTGCATTCTCAAACAAGATTTTGGTCATTCCAGGAAGCGCCATCTGCCCCGCCTGGGGTGAGATCTCACCCATCCCCCGCTGAGCCTCGCCTGGCCTTCGGCTTCGCTCAGGCCAGGCGCTCGGCTCATCTGCCCCCTTCCCTCAACCCCTCCCCTTGCTCCCCTCCCCGCGTGCGGGGAGGGGATGGGGGTGGGGTGAAGGGGGCGGCTCCGGCGGGCTGAGCGAAAGCGAAGCCTCGCCGGAGCGGGGGCAGGAAGAGATCAAGCCGGGTGACTGAGCACTGCCGGAAAGCCTAATCCCAAGCATCTGTGTTGATGATGCAGTAGGTCATGACCAGAAAACACAGAATTGCTCTTTGCGCCCTTTGGCGGGACAAACTCCCGCTGCCTCTGCGCCTTTGCGTTATCTCTCTGCGCCTTTGCGGAACGGCTCCCAACCGGCATAGGCGGCGGTTTTGGCCAGTTCTTCTTCAATGCGCAGCAGGCGGTTGTATTTCGCCACCCGGTCAGAGCGGGCGGGCGCGCCGGTTTTGATCTGGCCGATGTTGAAGGCCACCACCAGGTCGGCGATGGTGGTGTCTTCGGTCTCGCCGGAGCGGTGGGAAACCACCGCGTTCCAGCCGGCACGCTGCACCAGTTGCACGGCTTCCAGCGTTTCGGTCAGCGAGCCGATCTGGTTGAGTTTGACCAGCAGGGCGTTGCAGGTCTTTTCGCGGATGCCGCGGCGGATGCGCTCGGGGTTGGTGACCAGCAGGTCGTCGCCTACCAGTTGCACCTTGTCGCCCAGGGCTTCCTGCAGCATGGTCCATCCTTCCCAGTCGTCTTCGGCGAGGCCGTCTTCCAGCGAAACGATGGGGTACTGGGCAATCCACTTTTCCCAGAACTTGATAAGTTCTTCGCTGGAAAACACCTTGCCCTCGCGCCGCAGGTTGTATTTGCCCTCTTCGTAGAATTCCGAAGTCGCCGGATCAATGGCGATGGCAACCTCTTCGCCGGGCTTGTAGCCGGCCTTCTGGATGGCTTCCAGAATGACCTCAATGGCCTCTTCGTTGGCTTTGAGAGCCGGGGCAAAGCCGCCTTCGTCGCCCACGAGGGTGGCGTAGCCCTTCGCCTTGAGCACGCCCTTCAGCGCGTGGTAAATTTCGCTGCCCCAGCGCAACCCTTCGGCAAAGGAAGGCGCACCCAGCGGCATGATGAGGAATTCCTGCATGTCCACCGACTGCCAGCCGGTGTGTGCGCCGCCGTTGAGGATGTTCATCATCGGCGTAGGCAGCACATGGGCATACACGCCGCCCAGGTAACGGTAGAGGGGCAGCTGCAGGGAAGCCGCGGCGGCCTTCGCGACGGCCAGGCTGACGCCGAGGATGGCGTTGGCGCCCAGTTTGGACTTGTTGGGCGTGCCGTCCATCTCCAGCATCTGCTGGTCGATGGTTTTCTGCTCAGTGGCGTCCCAGCCAACGAGTTCTTTGGCCAGCACTTCGTTGACATTTTCCACGGCCTTGAGCACGCCTTTGCCGTTGTAGCGGTTTTTGTTACCGTCGCGCAGTTCCAGGGCTTCGTGCGCGCCGGTGGAAGCGCCGGAAGGCACTGCAGCGCGCCCCCAACTGCCATCGGCAAGCACAACCTCCACCTCCACGGTGGGGTTGCCGCGGGAATCCAGAATTTCGCGGCCGTGAATCATCACAATTTCGGTTTCCATGAGAACACCTCGTTTGGTTGTCTGGTGACTTGGTTGATTGGGAACGATGTTACCGGAATACTTGACACCGCAACCCAGGAACACCGTAATTATACTGCCAAAAGGGGAAGCCCCCGCCGCAGCGGGCGGGGGCGGGGTGGGTAAATTTAGGTGCCGTGCTCCCACGAGTGCAGGTAGGCTTCCTGTTCGGGAGTCAGGGTGTCGATGTTCACCCCCATGGCTTCCAGTTTCAGTTTGGCGATGTTGCGGTCAATGTCTTCGGGCACGGTGTAAACCTTGCGTTCCAACTCTTTGGCGTGCTTCACCAGATATTCGGCGCTCAATGCCTGATTGGCGAAGGACATATCCATCACGCTGGCCGGGTGGCCTTCAGCGGCGGAAAGGTTGACCAGGCGGCCTTCGGCCAGCAGGTGAATGAGGCGGCCATCCGCCAGGCGGTAGGCATCCACGAAGGGGCGCACGCGGCGCTTTTCCACGGCCATTGCTTCCAGCGCGGGGATGTTGATTTCCACGTTGAAGTGGCCGGCGTTGGCCACGATGGCGCCGTCCTTCATCACCTCAAAGTGGTGTTTGTCAATGGTATGCAGGTCGCCGGTGAGGGTCACGAAAATGTCGCCCAGGGGGGCGGCCTCAAGCATGGGCATCACCCGGAAGCCGTCCATCGCGGCTTCCAGCGCTTTCAGCGGATCCACTTCGGTGACGATGACATTCGCGCCCAGCCCCCTGGCGCGCATGGCGACGCCGCGGCCGCACCAGCCGTAACCGGCCACCACCACCGTGCGCCCGGCCAGCAGGATGTTGGTGGCGCGGATGATGCCGTCCCAGGTGCTCTGGCCGGTGCCGTAGCGGTTATCAAAGAAGTGTTTGGTCATCGCGTCGTTGACGGCAATCACCGGGTAGGCGAGGGCGCCGTCGGCGGCCATGGCGCGCAGGCGAATCACGCCGGTGGTGGTTTCTTCGGTGCCGCCGATGACGTTTTCCAGCAGGTCGCGGCGGTCTTTGTGCAGGGTGCTCACCAGGTCGGCGCCGTCGTCCATCGTGATGTGGGGTTCGTGGTCAAGGGCGGCGTGGATGTGTTTGTAGTAGGTGGCATTGTCTTCGCCTTTGATGGCGAACACCGGAATTTCAAAGAAGGAAACCAGCGCCGCGGCGACGTCGTCTTGCGTGGAAAGCGGGTTGGAGGCGGTCAGCACCACATCGGCGCCACCAGCCTGCAGGGTGCGCATCAGGTTGGCGGTTTCGGTGGTCACGTGCAGGCACGCCGAAATGCGGATGCCCTTGAGAGGTTTTTCGCGCTCAAAGCGCTCGCGGATGCTGCGCAGCACGGGCATATCGCGGTCAGCCCACTCAATGCGCAGGCGGCCGCCTTCGGCCAGGCTGAGGTCTTTCACATCGTGTTCGTTCATGGTGATCTCCATCTTTCAGTGGGGGTGGCAGGGTGCAGGATGCAGGTTGCAGGTTGCAACTTGCAATTTGCATCTTGCATCTTACTCAAACGCGGCTTTCACCGCCTCGCAGGGCACATCGCGCCCAAAGGTTTCACAAAAGCGCTGCAGGAAGGCTTCCGGCGTGTAGTGCTGCCCCTGGGTGCCCGAGGCTTCCAGGCAGTAGGTCGCGGTCAGCGCGCCCAGGCGTCCGGCCACATCCCAGGGCAGGCCGCGCATGTAGCCCTTGAGCACTCCGGCCCGGAAGGCATCACCTGCGCCGGTGGGGTCTTCCACGTGCCGGGGCGGTGCAATGGGGATGGTGTATTCCTTCCCCTCGGCGTAAATGCTCGCGCCTTTTTCGCCCCGCGTGACCACCACCAGCGGAATGTTCGCCAGCAAGTGCTCGGCGCTGTAGCCGGTTTTCTCTTGCAGCAGGGCAAATTCGTATTCGTTCACCAGCAGCGCCGCGGCGCCGTCCACGCCTTCCCGCAGTTCGTCGCCGCCCACGCGGGCGATTTGCTGGCTGGGGTCGTACCAGTAGGGAATGCCCAGTTCGCGGCACTCGCGGGCATATTTCCGCATGGCATCGGGGGCGTTGGGGGAAATCAGCACCAGGTCGGGGCGCGGGTTGAGGTCGGCAATGGAAAGCTGCGCCGCGGAGGCCATCGCCCCGGGGTAAAAACTGGCAATTTGGGAAAGCGCCCGGTCGGTGGTCACGAAAAACGAGGCGGTGGACTCGCCCGCGATGACCTTGATGCCCGAAATGTCCACGCCGGCGGCTTCTAACGCCTTGCCGTAGGGGGCAAAATCCTCGCCCACGGTGGCCATGATGGTGGGGTGTTCGCCCAGCAGGGCCAGCGAATAGGCCACGTTGGGGGCAACCCCGCCCCGCCGCTTGACCAGCGAATCCACCAGGAACGAAAGGCTGAGAGAATCCAGCCGGTCGGCCAGGATGGCATCTTTGAAACGGCCGGGGAAGGTCATCAAATAGTCAAACGCGACCGAGCCGGTAATGACGACGTGCATGGCGAACACCTCTCAAATCGAACCACAGATTACACGGATTTCACAGATGACTCTCCCGCAAAAAAGGTGCGCTCCCTACAAAAGTGGGGCGCAAGTGGGAGATACGCCCTAAAAAAGGTAATTGCCTACGAGTAGGCAGCCCTCAACGCCCTTTGATGCTATTCGCCTTTGCTTTGACCCCTCCCCTGACTCCCCTCCCCGCAAGCGGGGAGGGGACGGGGTGGGGTCAACGAAGCGGCGTGCGGCCAAAGTGAGGCGTGGCCCCACCGCTATCCGCTCCTGAGGGCTTTTTGCAGTGAAGTCACAGATTCTTTCTGCGTAATCTGCGGTTTTTCCTCAGGGATGGTGAATCACCCGCGGCAAGTGCAAATCAAAGGGCGGGTAAACAATGCCTTCTTCGGTCACGATGGCCGTGACCAGCCGCGCGGGGGTGACATCAAAGGCGGGGTTGCGGGCGGTGGCGCCCTCCGGCACCACGGGACGCCCCCGCAATTGCAGCGCAAGCACTTCTTCGGGGTCGCGCTCTTCAATGGGAATTTGCGCGCCGTGCTGCAGCGAAAGATCCACGGTGGAGGTCGGCACCACGGGGTAGAACGGCACACCGTTATCGTAGGCGGCCAGGGCGAGCATGTAAGTGCCGATTTTGTTGGCCACATCGCCGTTGCGGGCAACGCGGTCGGCGCCCACGAACACCTTTTGCACCTGCCCGCTGCGCAGGAAGTAGCCCGCCGCGTTGTCGCTGATGATGTCGTAGGGGATGCCGTACTGGGAAAGTTCCCACGCGGTGAGGCGCGCCCCCTGCAGGCGGGGGCGGGTTTCGTCCACCAGCACATGGATGCGCTTGCCCTGCTCATGCGCCATGCGAATCACGCCCAGAGCGGTGCCCCAGTCCACCGTGGCTAACGCGCCGGTGTTGCAGTGGTGGATGACCGTGTCGCCGTCGTGGATAAGCGCCGCGCCGTGTTCCGCCATGCGTTTGTTGATGGCGACGTCTTCGTCGGCGATGCGCTGGGCTTCGGCCAGCAGCAGTTGGCGCAGTTTGTCGGGCGTGCCGACGTAACCCTCGGCGGTGTGCAACATGCGCTGCAGCGCCCAGGTCAGGTTGACCGCGGTGGGGCGCGATTTTGCCAGCACGTCGGCGGCTTCCCGCAGGTCGCGCAGCAGGGCGGGCAGGGTGTCGGCTTCCGATTGGAAGGCGGCTAACGCCATGCCGAAGGCCGCCGCGGCCCCAATGGCGGGCGCGCCGCGCACCACCATCGTGCGGATGGCGTCGGCGGTTTCCTGATAGGTGCGGCAATAAACCCGTTTGAACTCGGCGGGCAGCAGCCGCTGGTCAATGAGTTGAAGGGCTTGCTTTTCGGCAGACCATGCGACGGTTCGCATCATCTTTCCCTTGACAGGCATGAAAAAGACGCCCTCGGGGTGGGAGAGCGCCACGACTTGACGCTTCAAGTGTATCACGGGGAAGGATTTTTGACAACATACAGCCCCCGGTGATTACCCAGATCTCTCCCCACCCCCGCCCCGCCGGGGCCTCCCCCTCCCTCCCTTATGCATTCTCAAACAAGATTTTGGTCATTCCGGAAGGCGCCATCCGCCCTGCCTGAGGCGAGATCTCACCCATCCCCCGATGAGCCTCGCTTGGCCTTCGGCTTCGCTCAGGCCAGGCGCTCGGCTCATCTGCCCCCTTCCCTCCCTTAGTAAGGGAGGGAAGGGGGCGGCTCCGGCGGGCTGAGCGAAAGCGAAGCCTCGCCGGAGCGGGGGTAGGGAGAGATCAAGCCAGGTGGCTGAGCACAGCCGGAGAGCCTAATCCCAAGTATCTGTGTTGATGATGCACTTACAAAGGGAGGGGAGGGGGCAAAGCCGCTGCAGGCGGCTTGGGGGAGGGGTGAGATCACCCTTCTTCCGAGTTTTGGGTAATCACCAGACAGCCCCAGGCCGCGCGCCGGAGCCCATGAAAAGCAGCCCGCACGGAGGGTGGTATAATAACCTTCCTGTTGCCGCGCTGGTTCCTGCGGTCGCGGGCATCCTCCGATTTCCCCTTTTCCATCATGAAGTTGCTTCTTTTGCCCACTCGCGCACACGCCCACCACGGAGCAGGGTCTCCCCATGAAAGCCCACGCCAGCCTTCCAGGCCCTTCGGGGGAGCCAGAAGAGGGGCTGCTGAGCATCCTGCGTCAAAGCACGCCGGCCTGTCTTGTGTGGCTCGACGCCGAGGGCGAAGTACGCTTCACCACGGACGCCTGCGAAGAAATTTTTGACCACCGCCCAGCGGGGGAATTCCTGGCGGCCCTGTGCAACCCCGACGCCCCGCCTTGCCTTTTGCAAGACCCTCAACCCCCGGCCTCCGACCAAACTCACGAGGCCATCTTCCCCTGCCGCGGCGCAGAGGGCCGCACCCGCTGGCTGGCCCACGCCTGCCGCCCCACCTACGACGCCACAGGCCGCTTTCTGGGGCGCACAGGCATTTTCGTAGACATCACCCCCCACCGCGAAAAAAGCATTCAGGCGCGCCGCGTATCCGAGCGCTTCCAAAGGCTCTCCAAAATTCTGGAAGCCCTCAACCGCGCCGAAACGCCCGATGAAGTCCACACCGTGGCCGCCGAAGGCATCCTCGGGCTGCTGGAAGCCGACGGCGCGGCCGTGCTGCTCTTTGACGACGACGGCGTGCCGCGCTTCGCAGCCTCGCGCGGCATTTCTGAAACCTACCGCCGCAAAGTGGAAGGGCACAGCCCCTGGCCTCCCGACGCCCGCGACGCCCAACCGCTGTGGTACGAAAACGCCCGCGAACACGCCGACTTTCCGGAAGCCCTGCGCGCCGCCTTCCGCGCCGAAGGCATCGTCTCGCTGGCCTTCATCCCCCTGCCCGGCAACGACCGCCTGTTGGGGAAACTGATGGTGTACTACCGCCGGCCGCACACCTTCGGCGAAAGCGAACAACGCCTCGCCCGGGTTTTCGCCGGCAACCTCGCCGCCGCCCTGCGGCAGGCCCAGGCCTACCAGGCGCTCAAAAACAGCGAAGCCCGCTTCCGCGCCCTCGCCGAAAGCACCCCCGCCGCAGTGTACATGATTGAAAACAACCACTTCACCTACACCAACCCCGCCTTCCGCCGCCTGACAGGCTACACCACCGAAGACCTGAGCCGCCTGCGCTACTGGGAAATCCTCCACGAAGATTCGCGCGGCGCCGCCATCGGCCGCGCCCGCCGCCGCATGGCCGGGCAACACGTAGACGAATACGTGGAACTGCGCGTCCGCCGCAAAAACGGCGAATACCGCTGGGCGCTGGCCGGCGACAGCATCGTGGAACTGGGCGGGCGCGTCATCGCCGTCGGCTCTGCCGTGGATATCACCCTCCTCAAACAAGCCGAAGCCGCCCTCCGGGAAAGCGAAGCCCGCTTTCGGGACCTGATTGAGCACCTGCGGGACGGCATCGGCCTCCACGACCTGGAAGGGCGCATCCTGGCCAGCAACCCCACCGTGCCCCGCCTTTTAGGGCACGACACCCTCCCCGAAGAACCGGTTTACATCCCCGACCTGCTCGCGCCCGAAGTGCGCCATCAATTCGCCGACTACATCCGCCAACTGCAGCACAAAGGCGTTGCCGAAGGGCTGATGCTGGTTCAAATGCCCACCACCGGCGAAAAACGCCTCTGGGAATACCACAGCACCCTCCGCGCGGCCAAAGGCATTGAACCGGTCGTGCGGTTCTATATCCGCGATGTTACCGAGCGCGAAAAGGCTTCCCGCGCCCTGCGGGAAAGCGAAGCCCGCTTCCGCGCTCTGGCCGAAAGCACGCCTGCGGGCATCTATGTGCTCGCCGAAAACAACGCCTTTGCCTACACCAACCCGGCCTTCAGCCGCCTGACCGGCTACACCCCCGACGAGCTCCTCACCCTTTCCCCCTGGGATCTCCTCCACCCCGACTTTCGCGACCGGGTTCGCGCCAACGCCGAGGCGCGCCTGCGCGGCGAGGCCGTGCCTTCCCCTTACGAAGTCCAGCTCATTACCAAAAACGGCGAAGTGCGGTGGGTGCTGCTGGGGGCTGCCCGCATCACCTGGCAGGGGCAGGCCGCCCTGATGGGCTCCGTAGTAGACCTGACCGCCCACAAACACTACCAACACGCCCTGGAAGCCGAAATCCGGCTGATGCAAGCCTTCGGGAAAATTACGGCAGAAGGGCTGCACCCGCTGGCCGAGCGCATTGTGGAAACCGCGCACGACCTGCTGCCGGCGGCGACACGCGCGTTCCTGCTGCTGACCGACGAAGAAAACCGCCTCTGCATAGAAGCCGCCCTTCCCGAAACCGCTGCCCGGCGCGGCCGCTGCTTTTCCTGCCCAAGCGCCGTGCAAACCCTGCACACCCGCACGGCGCCCTTCCTGCTCACCGAAGCCCCGCCCAATTTCACCAAAACCTGCAGCGCCCCCCTCACCCTGACGCCGCACGCCGCCGTGGTGCCGCTGTCGGCCGAGGAAACCACCCTGGGAGTGCTCATCCTTGACAAGGCTCCCCAAAGCCCGCCCTTCAGCGCCGAAGACCTGCGCGTGTTGGGCCATTTTGCCAACACGGCCACTTTACTGCTGCAATACGCCCGCCTGCTCACCGACCTGCAACGCCGCCTGCAAGAAATGGAAACCGTCCACCGCCTGACGCTGGCGCTGCGCAATACGCTGGAAACCTCCACAGCCCTTGAAATTTTGCTTGATGAAACCCTTGCGGCGGTCGGCAGCGATGCCGGAACCGTGCTGCTTTACCAGCCTGAACACAACCGCCTTGAACCCGCCGCCGGCCGCGGCTGGATGCAAACCCTGGACCTGCGCCCCGAACCGGCGGAAGGCATCATCGGAGAAGTCTTCACCCATAACCGGCCCGCATTTTCCGACGACCTGAGCCGCTCGCCCCTGCCCGACTTCCGCCATGCCGCTCCTCTTCCCGCCGGGTGGGGCGGCGCCTGCCTGCCCCTGCACACCTCCGAACAGCCCCTGGGCGTGCTGCTCATCGGCCTGCCCCCCGGCCGCCGCTGGACCGAATCTCAGCGCTACCTGCTGGAAACCCTGGCCGAACTCGGCAGCATTACCCTGCACCGCATTGGCCTGCTTTCCGAAACCCGCCAGCGTTTGCAGCAACTGCAAAGCCTTCAAGTCCTGGCCCAGGCCATCACCGGCAGCCTGGACCTGCACCTCACCCTCGGCATCTTGCTGGAACAGGCACAGGCGCAATTCCAGGCCGATGCCGCAGACGTGCTGCTGGTGGACGAGGCCATGTTCACCCTGTCTGCCGTGGCCGCGGCGGGATTTCTCTCTCCCACCGCCGCCCGCCGCACCCTCAGCCTGGCCGCCAGCCTGCCCGGCCAGGTTGCCCTGCAGGGCGCCCCCCTGGTGCTCAGCGACCTGCAAGCCACCCTTCCCCTGCACGAAAACTGCCGCCTTTTCCTCCAAAGCGAGCGCGTCCGCACCTATATCGGCATCCCCCTCATTGCCAAAGGGCAAACCCGAGGCGTGCTGGAACTCTTTTACCGCTCACCCACCCGCCTCACCACCGAGCAGGTGGACTTCCTGAGCCACGTCGGGCGCTATGCGGCCATTGCGCTGGAAAACGCCCAAATGGTAGAATCGCTGCAAAAATCGGCCAACGAACTGCGGGCGGCTTACGAAGCCACCATTGAAGGCTGGGCGCGGGCCCTGGAACTGCGCGACGAAGAAACCGAAGGCCACGCCCAGCGGGTCAGCACCCTGACGGTGGCTTTGGCGCGGCGCATGGGCGTGGCCGATGAACGCCTGCCGCACATCCGCCGCGGCGCACTCCTCCACGACATCGGCAAAATGGGCATCCCCGACCGCATTCTCAAAAAACCCGGCCCCCTTGACGACCACGAATGGGAAATCATGCGCCAGCACCCCCTCTGGGCTTACGACATGCTCAAAGACATCCCCTACCTGCAGCCGGCCCTGACCATTCCCCTGTTTCACCACGAGCGCTGGGATGGCTCCGGCTACCCCTCCGGGCTGGCAGGCGAAGCCATTCCGCTGGAAGCCCGCATTTTCGCCGTGGTGGACGTCTACGACGCCCTCACCAGCCACCGCCCCTACCGCCCGGCCTGGAGCAAGGAAAAAACCCTGGCCTATCTGGAAGCGCAAAAAGGCAGGTTGTTCGACCCGCGGGTGGTTGACGCCTTCCTGGACATGCTGCGCGCCGCACAGCCCACCCCCCCGGCCGACGTGCCTGCGCCTTCCCCATGAACCGCCGCTTTCGCCTGCACGCGCCCTATCAGCCCACCGGCGACCAGCCGGAAGCCATCCGCCGCCTGGTGGAAGGCGTGCGCGGCGGAATGCGCCATCAGGTGCTCCTCGGCGCGACCGGCACCGGCAAGACCTTCACCATGGCTTCCACCATTGAGCGCCTGCAAATGCCCGCCTTAGTGCTCGCCCACAACAAAACCCTGGCCGCCCAACTCTACGCCGAGTTCAAGGCTTTCTTCCCCGAAAACGCGGTGGAATACTTCGTTTCTTACTACGACTACTACCAGCCCGAAGCCTACGTGCCCCAGCAAGACCTTTACATTGAAAAAGACGCCGACATCAACGAAGAAATTGAACGCCTGCGCCTGGCCGCCACCACCGCCCTGATGACCCGCCCCGATGTCATCATCGTGGCATCGGTTTCCGCCATTTATGGCCTGGGCAACCCGGAAGCCTACGGGCGCGGTGTGATTCGCCTGCAAGCGGGGGAAATCTACCGCCGCAACGCCCTGCTGCGCCAGCTGGTGGAAAGCCAATACCGGCGCAACGACACCGACCTGCGCCCGGGCACCTTCCGCGTGCGGGGCGATACGCTGGAAGTCGCCCCGGCTTACGCCGACGACACGGTTTACCGCATTGACTTCTTCGGCGACGAGGTGGAGCGCATCGCCGAATACGACCTTTTCGGCCACCGGCGCGCTTTCCTGCCCAATGTGGAGATTTTCCCCGCCAAGCATTACCTCACCGAAGACGAAAAACTGCAAAAGGCCTTTGCCGATATTGAAGCCGAGTTGGAAGCCCGCGTGGCCGAACTCAAAAAGCAGGGCAAACTGGTGGAAGCCCAGCGGCTGGAACAGCGCACCCGCTACGACCTGGAAATGCTGCGCGAAATGGGCTATTGCTCCGGCATTGAAAACTATTCCCGCCATCTGGAACAGCGCCCGCCCGGCTCGCCGCCGTGGACGCTGATGGACTACCTCCCTGCCGAATATCTGCTTATCATTGACGAATCGCACATGACCATCCCGCAGATTCGCGGCATGTACCGCGGCGACCGCAGCCGCAAGCAAACCCTGGTGGAATACGGCTTCCGCCTGCCCAGCGCGTTGGATAACCGCCCCCTCACCTTTGAGGAATTTGAGCGGCGCATGGGCTACACCATTTACACCAGCGCCACCCCCGGCCCCTACGAACTCGCCAAAGCCGGGCAGGTGGTGGAACAAATCATCCGCCCGACGGGCTTGCTTGACCCCGAAGTGGAAGTGCGCCCCACCGAAGGCCAGATTGACGACCTGCTGGCCGAAATCCGCGCCCGGGGGGCGGTGGGCGAGCGGGTGCTTGTAACCACCCTGACCAAGCGCATGGCCGAAAAACTAAGTGATTACCTCGTGGAAGAGGGCGTCAAAGTCCACTACCTGCATTCAGAAGTGGACACCCTTGACCGGGTCGGCATTTTGCGCGACCTGCGGATGGGCGTGTTTGATGTGGTGGTGGGCATCAACCTGCTGCGCGAGGGGCTGGATTTGCCCGAAGTGTCGTTGGTTGCCATTCTGGACGCGGACAAGGAAGGCTTCCTGCGGAGCGCGACCGCACTGATTCAGACCATTGGCCGCGCCGCCCGCCACCTGCACGGCAAGGCCATCATGTACGCCGACAAAATCACCCCCGCGATGCAGCAGGCGATTGACGAAACCAACCGCCGCCGGGAAAAGCAGATGGCCTACAATCGGGAACACGGCATTGAACCCCGGGGCATCGTCAAGGAAATCCACGACCTGACGGAGCGGGTGGCGGCGCAGGTGGCCGAGCCGCAGGCCGAGTACCGCGCCGCGCCCGACCCGGCGCAGATGAGCGCCAAAGAACTCGCCGCCCTGATTGCCGAGATGGAAGGCGAAATGCGCGCCGCCGCCGAGGCGCTGGAATACGAGCGCGCCGCCGTCCTGCGCGACCGCATCTTTGAACTGCGCGGCATGCTGGCCGCCGCCCCCGACCTGAAACCGTGGGAGCGGCTGAAGTTGCTGGGGGGAAGCAAGAATGAGGAAAATGAAGAATTAGGAATTAGGTAACTCACGTTACGCAGCAGTGATTGACAGGCAGCAATTTCACCCTATGAAACCGTTGAACATTCGGCTTTTTCGCCCTCACCACTCCCCCAGAGCGGCGGCTCGGCCCCCTCTCCTCTCCCAGTGGGAGAGGAGAGGGGGCGCGCAGCGGGGGTAAGGTGAGGGCGATTAGATATGTAGATGCTCAACTGCGTAACATGAGTTAGGTAACTGCCTACGCTGTGGTGCTCTCCCTGCCTCTTGATGCACTGCGCCTTTGTCATACCCCTCCCCTGGCTCCCCTCCCCGCAAGCGGGGAGGGGACGGGGGTGGGGT
>JALUXH010000074.1 GCA_027019065.1 Anaerolineales bacterium
TGAAGAGTATGTGGCAAGGCTTGCGCCGCCTCTCGGACATGCGTATAGGCTGGCAGTTAGCAAAGTACCCAGAGCGCGGAAGGGATTATGAAGATGGAAATATGCGACAGGATTAGTACTAAGGGAGGGGAGGGGGAAAGCCGCCTTCGGCGGCTTGGGGGAGGGGTGAGATTTGCCTCCCACGGGGTTGGTTTTAGGTAATCACTGAACCACCGAAACACCGGAGCACCCTTTCCCCATGCCCACCATCCCCGACCTTCTCCGTTTCCTCTACGGCCCGCAACGCGGCGATGAAGCCGCCCGCCGCCTGCTGGCGCGCCTGCACGCCTTCCGCCGTGAGCACCCCGACTTGCGGCAAGCCCCGCCGCCGCGCCAGCGCCTCACCGAGCGCGACGCCGTGCTCATCACCTACGGCGACCAGTTTCGCGCCCCCAACGAGCCGCCCCTGCGCACGCTGCACCGCTTCCTGCGCGCCCATCTCGGCGAAAGCATCTCTGCCGTCCACATTTTGCCCTTCTTCCCCTACTCCTCCGACGACGGCTTTTCGGTGATTGACTACCGCCGCGTCAACCCCGATTTCGGCTCGTGGGAAGACATCAAGACGCTGGAGCACGATTACCGGCTGATGTTTGACGCCGTCATCAACCACATTTCGCGGCAATCGGCGTGGTTTCAGGGCTTTTTGCGCAGCGAAGCGCCCTACACCGGCTATTTCATCGTGGTTGCCCCCCAAACCGACCTTTCGCAGGTGGTGCGCCCCCGCCCGTGGCCGCTCCTCACCCCCGTGGAAACCGCCCGCGGCGTCAAGCATGTCTGGACGACTTTCAGCACCGACCAGATTGACCTCAACTACGCCAACCCGGCGGTGCTGCTGGAAATCGCCGACCTGCTGCTGTTCTATGTTGCCCGCGGCGCGCGCATCATCCGCCTGGACGCCATCGCCTACCTGTGGAAGGAAATCGGCACCCCGTGCATCCACCTGCCGCAGACCCACGCGGTGGTCAAACTTTTCCGCGCCATGCTGGACGAAGTTGCCCCGGGCGTGCTCCTGATTACCGAAACCAACGTGCCCCATGCCGAAAATATTTCCTACTTCGGCGACGGGCACGATGAGGCGCAACTGGTCTATAACTTCACCCTGCCGCCGCTCACCCTCCACGCCCTGCAAACCGGCGACGCCACCCGCCTGACGGCATGGGCGCGCACGCTGGAAACCCCCAGCGAAGCCACCACCTTCTTCAACTTCCTCGCCTCGCACGATGGCGTTGGCGTCCGTCCGGCGGAAGGCTGGCTGAGCACCGAGGAAATTGCCGCCCTCGCCGACCAGACCCTTGCCCACGGCGGGCGCGTTTCCACCTATGCCCGCCCCGACGGTTCGCAAGCCCCCTACGAACTCAACATCACCTGGTACGACGCCCTCAACGACCCCGCCCGCCCCGATGAGCACGACATCGCCCGCTTTATGGCTTCGCAAGCGATGATGCTGGCGTTAGCGGGCGTGCCGGGCATCTACGTGCACTCACTTTTCGGCTCCCACAACTGCGAGGCATGCTTCCGCGATCGCGGCCAGCCGCGGGCGCTGAACCGCGAAAAGTTTGCCTACCCCGCTTTGGAAGCCCAACTCGCCGACCCGCAGAGCCGCGCGTCCCGCATCCTCGCCGCCTACCGCCGCCTGCTGGATATGCGCCGCCGCCATCCCGCTTTCCACCCGCAGGCCGCGCAGGAAGTGCTGGAACTGCACCCCGGGGTGTTCGCCGTGCGCCGCGGGGAAGGCAGCGACGCGCTGCTGGCCTTAGTTTCCGTGCGCGCCGAACCGCTCACCCTGGCCGTGCCGGTGGAAGCCTTCCCCTCCCCCCCATGGCGAGACCTGTTCAGTGGCGAGACGCTCCCCGAGCGCACGCTGCACCTGGCGCCCTACCAGGTGCTGGGGCTGACAGCAGCGTAAAAAAACAAGGGCGGGCAATCCGCCCGCCCTCAACAGCAACGCATGGGGGGAATCCGGCTATCCTTCTTCAAACGCGTCCAGCGCCTCAACCAGCGGCGTAAGATACATCATGGCCGGGCCGCCGTGCATCAGCACCGCCTGGAAAGCGGCTTCCATGATTTCATCGCGAGTGGCACCGGCATCCAGTGCGCCTTTGACGTGCAGCGAAATGCACCATTCGCACTGTGCGGCCACCGCCAGCCCAACGTTGACGAGTTCCTTGTATTTGGCGCTCAACGCCTTGCCGCTCTGAGCCGCCTTCATGAAGTGCAAAAAGGCTTTCGTTTCCCCCGGGTACTGCTCCACGAGGCGCTCTATGAGGGTATTCGTCTGTTCAAGACGTTCTTTGGCACCCATGGCAACCTCCTTTCCGCCTGACGCGGCTGCTTGTGAAATTTTTCTCTATTTATATTATACCCCTTTGTCAAGCCCTGAGCACCACACACAAAAAAAGCGCGGTCTTGCGACCGCGCAGAAAAGGCAGGAAAGGCGCTGTAGGCTATGCGCCAAATTCGTCCAACGCCCGGACCACCGGCGTCAGGTGCATCAGTGCCGGGCCGCCGTTCATCAGCACAGCCTGGAACGCGGCTTCCATGATTTCATCGCGCGTCGCGCCGGCATCCAGCGCGCCGCGTACATGCAGGGCAATGCACCAGCCGCAGCGCGCGGCAATGGAAAGCGCGACGTTGATCAATTCCTTGTGTTTGGCACTCAATGCCGGCCCGCTTTGTGAAGCCTTCATAAAAGCAACAAAGGCTTTGGTCTCATCCGGATATTCTTGCAGTAACTGTCCCATCAATTGATTGATTTCTTCCAACCGTTGCTGCATCATTTTTTTCACTCCTAAAAAAACAAGCGGAACAATCCGCTTGTGAAATTTATCTTGAGCAGAAGTATACTCTTTTCCCCTTCGCAGACCATGAGAAAACGGTGAGAATTCCCGCGCTAACTTACAAAATCAGCATCGCGTCGCCAAACGAGAAAAAGCGGTAGCCTTCCTGCCTGGCGATTTCATAAGCCCCCAAAATGCGTTCCCGCCCTGCAAAGGCACTCACTAACATCAACAGCGTGGATTTAGGCAGGTGGAAGTTCGTGACCATCGCGTCTACCACGCGAAACTGAAAGCCGGGCAGGATGAAAAGGTCGGTGTCGCCCGCCCAGGGGGAAACCACCTCGCCGGCTCGGGCGTGTCGGGCTGCGGTTTCCAGCGTGCGCACGCTGGTGGTGCCCACCGCCACAATGCGCCCGCCCGCCGCCCGCGTGCGGTTGACGGCTTCTGCCGTTTCGGCGCTCACTTCGCACCATTCGGTGTGGATTTTGTGCTCTCGCGGGTCGTCTTCCTTCACCGGGGCAAAAGTATCCAGCCCCACATGCAGCGTGACCGTGGCGAAGCCGATGCCCTGGTCTTGCAGTTCTTTCAGCAGGCGCGCGGTGAAATGCAGCCCCGCCGTAGGGGCAGCCGCCGACCCGGCTTCGCGGGCAAAAATCGTCTGGTAGCGTTCGGGGTTTGCCGGCGGGCGGTGAATGTAAGGCGGCAGCGGCACCTGACCCAGCCGGTCAAGGGCGCCATCCAGCGGGCGGGAAAAACGGATGCGGCGCAAAGGCCCATCAAGCACGGCAACGATTTCGGCTTCCAGGCCGCTTGCCAGCACCACGCGTTTGCCCGTCGTAAGGCCGCGGCCGCGCACCAGCGCCTGCCACGTCGCGGGGGCTTCCCGCCGCAGCAGCAAAATTTCCACTTTGCCGCCCGTGGTTTTGCGGGCAAACAGCCGCGCGGGGATGACGCGCGTTCGGTTCGCCACCAGCAGGTCGCCGGGGCGCAAATAACGCCCGATTTCCCGAAAAACGGTGTGGGCAATGGCGCCCGTGGCGCGGTTCAGCACCATCAGCCGGGCGCTGTCGCGCGGTTCGGCCGGCTCCTGGGCAATACAGGCTTCGGGGAGCGCGTAATCGAAATCGTCGGTGCGCATCGGTTTAGTCGGCAGCCAGGAGCGCCACAACGAGGTGGTTGTGCAGCAGGCGGGCTTCACTTTCGGCTGCGGGCATCACCAGGTTGCCGTAAGTGTATACCCCCACCAGAGGGATTTCGCTTCCCAGCAGCCGCCGCATCCGCTGCGCCACCATCGTTTCGTGGGCGGTAAAGAGGTAATACCAGGCCCAATCCACCAGCAGCAGCGCCAGGGCGGGGGTGTGCCCCTCCAGGGCGCGCACGGCGCGGGCCAGGGCTTCTTCCGCAGCCTGGGCGGCATCCTGAATGTCGCCCACCATCCAGTAAGCCCGGCGGCCGCGCGGCACGGGCAGGGTCATCCGCAGGCTGCCGTCGGCTTCAACGTGGAGCGGGGCGCGGATATCCCAGCCGCCATCGGGGCGGCGAAGGCCGAGGGGGTAGAGGCGCACGAATTCCCGCAAGGGGGCGTAAGCCCACTGGCGCGGGGGCGGGCCGAACACTTCGGCCAGGGTTTCTGCGGCGGGTTTGTCGTTGAGGCGGCGCACCCATTCGCCGCTGCTTTCCGAAATTTCCGTCCACAGGCCGCTGGAGCGCCAGCCGCTTCCCCAGCCCAGGCCCAGCCGCACGCCATCCAGCACCAGGAAAGAAGCGCCGCCGTGGCCGGTGGTGCGGCCGCCGACCAGGGTGGGGCGCCCAATCTGAAAGCGCCCGCCCAGCAGCCCGCCCACCAGGGGCATAGACAGGCCGGAAAGCAGGCTCAGCCAGCGCGGCAGACGCGGCTGCATGGCTTCCATAGCCCAAAAAGCCACCGAGGAAGGCGCAGGGTGCAGTTCGTCCGTAAAGGCTGCCTGGGAAGGCTGCTTTTCAAAACGGCCGCCGTGTGCGCGGATATCTCCGCCCAGCACCGCCAGCACCATGCCGCGCGCCGGACGCCCTTCGGCATCCCACACACGCCGCACGGTGCCGCCCCACACCATCACATCGCCCAAAAGCACCTGCAGGGCATTGACCGATTCGTCAAGGTTGTATTCGGCCGTAGCCCACAGGAAAGCCGCCACCGGCTCGACTTCCAGCCGTTTGAGGGCTTTGTGGGCCAGTTGCACGCTGAGCTCCCGCCCCAGGCTTCCCACGCCGTATTCGCTGATGGCTTGCAACATAGCATCTCCTCAGCCGCGCTATTCGGCAATCGGCACGGTGAAGTGGAAAGTGGTGCCTTTGCCCAATTGCGATTCAAACCAGATCGTGCCGCCGTGCATTTCCACCAGGTTTTTGGTGATGTGCAGCCCCAGGCCGGTGCCGGGCGCTTCGCGGGCCGCCCGGTTTTCCGAACGGAAGAATTTCTGGAACACTTTTTGCTGGTCTTCTTCGCTCATGCCGAGGCCGTTATCGCGGACTGCCACGTGCACCACTTCCGGCGGGCCGTCTTCCTGCCAATGGTTGGGCACCCGTTCTACCAGGATTTCAATGCGCCCCCCCGCGGGTGTGTATTTGTGGGCGTTGCTCACCAGGTTGGTCAGCACCTGCGCCATGCGCCCCTGATCGGCCCAGACGGGCGGCAGGTTGTCGGGCATGTGCACTTCCAGCGTTTGCTGCTTGGCTTCCACCTGCTGTTGCAGCGAACTGACCACTTCGTCCACCACTTCGCGGAAATCCACCTTGCGAAATTCCAGCGCCAGTTTGCCGGCCTCAATGCGCGAGATGTCGCTCAGGTCGGAAACCAGGCGGTTCATGCGCTCTACGTTGGCGCGAATGACTTTGAGGAACTGCGCCTGGTTTTCGTTGACCGGCCCAACCGCGCCTTTGGCCAGCAGGTCGGTGTAGCCGCGGATGGCCGTCATGGGCGTTTTCAGTTCATGCGCCACGAATGAGACAAATTCGCTCTTGGTTTCATTGGCACGCTGCACCTCGGCGTAAAGTTGGGCGTTGGCCACGGCCACGGCCGCATGGTCGGCAAGGCGCACCAAAAAGCGGATGGCCTCTTCGGCATACACGGCGGCTTCCAGGCTTTCCAGCACGAGAAGGCCGATGACCTTGTCTTCCCGTTCAATAGGCACCACGAGTTGGGCGCGCGCCTGCCTGTGGATGAAGCGGGAGCCGGTATCACCGGCAACGACGCGCTGAGGCTGGCGGGTGGCCACGGCGCGGCGCAAGGCAGGGTAGTGTTCCAGTGAAATGCCGGTGCTGCGGAAAGCCCCCAGTTCGCCTTGCATGTAGCCGCGGTCGGCAATGATGATGAGGTGCTCTTCCTGCCACAGCCCCACCAGCCCTGCCAGCGATTCGGTGCGGCGGGTCGCCCATTCCAGCGTCACCTGCATGGCCCGGCGCACATCCAGGCTGGTGTTGAGTTCGCGGTCAATGCGCTGCAACACCGAGAGTTCCTCCACACGGGCAGCCAGGGCCTGGTCGGTCATGGTGTAGAGGCGGGCGTTTTGAATGGCCACGGCAGCCTGCCCGGCAAAAGCCAGCAGCAACTGCTCGTCGTCGCGGGTGAACCCCCCACCCTCTTTTTTATTCAGCACTTCAATCGCCCCGATGGCGCGGTTTTGCGCCACCATCGGCACCACCAGCACCGAATGCGTCTCAAAGCCGGTGGCTTCATCCACCGAACGGTCCCATTCGGGCATGGTGTGCGTATCCTGCACCAGAATGGGCAGGCGCTCTTTGACTGCCCGCCCCACCAGGCCGCTTTCCGGCGGCAGCCGCTTGCCCACCAACCCCTGCCCGGCCGGGCCGGCCACCACATGGAAGACCAGTTCACCGGTTTCTTCATCTACCAGGAACAGCGTGCCCGCTTCGGCCTTGAGCAGGCCAACGGCGTTTTGCAAAATCTGCTCAAGCAGTTCGGGCAAATCCAGGGTAGAAGAAAGGCGGCGGGCGACCTGGTTCAGGGCTGCCAGTTGGGCCGCGCGCCGGCGGCTTTCTTCCAGCAGGCGGGCTTTCACAATGGCTCCGGCCGCGAGGTCGGCCACGGCATGCAGGAAGGCCATCTGCTCTTCGGTGTAAGTCACCTCCGTGGAGGTATCGGCCACCACAATCACGCCAATGGTCTCCGCGCCGGCGTTCAAAGGCACGCCCATCCAGGCAAGGGCGTTGGGCATGGATGGAAGGCCGCCCCGGCGGCGGCAGGCTTCAGGGTAATTGTCAAAGCGCAGCGGAATCCGGCGCTGAAACACTTCCTGCGCCAAAGGCATCTCTGCCGTCAGCGGCTCGCCTTCCTTCTCGCTCAGGCGCTCTTCGCCATCCACCACAAAGGCAAAACGCAATTGCCGGCTGCTCTCATCCCACAACAAAATCCGAAAATAATGCGCCTTGACCAGCCGCACCACCTGGGCATAAAGCAGTTCCAGCAAGTCGTCGAAAACGATGGTGACGTTGACCCCCCGCGCCAGCCGTGCCAGGGTATCCAGCTGGTCCAGGCGCCGTTCCAGGTCAGAAACGGTCTGGGCGCGCTCTATGGCCAGGGCGGCCTGGCGGCCGATGTTTTCCAGGAAATCGGCCTCCGCGCCGCCATACAACCGGTCGGCGCGCGGCCCCAGCGCCAGGAAGCCGACCAGCCGCTCGGTGCCCGGCAGAGGCACATACAGCACCGCCCGCAGCAAGGTCATCCGGGCCAGGTCAGCCGCCAGTTCGGGCGGAACGTCTTCGGGGCTGAAAAAATATCCCCCGCCCAGTTTTTCCAGAAATTGCGGCAGGGCATCGTCTTTACGCCAGGCAATTTCAGAAGTCGGTTGACCATCTGCCGCGGGGGCAGCCTGGTAACGCTCGGAAACGGCATTGTAAACAAAAATATGGAAAGGCTGCGGCCCCAGCACTTCGTCCACGGTTTCCCGCACCAAAGCCACCGCCGCCGAAACGTCCGCCGCGCCCACCAACGCCCGGCCAAACGCATCCAGCCGCTGCTGATATGCCGCCTCGGTACGGGCAAACACGCGGTTCACCTGCTGCCGCAGCCAGCGTTCCAGTGGCGAAAACAGCAAAGCCACCACAAACGCCAGAGCGCCCATCACCACCGGGCTGCGCGGCTTCACCGCCCCGCCAAAGACCAGCACCACCCCCGCCACCACCAGGCCATAGCCTACCGCAATGAACGTCACCAGAATGGCGTACAGCAAAGCGCGGCGGGCGAGCACATCGGTGCGTACCGCGCGGTAACGCAGCATGGCGTAAGCCATGGCAAAGGGGAAAATGGCGGTGGGGAACATCAACCAGAACGAAAAATGCGCCGGAATGCCCGCCTGGGGCAGCAACATCCACACCACCAGGGGGCCAAAGCCGAGCACAAAACCGCTCAAAATAAAAGCCGCCTGCGCCCGCGCAACGGGGAACTCGGAACGCAGGCGCACGTACGCCAGCCGCCCGATAAACAACAGCGACATGGCAGCATCAAAGGCGTAAAGATACTGCCTGGCGTGAATGTAAGCCCACGGCTGGCCGGCGCGCCACACATTGCGCCACGCATACACCACCAGCGCGGCCATCAGCGCATGGAAAGCGCCCAACACCCACGGATACCGCCGCACCATGCGCGCCGGCCGGGGAAACAAAAGCGCGACCGTGCCCAGCATGGAGCCTCCCATACCGATCGCCAACAACCACAGCGGAATAAAGCGGTAAGTTCCCCACACATCCAGCACCGCCGCCAACGCAAGCCCGATGGAAACGGAGAAAACGGCAAACGCCCGCCCCAGCGCATCGTACCGCCGGAAAAGGAACACCCACACCCCGGCGAAGGCAAAGGCCAGCCCCACAAGATACAGGGCAAAGAAATACAGCCAGCGCTCTTTCTGGGTGAACCGGCGCGCCACCACTTTCACGCTTGCCCGGCGGCCATCGGGAAGCACCACCGTCAGCGTGACCACGTCGCCGTAGTGATGCCGCCGCAGCAGCGCCTGGAATTCACGGCCATCGCGCACTTTTTGGCCGTCCACCGCCCGGATCACGCTATCCACGGTCAGGTGAGCGGGCGTATCAGGCGCGTATTGCGGCTCGCTGACCGTACCGACCACCAGCGTGCTTTCCACAAAAGCGCCGGTAAAGGGCTGCTGCATCCAGCGGGAAACAACGAACGGCAGCGCCCCCAAAACCACCACCACCAGCAACAGATACGCCAGCACCCCCCACGGCAGCACTTTTTCGGCAATCACCGGCGGCAAATAAGAAAAGGATGCGGAACTCGTGAAGGAACGCTTCATCGGCACCTCGCCTGCGGCGGGGAGGGAGGGAATTTCCTCTATTGTATGCGAGGCAAAGGAAAGTGGCAAGGATGGGGAAACGGTTGGCACCATTCCCCGGAAAACACGCAGGAATCCGGAGCGGTTACAACGCCCACCCCTCGCCTGCGCCGGCTTCCCACTGCCGGCGGTACGCGGCCTCGGCCCAGCGTTCAGGGCGGAAGGCCGCGGCATAGGGCGGCAATGCTTCGCCGGTGAGGTGGGCGGCCAGCAGGTCGGCGGCGCCCTGGGATCCCATGATGCCGAAGCCCGAAAGCGCGCCGACCACGTACGCGCCTTCCACGGCCAACGGCCCCACCACCGGGCGGTTGTCGGGCATTTTGACGTAGTAGCCGCCGTCCACCACGGGGCGGGGCAGGCGCTGCAGGTAAGGCCGCATGGCGGGCAGCATGGTGCTCAGGCCGCGCAGCACCACTTCGGGGTAAAACGGGTCGTCGGGCACGGGGAAGCGGGCGGTTTCCAGCGGCAGGGCGTTGTATTCCCACAGGCCGATGACCATACGGCTGCCGCCTTCCCCCTCGGGGCGGGTGTGCACCCCGCCGGGGAACTCGTCCAGCAGGAAGGCCGCCTCGGGGTCGGCGGCCAAGGCGGCGCGTTCGTCGGCGCGCCACGGCAGGCGCTGGGGGTCGCTCCAGATGAGCAGGGGCGCGTCCCGGGGCACCGCACCCAGCCGGTCGCCAAAGGCCACCTTCAGGTGCCGCTCGTACACCACGGGCAGGTTCACGCCTAAGGCAGCCGCGCTTTCCCGCAAGAAGGGGCCGACGGCAAGCACCAGCGCGCCCGCGGGCACCCGCTCGCCGGTGCTCAGGGAAACGGCCTCTACCCGCCCGCGGCGCACTGCTGCGCCCGTGTAGCGCGCCTGCACCAGCCGCACGCCGCGGGCGCGGGCTTCTTCCAGCAACAGGGTACCGTAGGTGTGCGCGCTTAGCCACCCCGCCCGGCGGACGTGCAACGCGGCCACCGCCCGCGGGCTGACATAGGGGAAGGCGCGGTGCACGGCGTCGCCCAAAAGCAGGTCGGCGCCGTCGGGCTGGCCGTAGAAGCCGCGGGGCGGCGCGGGGCGGTAGGTTACGAGGGTGGTGTGTTCCCGCAGGGGGCCGGCGCCAAAGGCTTCGGCTGCAACCGCCGCCCGCCGCCAGGCTTCCACCCGCGCGAGGTCGGCGGTGACGAAGAGGTAGCCGCGGCGGTTGAGCCGAAAGCGGTTGCCGTGCGCGTCAGCCAGGGCTTCCAGCAGGTCAATGCTGCGGTTCATCAGGCCGACCATTGCGCCGTCGGGGCCGGGCCACCAGTTGCGGTAGGCTTCGGTGGATTTGTCGCTGGTAAGCGAAAGGGGCGGGCGCGAGTCCACCAGCAGGACATCGCGCACGCCCCTTTTCACAGCCAAGTGGTAGGCCGTTGCCACGCCGGCGATACCCGCGCCGACGATGACAACGCTGGGGGAGCGGTGTGAGTTAGCCATAAGCGTAATTGTTGGGCTGGGTTTTGCGTGCAGGGGGGACTGCAAGGCACGCCCTTCGGCTTCGCGCCCTTCGGGCGCTCCGCTCAGGACGTGCCTTGCTTCGCGCTAAACGGCGTCGAAGCGCGCTTTTTCCGCTATCGTGCTTCGGGTGCTCTACCCAAGGCATTATCTCATTCCGCGCTGAGCGGAGCGACCATCGGGAGCGCAGTCGAAGCGCGATTTTCCTCACACGCTTTCGGCGCCCACTCAGGACGCTACTTTACTGCCCTATTCTTCCGCTTACGCTGCTCGCGGCGACGGCGCTCTTCGGTGACCAATTGATGCAGCGCCCCAAAATCGCCGCGAATCAGCGCCTCTTTCTTTGCCCGCCGCCAGCCTTTGATTTGGCGCTCCAACCGGAGGGCGTCTTCATAAGTGGGAACTTCCTCTGCCCAGACCAGTTTCACAGGCCGACGGGTATAGGTGTAGGCACGAGGGTGTACGCCTTCCTGATGTTCCTGCAAACGGCGCTCAAGACTGGTTGTGACGCCGGTGTAATAACTGCCATCCGCGCAAAGGAGAATGTACACGTAAGGCATAATCACAATCCAGTGTGCTGGGTAAGCGTCCTTCGGCTCCGCACCCTTCGGGTGCTCCGCTCAGGACGCACATTTTCGCACCCTTCGGGTGCTCCGCTCAGGACGCACATTTTCGCACCCTTCGGGTGCTCCGCTCAGGACGCACATTTTCGCACCCTTCGGGTGCTCCGCTCAGGACGCACATTTTCGCACCCTTCGGGTGCTCCGCTCAGGA
>JALUXH010000075.1 GCA_027019065.1 Anaerolineales bacterium
GGTGCTCCGCTCAGGACGCACATTTTCGCACCCTTCGGGTGCTCCGCTCAGGACGCACATTTTCGCACCCTTCGGGTGCTCCGCTCAGGACGCACATTTTCGCACCCTTCGGGTGCTCCGCTCAGGATGCACATTTTCGCACCCTTCGGGTGCTCCGCTCAGGACGCTCCACTTCACATCCTGGGGACGCTCCGCTCAGGACGTTGGCTTTTCCTTCCCAAAGCCATACCAAACGCCCTGAGCGGAGGGCTGAGCGCAGCGAAGCCCGCAGCCGAAGGGCGGGCGTTGGCAAAACCTCAGGAAGCCAAAATCTCCTTCAGCGCCGCCAGCAGCAATGCCACGTTTTCGCGGCGGCTGCTGAAGCCCATCAGGCCGATGCGCCAGATTTTGCCCTTCAGGGGGCCAAAGCCGCCCGCGATTTCAATGTTGTACTCGTTCAGCAAGCGGCGGCGCACTTCCGCCTCGTCCACGCCCTCGGGCACCAACGGGGTGGTAAGGGTGGGCAGGCGGTGTTCGGCGGGCACCAGCATCTCAATGCCCATCGCCTGCAGGCCTTCCCACAGCAGCACCGCATTCTCACGGTGGCGGCGGAAGCGGGCGTCCAGCCCCTCTTCGGCCACCAGCCGCAGGCCTTCCCGCAGGGCGTAGTTCATGCTGATGGGCGCGGTGTGGTGGTAGGTGCGCTCGCTGCCCCAGTATTTTTCCACCAGCGACAGGTCAAGATACCAGTTCGCCACCGGCGCGCTGCGGGAATGCAGCACCGCGAGGGCGCGCTCGGAAACCGTCAGCGGCGCGAGGCCGGGCGGCACCGAAAGGCATTTCTGGGTGCCGCTGTAGGCCACATCCACGCCCCAGGCGTCAATTTCCACCGGCACGCCGCCCAACGAAGAAACCGTGTCCAGCACCAGCAGCGCGCCGTGGTCGTGGGCTGCCGCGGCGATTTCCCGAATGTGGGGCTGCAACGCGCCGGTGGAGGTTTCAGCATGGACGAGAGCGAGCAGTTTGTACTTCCGCCGCCGCAGCGCCATCCTGATTTCGTCGGGGTCGAACACCTCGCCCCACGGGCGTTCCAGGGTGTCCACTTCCGCGCCGTAGCGGGAAGCCATGTCGGCGAGGCGCATCCCGAAGTAGCCGTTGATGGCAATGAGCACCGCGTCGCCGGGCTCAATGAAGTTGCACAGCGAGGCTTCCATGCCCGCGCTGCCCGTGCCGGAAACCGGGATGGTGACGCGGTTCTCGGTCTGGAAAACGTAGCGCAGGAGTTCCTGGACGTCGTTCATGATGGCGAGGAAGTCGGGGTCAAGATGCCCGACGAGGGGCATCGCCAGCGCGCTCAGCACGCGCGGATGCACCATACTGGGGCCGGGCCCCAGCAGGATGCGAGGGTGGGGGTTGAGGGAGGGGTAGGGGTTCATGGGGGTTTTGGGGAATTGAGGGGTTGGGAGATTGGGGAGAAACCACAGATAACACAGATTAGCACAGAAAACACAGAAAAAATCTGTGCTAATCTGTGGATTTCTGTGCCTTCTGTGGTTTCTCACTGGCGCTCACACAGCAAAGGCTATTTCTGCAAGGCCTGGATGGCTTCCACGGCCTCGGGGTTGACCAGCGCGCTGGTGTCGCCCACGGGCTCGCCGATGTAGGCGGCGCGGACGATGCGGCGCATGACTTTGGCGTTGCGGGTCTTGGGCAGGTCGGGCACGAATTCCACGGCCTTGGGGGCAAGGGCTTTGCCCAGCGCCTTGACCAGGCGGGCGCGCAGTTCGGCGCGCAGGTCGTCGGTCGGTTCCACACCGGAACGCAGCACACAGAACACCACCAACGCCTGCCCCTTCACCGGGTCGGGAATGCCCACCGCGGCGGCTTCCACCACGTCGGGGTGCGCCACCACCGCGCTTTCGGCTTCCGCCGGGCCGAGGCGCTTGCCCGCCACCTTGATGGTGTCATCGGAGCGGCCGAGGATGTACCACATGCCGTCTTCGTCAATCAGGGCAAAGTCGCCGTGCACCCACACATTCGGCCAGCGCGACCAGTAAGTGCGGATGTAGCGGTCGGGGTCTTTCCAGAAGCCGCGGGTCATGCCCACCCACGGGGCTTTGATGACCAGTTCGCCCACCTGGTTGCGGACGGGCTGGCCGTTTTCGTCAAACACATCCGCGGCCATGCCGGGGCAGGCCGCCGAAAACGCGCCCGGCTTGAGGGGCAGCACCGGGTTGCCCATCACAATGCCGCCGGAAATTTCCGTGCCGCCGGAGTAGTTGATGATGGGGCGCTTGCCTTCGCCGACTTCCTTGAAAAGCCACATCCACGGGTCGGGGTTCCACGGTTCGCCGGTAGAGCCAAAGAAGCGCAGGCTGGAAAGGTCGTGCTTCTTGACCGGCTCCAGCCCTTCGGGCATGATGGCGCGCACATAAGTGGGGGAAAGCCCCAGGTGGGTGACGCCGTGGCGCTCCACTAACGCCCACACGCGGTCCACTTCGGGGTAGTTGGGCGCGCCATCGTACATGAAGAAAGCCGCGCCCAAAGCCAGCGCGCCGTAAACCAGCCACGGCCCCATCATCCAGCCCATGTCGGTCATCCACCAAATCAGGTCGCCCGGGTGCACATCCATGCCAAAGGCCATATCCTGTGCGCCCTTGATGGGGAAGCCGCAGTGGGTGTGCACCGCGCCTTTGGGGCGTCCGGTGGTGCCCGAGGTGTAGATGATCATCAAAATGTCTTCGGCATCGGTGATTTCGGTGTCGGCTTCTGCGGGTTGGGAAGGCACCAACTCGTGCCACCAGTGGTCGCGGCCTTCCTGCATGGCGACCTCGTTGCCCACGCGGCGGAGCACAATCATGTGTTCCAGGGTGGGCACCTGCGCGGCGGCCTGGTCGGCCACGGCTTTCATCTGCACCACCTTGCCGCGGCGGTAGAAGCCGTCGGCGGTAAAGAGCGCCCTGGCGTCGGCGTCTTTCAGGCGGGTAACCACCGCGTCCACGCCATAGCCGCTGAAGAGGGGCAGGAAAATGCCGCCGATTTTGGCAATCGCCAACATGGCAACCACAATTTCGGGCACCATGGGCATGTAAACGCCGATGGCATCGCCCTTGCCGAGGCCGAGGGAGCGCAGTGCGTTGGCGGCCTGGTTGACCATGCCATACAGTTCGGCATAGGAAACCGCCCGCGCCGCGCCTTCTTCGCCTTCCCAAATGAAGGCAATGCGGTGGTCGGGGGTGGTGCCGCCTTCGCCTTCCCAGCGGGCGATGGCTTCGGCGGCGTGTTGCGGGTCTTCCACCCATTTGTCAAGGCAGTTGTGGACGATGTTCATCTTGCCGCCCACGCACCATTTCGGCCACTGGATGCCGCGGGAAAGGTCCACCACCTGCTCATAGGGCCGGTAGAACTGGATGTCCAGATAATCCAGCACGGCTTCGGTGAACCAGGCCACATCTTCGGTGGAGCGGCGCATGAGTTCGGCATAGTCGGCGATGCCGTGTTTGCGCATGAAGTGGGTCAGGTGGGCGCGTTCCAGGTATTCCGGCGTGGGACGCCAGGCGATTTCACCGCCGAGGTTAAATTCTTTGGGCATAGCGCACCTCCGAGGGAGGAGGAAAATGGCGAATTGCGAATTGCGAATAGCGAATTGCGAATTGCGAATGGCGAGTCAGGGGGGATAGGGAGGATAGGAAGTTAGGGTTCCTATCCTCCCCTGCCTGTCTACGCTTCTGCAGGCACAAAGTACACATCCGTGGGCTTGAACTTGCTCAGGCGGCGGAATTTGGCTTTCACTTTCATCCCAATCCAGTCCAGGCTGGCATCGTTGGGATCTACGCCGATCATCCGGCCTAAAAGCAGCGTGTTGGCGCCTTCAAATTCCACCAGCACCAGCACGAAGGGCGTTTCGGGGAGGAAGGATTCCGAGCCGAAGTGGCAGACGGTGAAGGCATGGACTTTGCCTTCCTGCGGGAGCACCACCCAGTCGTTTTCCTTGCCGGTGTACATGTCGTGGCCGCGCGGGGTGGCGTAGGTGTAGCCGGTTTCCGGCTGACGGGAACCCAGCAGCACCTTGTTGGCAAGGCCCGCAAACCACGGCGAATCCTGCCCGTAGGAATGGATGTAGGTGATGCTGTACGGGTCCTTGACGATAATCGGCGCCATTTGTTTGAGGCTTTGCAGCGCCTCGGGCGTCAGTTCGGTCGGGAAGGGCACGTTGAAGAGCGTCGTCCCTTCTTCGGTTTCTTCCATTTTGCGTTTGATGGGTTTATCGCTCATCGTCTTCCTCCGATTATTCTTCGCGTTCCAGGATGCTGACGGTGACATAAGTGCCGGTGCCTGCATGGGAGTGAATGGCGCCGCGCCTGGCGTTGGGCACCTGCAAGGTGTCGTTGCCGAAGTGGTCTTTGATGCGGTGCTGCAGTTGCCAGATGGCGAACACCGCCTGCATCAGGCCGGTCGCGCCGACGGGGTGGCCGCAGGCAATCAGGCCGCCCGAGGGGTTGACGGGCACTTTGGATTTCTCCGGCAGGTCCAGGCCGTAATCCACGGTGGGCATAAAAGCCTTGCCGGAAGCCGCGAAAGGGCCGCCTTCGCCGTAGCGGCAGAGGCCCATGTCTTCGTAGGTTTGGATTTCGGAACTGGTGTAGGCGTCGTGGAGTTCCACGAAGTCAATTTCTTCAATGGGGTTGGTGATGCCGGCGCGCTCGTAAGCCTGTTTGGAAGCCATGCGGCCAGCGCGGAAGGAGTGCACGCCCGGGTAGCGGAAGCCCCTATCCCAAAGTTCTTTGTAATAAGCCCGCGAGTCGGCGTCCATTTCGTTGGGCAGGGCATTGTAGCGGTAAAAATCTTCGTAGGACTGGTGGGGGCGGTCGGACATGCGCATGGCGTCGGTGCCGCGGCCGATGGCCGCCACTTTGACCTTGGGCAGGCTCTTGCCGGCGGCCTTCTCCAACTTCGCCAGCCCCTCTTCGCTGGCCAAAAGCACCACCGCCGCGCCGTCGCTCATCACACAAATATCCAGGCGAGTGAGCGGCCAGGCCACCATGGGCGCGTTGCGGACGTCTTCAATGGTCAACCGGCGGCGCTTTTGCGAATAGGGGTTGTAGTAGGCGTTCATGTGGTTTTTCACCGAGACATGCGCCAGTTGCTCTACGGTGGTGCCGAATTCCTTCATGTGGCGGGTCACCATCATGGCGTAATAGCCGGAATAGAAGCCGCCCACCGGATAGTCAAAACTGGTATCGGAAGCCAGCGCAATGAACTCGTTGCCCTTCCAGGTGTTGACGTGCGACATGGTTTCAAAGCCCATCGCCAGGGCAACATCCATGTCGCCGGAAGCCACGGCCTTGTAGGCTTCCTGGAAGCACAGGCCGCCGGTCGCGCCGCCGCCTTCCACGCGATGCGAAGGTTTGGGCAGCAGGCCGAGGTAATCCTGCACCATGATGCCGGCCATCAACTGGCGTGCGAAGTGGTCGGAGAAGTAGGAAACCACCGACCCATCCACGATTTCGTAGAACCTGGGGTGTTCAAGGCCGATGTCGTTGAGCATGTAATCGTAGGCTTCCTTGACCAGCGCGGGGAAGGTTTTATCGGGCCGCGCTTTGGTAAACTTGCTCACCCCCCCGGCAACTGCGTACACGGTTCTCATGAACAACCTCCTTGGAACAAGGGTTCGGGGCAGCGAAAGGCAAACCGCCGCGCCGTGATGGTCACGCTTCCATTGTATAACAACTTTGGCAAACGCGGGGGGAGCAAACGGCTTTTTTGCGTAACTGCCAGAGAGCGCAAAGCGCTTTGCCTTCTTCGCCTTTCCGAAGCGCGTGCCGAGGGTGTAGTAAAATTGCGCCATGCAAAGGCTTTCGCAAGTTCAAAAGCGCCTCCTGGCCGCCATCTTCGTTTTTGCGGTGGGCCTCGGTATGGGGATTGGGGGAGGGCTGATCCTGCCCAAAGTGGAACAGCGCGGCGCAATCTACCTGAGCCTGGCCCGGGCGCGGGTGAAATATGCCCTGCACCCGCCCGAACAGCAGGTTTTTGTGCCCCAGGGACACCCTTTGGCCACCGCGGGCGCTTCGGCAACCCCCACACCTTCTCCGCCCCCCA
>JALUXH010000076.1 GCA_027019065.1 Anaerolineales bacterium
GCGGTGCCCAAAATCAAATCATTACCGTTGCCGCCGGAGGCGCTGCCCCCCGAAGCCACAATGATGTCGTTCAAAGCCATGCCCTGGCACTCCGGCGGGGCAAACTGCTGCACCGTCACGCCCAGCACGCCGTCGCCTGCATACGTGACCGGTACGGTGTTGCTGGCAGCGTAGGAGCCCACCACGCCCCACAACACCAGCAGCAAAGCAACCACCCCTGCCACGCGCCAAAAGCGTTTACGCATCCTGCGCCGCATCATCCTCTCCCTGCAAAACGGCATCGGGGCGCCCCTCGCTTTCGTCCGCTGCCTCTTCCAAAGGCAGGCCCGCCTCTTCCAGGAACACGGCCACAACCTGGGGGTCGTACCACGTGCCCGCCTTGCGGCGCAGGAAATCGGCCGCGGCGCTTTCCGGCCAGGCAGGCCGGTGGGGGCGGTCGTGGCGCAAGGCATCCCACGCATCGGCCACGGCCAAAATGCGCGCCCCGAGGGGAATGGCCTCGCCGCGCAGGCCGTCGGGATAGCCCGAGCCATCCCATCGTTCCGTACGGTGGTAGGCTATGCGCAATGCGCCGACCAGCGCTTCAACCGATTCAAAGCGAATGTTCAGGCGCAAAACATGCTCTCGCAAGGCCTGGCGCTCTTCTTCGGTAAGGGGGGCGTTTTTTTGCACAATTTCCGGCGGCAGTTCCATCAACCCCAGGCCGTGCAGCAACGCGGCCAGCCGCAAATCGCGCAGGGCGCGCCGGGGCATGCCCAGGGCTTCCCCCGCGGCCACGGCAAGGTCGGCCACCCGACGCGAATGCCCGGCATCGCTCACCACCCGGCCATCCACAACTTCTGCCCACCCGGCAAGGAGATTTTCACACACGGCGGCTTCCCGGCGTCCCGGCCAGGGGAGGAAACGCGGGCGCGGCAAGGCCGGCTGCGGGGCAGCCCGGCCCTCTTCGGCCGCAGCCGCATGATGGTACACGGCATCGGGCGCTTTGAGCCAGAAATGCACCTGTTCGCCTTCCCGCAAGTAAAACACCGGCGCGCGGCGTAAGGCCGCCAGGGCAGCCAGGTCTTCAAGCCCTCCGACCTCTACGGGCGGCACGGCGGTTTCCGGCGGGGTGTCCAGCGGCAGCGCCGTGACTCCGGCCGTAAGGCGAAGTTGGGCCACGGGGTCGCCCGACAGCACCCGCCGCTCGTAGTAGAGCGCTCCGCCCAGCAAAGCCAGCGCCAGCACAGCCGTGCCAACGGCCACCGTGCGCGCCAGGGGCACCGGCACATGCGCCCCCAAAATCAACAAGGTGTTGACCCGGGGCACTTTGCGTACTAACGCGTTCTGGCGGGTGACGTGCAGCGGGTCGGGCGCTTTGCCGGCGAGAGGCGCGCCGGAGGCTTCCAGCACCAGGGCGTTGCCATCCCAGCGGAAATGCAACGCCGGCTCAAAGGTTTCCCGAAAAGCCTTGCCTCCCACCGTGCCGTGCGTTTCAATGTGGGCAATCACGGCCAGCGTGTATGTGCCGCGGCGGCCGGTGATCTGCTCAAATTCGTCAATGAAGCGGCGCACGTCTTCCAGGCGCAGGGTAGCCTGGGCCGTAAAAGCGCCGTTTTCCAAGGCGGCGGTTTCCGTGAGGGGAAGGGTGCGTTTCCAGCCGGTGGCATCGCTGACCCGAGCCAGCAGGCGGTAGGTGCCCGCCAGTTGGAAAGGCGCCGAGGTGGTGAACCGATAGGCGCACCCCACGGTCATGGTGCCGCTCAGCTCGGTAAAAATCGGTTCGCCGGGCTGCACCTGCGGCAGGTCGTACAACCCTTCAGGGGCGCGTGCCGTGTAAGAAAACGCTGCGGTCTCGGTGTAAGTGACCGGCTGCTCAACCTGCACGGTCGCCGGGCGGGTGAACGCCACCACCCCCAGGAACACCGCGAGCAGCAAGACCACGGCAAAGGCTATCATCCAGTCGTAAAGCGTATCCCCTTGGGGCATGGGTATTTCATCCTCATCATTGGCATCCGGCCGCAGCCAGTCGCCGAACATCAGCAGCCCGATCAACACCACCAGGGCGGTGATCACCCACGGCGAGCGCAGTTGCCGCAGCACCTTCCCCACCGCGGGAATGCGGGCAACGTAGCGCGCCAGTACTTCGTTCGGGCGGGGGTGGTAAGGGTCTTCCCAGGCGTTGTGATCGCCTTTGAAGCGGAAACGCCCTTCGGCATCGTAACCCACAATGCGGTGGAAGACAAACCCGATGCGCGGGTGGCGGTAAATGGCAATGTCGCCGGGCCGGTACAGGGGGGCGCGGCGCGCCAGCACCAGGTCGCCCAAGTGGAAATGCGGCTCCATGCTGGGGCCGGTCAGGATGACGTAATACATTTCGCCGCCCAACCGCGCCGGCCACAGCCACACGCCCAGGGCAATCAGGAAAGCCGCCACCCCGGCCCACGCCGGCCAGCCCCGCCTGCTCATCACTCAGCACCAAAAGGCGCGGCAGTGCGCCGCGCCCGAGTTTGAGATTTTCTGGCCTGTCACTACGGATTACTGTGAAGCGGCCACTCGCAGGTAGGCAATCGGCTGCACGGCCTGAGGAGTGCCAAAAGTGCAGTTCCACACGGTGCTGTTGGCGGGCTGTTGACATGCAGCCCATGTCCACGAGGAACCATTCGCGCTTACAGCAGCATACACCGACTGCGCTGTCAGGGTATTGCCATTGGCATCCTGCAGTTCAAACTGTACACCAGTAACCTGGCTGGGCGTCGTTGTGTCAAGGACATAATGAACGTTCACCACGTGATACCCGCTCACCGCGGCCTGGCCATCCCCGGCATAACTCGCCGGCACCGTGTTCTGCGCCGCAAAGCCATAGGCCAGCACCGCCAGCAGCACCAACAGCGCCGTCAGAAAGAACAAACGGGCTTTTTTCTGTCGCATCTTGTCACCTCCAAAAATGCACAATTGCAAGGTCAAAGAATGGTTTATTTCCGTGATTTTACTCTCTTTGGTGACGATTTTCGTTGCAATTTCATAACAATTTTGTTACAGCCTGCCACCTTGCACGAAACACAGGCCCCGGCGGGTTCCCCGGAAAGCGCCCCCCGCAACGGCCAGCAAAGCCGAGGCGCTGCCCTCCGCGGCGCCGGCGCGCCCGGGCGCTCAAGCGCCATAAGCCGCGCCTTGCGGCCAAAAGTCCTCCACGCCATCTGGTGATTACCCAAAACTCGGAAGAAGGGTGATCTCACCCCTCCCCCAAGCCGCCTGCGGCGGCTTTTCCCCCTC
>JALUXH010000077.1 GCA_027019065.1 Anaerolineales bacterium
CAGTGAAGCCGAGACGGCGCGAGGCTTCCTGCTGCATGGTGCTGGTGGTGAAGGGCGCGCTGGGGCGGCGCTTGCGCTGGCCGCGTTTGACTGCCGCCACGGTGTAGGCCGCCTGTTGCATGTCGGCCGCCACGGCTTGCGTTTCCGTTTCGTTGGGCAGTTGCGGGTCCCGGCCGTCTATTTTGCTCAGGCGGGCGGTGAAGGTCTTTTTCAGCCCTTCGGGCCGGAATTCGGCGTCAATCGTCCAGTATTCCTGGGGGGTGAAGGCTTCGATTTCACGCTCGCGTTCCACGACCATGCGCAGCGCCACCGATTGCACCCGCCCTGCGGAAAGGCGGCCGCGCACTTTGCGCCACAAAATGGGGCTGAGCGTGTAGCCTACCAGCCGGTCCAGCACGCGCCGCGCTTGTTGGGCGTCTACCAGCGCCATGTTGAGGCCGCGCGGGTGGTTGAAGGCTTTTTCAATGGCCGGGCGGGTGATTTCGTGGAAGACGACGCGCCGGGTGCGTTCCGGCGCCATGCCGGTGGCTTCCATCAGGTGCCACGCAATGGCTTCGCCTTCCCGGTCGGGGTCGGTGGCGAGGTAAATTTCTTCCGCCCGCTCGGCCAGGGCCTTGAGTTCTTTGACCACTTTCCGCTTTTCGTTGGGCACGCGGTATTTGGGCTTGAAGTCGTTTTCCACATCTACCGAGAGTTGGGAACGCAACAAGTCGCGGACATGCCCCACCGAGGCTTTCACGGTGTAGCCTTTGCCCAAAAAGCGCCCCACGGTGCGCGCTTTGGCCGGAGATTCCACGATGACCAGTTTGCCCCTGCGTTTGGCAGTTTTTTTGGCCTTTTTGCGTTTGCGCTGGGAAGCCGGAGGCGGCTCCAGGCCTTCGTGAGCGGGCGTGCGCCCCATACGGAACATTTTGGTGCCGCATACCGGGCAAACGCCTTCGGTGGCGGGGGTGCCCGAGGCGGTAAATACCGGCCTGGGGTCTTTCATCTCGCGTTTGGTTTTGCATTTGACACAGTAGGCTTCCACAAAAACCTCCATGGCATGGCATGGCAGGGCCATTCCGGGTTTGAAGTTGTCGTTTCATTGTGCGGCGCGTTCCAGCGCCAAGGAGGGAGCAGGGTGCAGGTTGCAACACCGCACCGACGCGCCGAATCCCGAATCCCGAATCCCACATCCCGAATCACAGATACTCATCCATTTCTTGCTCTTTGAGCGTGTTTACGATTTCCTTTACCCGCTGCGATTGGTCGCGTGAGCAGACCAGCAGGGCGTCTTCGGTGTCCACGACGACCACGTTTTCCACGCCCAGCACGGCCACCAGTTTGCGCACGTGTCCGTTTTTGACAAAGACCAGGTTGTCGCGGGCGTCGATGCTGATGTGTTCCCCGCCGCGCAGGATGTTGCCGTCGGCGTCGGGGTTCAGGACATCAAAAAGCGATTCCCAACTGCCGACGTCGCTCCATCCCAGCCCCTGGGCGGGAATGACGGCGACCCGTTCGGCGCCTTCCATCACGCCGTAGTCCACGGTTTCGGTGCGCAGGCCGGGCCAGAGGCGTGCCAGCACGGTTTCCTGCTGCGGGGTGCCCCAGGCGGCGGCGATTTCGTCCAGCGCGGCGGCGAGGTCGGGCATCTGGCGGCGAATTTCGGTCAGGATGGCGTCGGCGCGCCAGACGAACATGCCCGAGTTCCACGAATGGCCGCCCTGGGCCAGCATCTGGCGGGCGGTGAGTGGGTCGGGTTTTTCTTTGAAGCGGCGGACGCGGTAGGCTTTCATGTCGGCGTAAATGCCCAGCGGCTCACCGCGCTGGATGTAGCCGTAGCCGGTGGCCGGGTAGGTGGGTGCGATGCCCAGCGTGACCAGGAAGCCTTCCTGTGCCAGCAGGTAGGCGGCATTCAGCAGGCGGTGGAAGAGCGCCACGTGGCGAATGTAATGGTCGGAGGGCAGCACGGCCATCACGGCGTTGGGGTCGCGGTGGCGCAAGGCCACGGCTGCCAGGCCGACGACCGAGGCGGTGCCGCGCGGGGCGGGTTCCGGCAGGTAGTTTTCCGGCGGAATGGCGGGCGCCTGGGCCTGCAGGGCCTGCATTTGGTCGCGCACGGTGACGACCCAGATTTGCTTGAGGGGGAAAGCGCCCTGCAGGCGGGCCACGGTGCTTTGGAAAAGGGTGCTCGCTTCCAGCAGGGCGAGCAGGTGTTTGGGGTGCCGGCGGCGGGAAAGCGGCCACAGGCGGGTGCCGCTTCCGCCGGCCATGATGACAGCATGGTAGTGTGGGTGGGTCATGGGAAAACTCCGTCTTCGGCGGGCAGGGGCTGCTTTGCAGGGCGCCCGAACACACCCTGCGGCCTGGTGCTCAGCGCGCGGCCACGTATTTCATGCCGCCGACGGATTGCACCAGCCCTTTGAGTTCCATCAGAGTCAGGGTGGCAGTGACTTCGCTCACCGGAAGCCCCAGTTGGGCGCTGATTTCGTCCACGTGGCGCGGCGTGCTGCCGAGGGCTTCCAGCAGGCGTTGTTCTTTGGGGGTGGCGGGCAGGCTGCGGCGCGCGGCCTGCCGCTGGGGAAGCAGGCTGAGATCCAGGGCTTCCAGAATGTCTTCGGCGGCGGTCAGAGGGCGGGCGCCTTGCGCCAGCAGCCAGTTGGCGCCGCGGCTTTGTTCGGCGTAGATGCTGCCGGGCACGGCAAAGACTTCGTGCCCCTGCTCGGCGGCAAAGGCGGCAGTGATGAGGGCCCCGCTTTGGCGTCCGGCTTCTACCACAATGGTGGCGAGGCTCATGCCCGCTATGATGCGGTTGCGGGGCGGGAAGTTCATCGCCTCGGCGCGCGTGCCGGGGGGGTATTCGCTCAGCAGCGCGCCGCGGGCGGTGATTTCGGCGGCCAGGCGGCGGTGTTCCGGCGGGTAGATGACATCTACGCCGCTGCCGAGCACGGCCACCGTGCGCCCGTTGTGGCGCAAGGCGCTGCGGTGGGCGATGCCGTCAATGCCGCGGGCCAGCCCGCTGACCACGGTTACGCCTCGGGAGGCCAGCAGCCCGGCCACTTCTTCGGCCACTTGCCGCCCGTAGGCGCTCATTTTGCGGGTGCCCACCACGGCAACGGCCCAGTCGTCTTCGGGCATCATTTTGCCCCGCACGTAAAGCACCGGCGGGGCGTGTTCGGTTTGCTTCAGCCGCTGGGGGTAAGCAGGGTCTTGCCAGGTGAGTACGGCGATGCCTTGTTGCTGCCAGGTTTCCCACAGGCGGGGAAGGTT
>JALUXH010000078.1 GCA_027019065.1 Anaerolineales bacterium
CGAAGCCCCCAACGGGTTATATCGTTAATCGGTTTTGTCTGTTGTTCATGCTGCCAATTTATGCCACATTTCATCTCTTTTGAAAAGTGTAGCAGAACATGTGTCTAATGTGACATTGTCAAAATAGATAGAGGGGCCCTATCGTAAACCCATTCACCGCTGGCGGGGGCCAAGTTCGTGTGGGAGTCTTCCTATGGACAACAAAAAGGGGTTAGAGCGTCTTTTGCAAGGTGTTCTCTTGTTACTGGGCGTGCTCATTCTTTTGAATGGGCTTGTCCTGTGGCATGTGTTCCAGGTAGAGCGAAGTGTGGCGCCGTTGCGCGCCGTAGGGCAAGGGCCACCAGATGAAGGGATACGCCCTGGTCAAAAAGCGCCGACCTTTTCCCTGTCGGATATGCAAGGCAACGAAATCTCGTTGTCGCAATTTCGGGGGAAGCGCGTGTTGCTCGTCTTTGCTTCCACGGAGTGCGGGGTGTGCAAGCGTATGTTCCCTCATTTGAGCGAGTACCACAAGCGACATCCCGAGCAACAAATCGTGATGATCCTATCCGGGAGCAAAGAGGCAAAAGAGGAAGTGGTGGACACCTATCACTTTGATTTCCCCGTGCTGGCATGGGATAACAAAGTGGCTCATGCGTATCGGGTACCGGGGACGCCGTGGTTTTTCGTGGTGGACGCGGAGGGCATCGTGCGCCGTGGAGGAACGGCGAACTCGTTGGAGAGCATTGAAGCCTTGGTCAACGAGAAGTGAGGAAAAGTAGAAAGGAGGTGATGCGACGGAGAGAAAACAAATTTTAGCATACTGACCAACTTGAGAAGATTCGTTCGTTTTTTGCAAGCGAAAGGAGGGCAACATGTTACGGGCTCAAACCTACCGCAAAATGCAGATTGGTTTGGGGGTGTTGCTGCTGGTGGCCGTGGTGTTGACGCTGGTGGCTGCAGCGTGGCCTACTATGCAAGCAAGCGCAAATAGCCTAACAGCAGGAACCCAGATGGGACCGGGCCCCAATAATTATTGCGACTATCATTACGAGGACGTGGAAGAGTATTGTATGAGTTGTGGGTGGGAAAAGGCCATTTACCACCGGTACATAGTTGAATGCTGTCAGGGAGTGTGTTACGGCCGGAGATACGTGGGAGATTTTTGTAGCTATTGCTAATGGCCTGCTAACATGCGACGCTTGTCCACGGCTTTCCTCGTCGTTGCGGCGCTGGTCGCCCTGAGCCTGCTGGCGCTGAGCGCTGCGCAGCAGACGGACGCCCTGGCTCAGGGCGACCTTTCGCGCTATTGGCGGCCGGCATATGACATTTTGGTGCGCCCGGCCGGAAGCCGCCGTTCCATTGAGGTCAGGCACGGGCTGGTGGCGCCCAACTTTGCGCTGAACCAGGCGGGCGGCATTTCCCCTGCCCAGTTGGCGGCCATCCGCCGGGTGCCCGAAGTGGAAGTGGCCGCGCCCATCGCGCCATTGGGGTATGTGCCGCTTCTTGCCACCGGCAACCTGTTCTACCGCTTCAAGGTGACCCAGCCGCAGGCTTACCGCGTCCGCGTGCATCTCCTGCTGGACGATGGCATCAGGCAATATACTTTGGAGCGAAGCATCCCTTACCTTTTCCTGCCCAACCCGGCGCCTGTCAGGCTGATGATGGTTGTAGCCGGCGATCCTGAAAGTGTTTTCTCTGACTATGTGGAGGTGCCTATCTTCGTGGCCGGTATTGACCCGCAGGCCGAAGCCCAACTGGTGGGGCTCAAGCAGGCCATCGTGCTGGGGGATTATCTTTCCAGAGAAGCCGTTCACCCTGTTCCTTTTGAATGGGCGGGAAGGCAGGGATGCCTGGCCGCGAATGTCCTTTTCCACCGTCAAGGCTTTGCCCGCCTGCAAGAAAGCGCCGTGGCGGAAAAACTGCGCCTGCCGCCCGATTTCCGCTTGGAGGATTGGCGGAACGCTTCGGATTCGGCGTGGATTTCCTTCCTTACCGAACTTCCGGCCGAAAAGGTGGTGGCCCGCGCCCAGGCCGATGGGGAAACCCTGTACCGTGGCCTCTTTGCCCCCTTGGAGAGGCCCGAATTGTTCACCAACCCCAACTTCCAATTTTTGTTGGGGCAAATCGGGCACGCGGTGGATTTACCGGCCCCGCTGGACTATGAAGAAGTGGCTTCCAGCGGGCAGGATAACTCCATCCGCCTGAGATTGCGACCTGTGCGCAAGGGCGGTGTCGTGTGGGGCGGCTATGAAAGCGAGGTGTTGCAGTATCGCTCCATGATGGAGCGCCGCGTCTCCGGTTGTTTTTACCTGAAGCCGGTGGGGGTGTACGACATCAGCCGCCTGCCGCAGCAGGACCAGGCCAACAAGGTGCCCATGGAACTCTATAGCCCGCCGGATGTGCTTCTGGTCGCCGACGCCCAGGGGCGCCCGGTGAACCCGCCCAAGCCGCTCTACCCCACCCTCAACCCCGCAGGCTACCTGCAGCCGCCGCCCTTGGCCCTCACCACCGTGGACGCGGTCTGCACCGTCCTCGGCCGCGAGGACTGCATCAGCGCGGTGCGGGTGCGGGTGGCGGGCATTGAATCCATGTCCCCGGCCGCGCAGGCGAAGATTGAAGCCGTGGCCGGGGAAATCCATCGCCGCACCGGGCTGGAAGTGGACATCATGGTGGGCTCCTCGCCCACGCCGGTGCTGGTGGATGTGCCCGATGTGGGCACGGTGCAGGAGTTCTGGATTCGCAAGGGGGTGACCACGGCCTATCAGGAACGCATCAACTTGGGGCAGTGGCTCTTCTTGGCGCTGCTGGCCGTGGTGGCGGGGCTGTACACGGTGCATCAGGGCTGGCTGATGCTGGCGCGGGAGCAGCAGGCGTTAGCGTTGCGCAAGGCGTTGGGCTGGCGCACAGGCTGGGTGGTGCGGCAGACGGTAGGCTCGTACCTGCTGGCGGTGGCGGCGGGTGCGGCGGTGGGCGCGCTGACGGCGTGGGGGGCAGCGTTGGCGGCGGGCCATGCACCGCTGCCGTGGTGGGCGTATGCCGTGGTGCCGGTAGGGATGCTGGCGGCCTTTGGGCTGGGGGCCACGCCTGCGGCGCTGAGCGTGGTGCGGATGGCGCCGGTGGCGGTGCTGCGGATGGGCGGCTTGCGTGGGGAGAGGGAGCAGAAGGGCCGCGGCGGCGTGGGATCGCTGTGGGGTTACACGCTGACGGGGTGGCGCAGGCGGCCGCGGCGGGCCTTGGCGGTGCTGCTGGCGAACGC
>JALUXH010000079.1 GCA_027019065.1 Anaerolineales bacterium
AGCAAGGCTCGGGGGATAGGTGAGGGCGAGAGCGGGAATATGACCGGCTTTTGGTGCATGCAAAAAGTGTTCAGGTAATTTTCTGGGAAAATGAACCATCCCTCATCTGTGGTTTCTCCTTACCGAGGCTGAGCAGTTACGGTTTTTCCTTGCTGTGAGGGTGCGATGAAAGATCTCCATGACCGTGTCATCATCATCACCGGCGCTTCTGGCGGCATTGGGGAAGCCGCGGCGCGGGCTTTTGCGCGCGCGGGAGCGCATGTGGCGCTGGCCGCGCGCCGTGCCGGGGCGCTGGAAGCCGTGGCCGCGCGGGTGCGCGCCCTGGGGCGGGAAGCCCTGGCCGTGCCCACCGATGTGACCCGCCGCGCCGATGTGGCCGCGCTGGTGGCGCGCACCCGTGAGCACTTTGGACGCCTGGATGGCGTGGTGGCCAACGCCGGAGTGTACCTCCGCAGCCCAATTCGCGACCTCACCCCCGATCTGCTGGAACGTTCCCTGGCCGTCAACTTCTACGGCGGGGTGTATCTGGTGCTGGAAGCCCTGCCGCACCTGCTGGCACAGAGGGAAGGCCATATCGTGCTGGTCACTTCCATGGATGGCAAAAAAGGGCTGCCCCCTGATGCCCCTTACGTCGCGGCCAAGTTTGCCCTCAGCGGCTTTGGCGATGTGCTGCGGCAGGAACTCCACGGCACCGGCGTGGGCGTCAGCACCGTGTTCCCCGGGCGGGTGGATACGCCGATGATTGCCGACCTCAAAGTGCCGCGGATCTCGGCCAAGATTCCGCCGGAAGCCGTGGCGCAGGCCATCGTGCGGGCGGTGCAGCGCAACCGCGCCGAGGTCATCGTGCCCTTTCAGGCGCGCTTGCTCTATTGGGCGCAGTGCTTCGCCCCCCGCTTGGCCGACTGGGCGGTGCGGGCGTTCCGCTTGCAGGGGTGGGTGTGAGGGGGGGAACTTTTGTGACCGGCTGCCGGGGCGCGGATTATTCGTCGCTTCCTGAACGGTCGAGCCACAGTTGGGCCATCGTAACGTGATGGGGACAACGCAACCGTGTGGAATAGAAAAAGGTAATTACCTACCCAGAAGCGCTGCGGGTAGCCCTGCGCCTGTAAATGCTGCCACAGAGAACGGAGGACACGGGGAGTATTTCTCTCCGCAAGCGCTTTTTGGAGTGCGGTGCCTTGGCGCCGCTTTGGAAAGCGGCGACTCATCGCCGCACTCCAAAGAAAAACTGCCGACCGAAGCACTTTGCCACCACGTAGGTAATTACGAAACAAGAGCATTTGATGGTTGTGTTGGGTTTTGTGGCCTTTGTAGCAAGACGTTATTGGCTGGCAGAGCAAAGAAAGCCAAAGTGCGGGTTGTTGGAAGGAAAAGTCATTGGTATCTGGCGAGGGCGAGTGGATTTGGAGAATGGCATCGGCTGGTCATAGACGTGCTTTGATTCACAGCCACTGCTTCACAGATCACGTTTGCCCCTGACCCTATCACAACTATCACCTGGCAAACGCTTTGCAAGCACGCAAAAAGAGATATCACCAACAAATATGTACACCAAAAGTACTACCCCTCTTGACTTGACACCGCTTTTTTTTTGCTATACTGAAGGTACCGCTGGCGGAATTGCTGAACCATGTGAAAGGGTGGCCTCTTTCACAACAACTTTGTTCATCGCTTGCACCGCATCGCTCAAGGAGGGTCAAGATGCGCAGAATTTGGATGATACTTGCTTTAACCATCCTGCTGGCCGCAGGCATGGGAACCCCCAATGCATTGGCGTCCGGTCCAAGTTGTAAAGGCATCAGTTGCCGGGGAATATGGCCTGAGAGCACCAATTGTGCCGGCACCCATGCCCATACGGTGCAAGGTGCGCATTATGCCAATGGCAACTGGGGGCGCATCTATGTTGAATTACGTTACAGTGGGTATTGCGTGTCCAACTGGTCGCGCGTCAGCGTTGTAAGAACACAGTACTGGAACGGGTGGCCGAACTATCTTTATGCCTATGCCCATGAACAGTGGAACAATTACACTCAAGATTATGGGAGGAGTTACAGCCCATATCTCGGCGTAGGCGCTGCTCTTCACACACGAATGGTCGATGGTTATGACATCGTTCAAGCCTGCGGCGGCATGAAAAACTACGCTTACAGCGGCTGGTATGACCCCTGGAGTTGCTACGAGGGGTAAAATGGCGTGGGGTGCCCGCGCTCTCAAGGAGGGTTCATATGTCCCGTAAATCTGGTTTGCGAATCTTCGCCTTGCTGCTGGCCGTCGCCGCGCTGGCCGCGGCAGGCTGGTGGCAGTTTGGCCGCCCGGCTTCGGTTGCCGAGGCGCAGGGGCCGCGGCTGCGTTTCCAGACGTTGGCTTACAGCGACACCTTCGCCGTCGTCGTCTTCGATGTAGACTACGCCCGCAGCGCCCACAACCCCGGCTGCGCGCCCACCGACGTTACGCTGCTGGATGCCGACGGCAAGGTGCTGGCTTCTTCACGGCAAAAAGGTGCGGCCTTCACTCAATGCGCTCCCCGGGAAAACCAGCCCACCACCGCGCATTACCAAACCATGCTGGTTGGCGACTTTGCCCACCATCCCCCAACGAAAGTACAAGTGGCCGTAGCGGAAGCCCAACGGCCCAATGCCGTCCGAGATGTCTATCTCAGCGCCCGCGCACCGCAACACGCCACGCTCGACAAGTGGCGCGGGCTGCAAAACGGGAGGCTGAAAATCAAAGACGCGCTGCGAGCAGGGCAGGTCTTCTACCTGCAAGCCTGCCAGAAACTGCCCGACGCCGGAGATTGGACGCCTTCCGGAAACCTGCGCCTCGCAGACGGCACACCCGGCTGGGTGCTGAACGTTTGGGCTGTGCCGTACTACAACGCGCCCGGCGTGCTAACCTCGGCGCAGCGCTGTTTCCTGGTGCAATTCATCCCCAACCCCGATCACGCGCCAGGCACCAGGGCAACACCCGCCCAAATGCAGATCACCTGGCAGCGCAACATCCCGGAATGCATTGAAGACGCCGTTTTCCAAAAACATGTCGCCCCACTATTGGCGAAAGCCAACCTGAGCAAAAGCCCTGCTTTCCACAAGATCACCCTGCCCGACGGCGAAGTGCAGTGGTGCGTGCCCCAGGGCGGCTTGCCCGCAAATGTACGCAAAGCCCTCACGCCCTGGACGGCCGGCCCCACGACCACCCTGGCCCTGCCGTAAACTTGCCGCAGCCCTATCGCGTTCCCCTGGCCTCCCCCTGGCGCGAGGCCAGGGGGATTTCGTTTTTCGGAGGACATCCCATGAAACCATCCACCTGGTCGGGCCTCCTTTTCTTGTTTGGCTTCATGTTGGCTGGGTGCCAGCCTCGCCCCCAACCTTCCTGGCTGACGCCCGTCCGCACAATAGCGCCGGAAGCCTCTGCTTCACCTGCCACTGCGCCCTTCTCTCCTGCCACGGTCTCGCCGAAGGTTGCGGCTTCCCCCGCTGCCGGCCTCCCCACCCCGCCGCCGCTGCCTTTCAGCCCCCTCAAAGACGGCGCTTACATGTATCTCCCCATGAAGAACGTCAATCTGTGGGGACGTTGGGCGGGGTATTACCGCCTTCCCCAGGCGCCCAACATCCTGATCTTTGTTGCAGCCGACAATGAATATTGGGATTACCCCCACAACTACTCTCTTGGGATATCCTTTGCCTTTCAAGTCTTTGGCATTGCGCCATCTCAAATTGCCACGCCCTTTCCACCTTACCGCACAGGGGTGGGAATGACAGCAGTCACGCCTCACTTCATCCGAGGGCTACGGCAAATTTACCTTCCTCCCGACAAAGAACCGCTGCTCACGCCGGAAATACGCAAGACGATTTTGCTTTTCCCCGACGCCAATGGCCCCCGCTCTTATCGCACGCCGGTGCCCAACGTTTTCGTCAGTGAGGAAAACATCTCCCTCACTTTCGCCCACAAAACGCCTTTGCGCGGCGGGGAACTCTGGCATGGAAAGAAAAACCTCGATTGCATTGTGGAACTGGAGATGGCCCCCGGCTTCCACCTCAAAGGCCCGCTGCGCCTGTGGGTGCCGATTTTCTACTACAACGGCCCGCCGCCGTAAAGAGTCTGAATCGGGAAGCGGTATTAAGAGTGTTCATAAAGAAGGCCTCACCGTACCAGGTGATTGCAGCAGACACGGCTTCGCCGCGAGGTGCTGGTGGCGGTTTTGAGGCGAAAGTGTGTCCCTCAGCCAAATTGAATGACGGCACTGCCGGGGGGCGGATTATTCGTTGCTCTCGGAACGGTCGAGCCACAGTTCACGATACTGACGTTGCCAGTCTTGAGCAAAGCGCAGGGTGACCACCGGTGCCAGGGCAATGGCCACGGCCAGCGGCGCGCCGGTCAATCCCACAGCCCAAAAGAGCGCCCAGGCGGTGGCCGCGGCGAGGGCGTTGCCACGCGCCGTGTGGTGCAGCAAAAGCACCCAGGCAATCAGCCATCCCACGGCCAGCAGCGCGCCCAGCGGAGAAACGGCCAGCAGCGCGCCGAAGGTGGGGGCGTTCCCCATGCCACCGCGCAGATCGGCGAAGACTGGCCAGATGTGCCCGGCCACCGCTGCCGCGGCGGTGAGCGCCACGATGAGGGTGCCTGCCCCGGCTGCCTGTGCCAACGCTACGGCGACGTAACCTTTGAGCACATCGAGCGCAAAAACGACCAGCCCCCACCCCCAGCCGATGTGCCGCATGGTGTTGGTGGCACCGGCGTGCCCTGAGCCGCCCGTGCGGATGTCGATGCCCGCGACGCAGCGGGGCAGCCAGACGGCAAACGCCAGCGAGCCCAGCAGGTAACCTACGAGCGGGAAAAGCCAGTGCCAAAGGGTCATGGGGTGGTGTTTCGCGCCTCCAGCAGCCGCCGGAACAGCCCCTCTTGCGCGGCCAGGGCCTCGGGCGCGCCGACCTGCACCACCCGGCCGCCTTCCAGCACCACCACCCGGTCAACTGCAGTGATGGTGTGCAGCCGGTGGGCAATGATGAGCGCGGTGCGGCGGGCCAGGAGCGCCTGCAGGCCTTCCTGGATGGCGGCTTCGTGCTCCGGGTCGAGGCTGGCGGTGGGTTCATCCAGGATGAGGAAGGGGGCGTTCTTCAGCAGCGCCCGCGCGAGGGCAATGCGCTGCGCCTGCCCGCCGCTCAGGCGCGCCCCCTGCTCGCCGACCACGGTTTCGTAGCCCTCGGGCAGGGCACGGATGAATTCGTCGGCGCGGGCGATTTTCGCCGCCTGCACCACCTCTTCGCGGGAGGCGTGGGGGCGGGCCAGGCGGATGTTGGCTTCCACGGTGGTGTTGAAGAGGTAGGGCTGCTGCGGCACCCAGGCCACCCATTGCCGCCAGGCTTCTGCCGGAATTTCGGCCAGGCGTTGCGCACCGGCCAGGATTTTGCCGCTTTGGGGCACGATGAAGCGCAGCAGCAGGTAGGCAATGGTGCTCTTGCCCGCCCCGCTTGGCCCCACCAGCGCCACCTGCATCCCCTCTTCAATGGTGAAACTCACCCCTTGCAGGGCTGCTTCGCCGCCGTCGGGGTAGGTGTAGGTGACGTTTTCCAGCCGCAGCGGGAAGACGGCAGCCGCCGCGGCGGGGGAAAGCCGCGCCGCCGGGGGGCTTTCCCTGCCCGCGGCTTCGGGCGCGGCGGCCAGGGGCGGGGTTTCCAGCACGCCGAAGATGCGCTCCGCGGCGGCCACACCGCCCATGCCGGCATGAAAGCGCGCCCCCAACTGCCGCAGCGGGAAGTAGAATTCCGGCGTGAGGAGCAGCACGAAAAACGCTTGCTCAAAAGTCAGCCGCCCGTAGAGCAGCCGCAGGCCGATGCCCACGCTGACCACCGCCGTGCTCAGCGTGCCCACCCATTCCAGCACCAGCGCCGAGATGAAGGCCACCCGCAGCACTTCCAGAGTGGTCTGACGGAAGCGGTCGCTCACTTCTTCCACCCGCCGGATGTATTCGCGGCTGCGCCCCAAAATTTTCAGCGCGGTCAGCCCTTGCAGCGCATCCAGCAGGAAGGCGCTCATGCGGTTGAGCTGTTTCCATTGCTTTTCGGTCAGGCTTTGCGCGATGCTGCCGATGAGGTTCATGAAGAGGGGGATGAGCGGGGCGGTGAACAGCAAAATCAGCCCGGAGATCCAATCGCGCGGGAAGACCAGCACCAGCACGAGCAGCGGCACGGCGGCGGCGAGCACCACCTGGGGCAGGTAGTGGCGGAAGTAGGTTTCCAGTTCTTCCAGCCCCTCGGTGAGGGTGTTGGTGAGTTCACCGGTGCGCTCGCCGTGGGTGTAAACCGGCCCCAGCAGGGCGAGGTGCGTCAGCAGGCGCTCGCGCAGGGTGCGTTTGACCTCGGCCGCGACCCGGAAGGCGCTCACTTCGGCGCCCCAGGAAGCCGCCCCGCGCGCGGCCAGTACCCCCATGAAAGCCAGGGCCGCCCAGCGCAGGTCGGTCAGGGCGGCTTTTTCCAGAAAGACGGCGTTGACCATCCACGCCGCCAGCGCGGCCTGGGCTACGATGAGGAAGCCGCCCAGGATGCCCAGCCCTACGGTGATGCCGAAGGCCACGCGGGGGCCGCGCAGCAGTGCCATCAGGCGACGGTCAATGTTCATGGCTTCCGCTTACCCCACGCCCGCCGGGTCGGCGAGCACTTTGTCGCCGCCGCGCTGGATTTCCCACGGGTAGACGATGTAGGCGTCGGTCAGCGCGGCGTAGAAGTCGGGGCGCAACGCGCCGAACAGGCTGCGATGGGGGTTGAAGTGCAGCACGCAGGTGTAGGGGATGCTGCCGGCGGCTTCCACCCGCGCCCGCACCGCAGTCATCGTGCGGCCGGAGCCCCACACATCGTCCACGATGAGCGTGCGGCGGCCTTCCAGCAGCGGCTCATCGGGGAACTGGATGAATTTCGGCCAGGCGACCAGTTTGGCGCGGGCCATGGCCATCTGCGCCGGAAAGTCCACCGCCGCCAGCAGAATGTGGGCCAGGCCGAGGGCTTCGGCCAGGATGCCGCCGGGCACAATGCCCCCGCGGCTGATCATCACCATCGCGTCAAAGGCCACATCAAACTGGGGGATGAGGTGGTCAATCAGGGCGTCTACGTCGTTCCAGGTGAGCACTTCTTGGCGCATTTTCTCGCTCGCAAAAGGGGATAAAATGGGAGTGGGAAGCCGGGGCGTGGTAACTGCCTACGCTGTTGTGCTCTCCCTGCCTCTTGATGCACTGCGCTTTTGTCATACCCCTCCCCTGGCTCCCCTCCCCGCTTGCGGGAAGGGGACGGGGGTGGGGTTCATGCAACACAGGGCAGTGCCAAAGGAAAACGTGGTGTGAAAACACGCCCGGCATTGCCCGCCCTACGATTTGGGTAGGTAATTACGGCGTGGCCGAATGCCCTGGCCGGCCGGTGGCTGGAGGTGTGGGCTTGCCGGAAAAGCGACACAGATTGTACCATCAGTGAGCGCGGCGGTAGTCCATGAGTCGGGTTGTCAGACCGTCGGATGGTCGGGAAGTCGGGCAGTCGGTGAGTCAGACGCCTCGGGGAACCTTTTGCTGCTTTTCGGCGTCTATGGCTTGACACGACAGGAAGCCGGAACACCGAAGCACTGCAACCCGGAAACACTTTTTCAGGAGGTCTCGCATGTGGAAGCAATGGATGGCATGGATTGCGGCGCTGGTCGCCGTGGTGGCTGCGGTGGTGGCCGTGGCCGCCGGAAGTTTTTCCCCTCGCGTGCAGGCTGCGCCCCTGCCGGAAGCCACGAACTGCCCTTCCCAACGCACCATCACGGTTGAAGGGCAGGCCTCGGTGACGGCCACGCCCGATGTGGCTTACATTACCGTGGGGGTGCATACGCAGGCCAGGCAGGCGGCCGATGCCCTCAGCGTCAACAACGCCCAGGCCGCCAAAGTGTATCAAACCCTGGCGCAGTTCGGCGTTGAAAAGAAAGACATCCGCACCACCTCGGTGTCTCTTTACCAGAGCGAAGAGCGGGATAAGGACGGCAAGGTGATTGCCCGCTACTATGTGGTGGACAACACCATGCAGATCACCGTGCGCGATCTGGCCAAATTGGGGCAGGTGCTGGACGCCGTGGTGCAGAACGGCGCGAACCGCCTGCAGGGCATCCGCTTTGATGTCAGCGACCGGGCGGCCTTGCTGGAGCAGGCGCGGCTGGAAGCCGTGAAGCAGGGCAAGGCGCAGGCGGCAGCCATTGCCGAAGCGGCAGGAGCCAAACTGGGCAAAGTGCAGACCATTTCGTTTCAGAGTTTGGTGCAGCCTGTGGTCCGGGCCGAGGTGCGGATGGCCGCGCCGAAAGCCGCGGGTGAAGTGCCGGTGAGCGGCGGGCAGTTGACGGTGACGGCCACGGTTTCTATGGTGTTTGTATTGACTTCTCCGTAGGATGGCACGCGCGTCGCGGCCCTGCCGGTCGTGGTGTGGCAGGCTTACTTCTCCCTCGTAGGGCGGGATGCCATCCCGCCCTACGACGACACCTGGGGGTGCGGTAAAATCGTGGCAGCCCTTTGCCCTTTCCGAAAAAGGAAGTTGCCCATGAGAGCCCTCCGTTTGCTCATTGTGGGGCGCTGGCTGCTGGCCGCGGGAATTGGGGTGCTGTTGGGCGCCTGCGCGTCTGCCGCGCCCCCCGCCGCGCCGCCGCCCACGCCGCGGCCGCTGCAGCCCACCCCCACGCCGGCCGCAACGCCTTCGCCTTCCCCGGTGCCCACAATAGCCTGCCGGGCATCCCAGCCCGGCGTTTCGGCTGCCCGCGAAGCCCAAGACTACCTCACCCCTTATGACCACATCCTCGGCGACCCCCAACATGCTGCGGTGTTTCTGGTGGTGTATAGCGATTTCCAATGCACTTCGTGCGCGGCCCTCGCCCCGGTGTTGCGGCACGTGCAGCGGGCGCATTCGCAAGAGGTTGTGCTGGTCTTCCGCCATTTCCCGCTGCTCAACCTGCACGACAAGGCTGCCCTTGCCGCCCAGGCCGCCGAAGCCGCGGCCCGTCAGGGCAGGTTCTGGGCGATGCACGACCTGCTCTTCGCCGAGCAGACGCGTTGGACGGGGATGGGCGGCAAGGCTTTCCTGGCTTACCTGCAAAAGGCGGCCCAACGCCTGGGGCTGGACGACAGCCGCTTTTTGAACGACCTGCAAAGCAAAAGCATCCGCGGGCTGGTGCAGCGCGCCTGGCAAAACGGCATTAACCACAACCTGCCCGCCGTGCCCATGCTTTACATCAACGCCAGCCTCTATGCCGGCCCGCTGGATTTCAAAGATCTGGATGCGGTGGTGCGGCTCAAAATTTTGGAAGCCCACCAGTTTCACGCCTGCCCCCCGCGAGCCATTTCGCCCGATGCGAAGGTGGAAGCCGACCTGCTCACCACCCGCGGCGCGGTCACGCTACGCCTCTTTCCCGCCCAGGCCCCCGCGGCCGTCAACAGTTTCGCTTTCCTGGCTGCTCACGGCTGGTACGACAACAGCCCGATTCTGGAAGCCACGGCCGACCTCGTCCGCACGGGCGATCCTTCCGGCACCGGCTACGGCAACGCCGGCTACACCTTTGGGCTGGAAACTGCCCCCGGCCTGAAGTTTGACCGCCCCGGCCTGGTTGCCCTTTACAGCGCCGGCGGCAATACCAACAGCAGCCAGTTTTTCATTGCTCTCAAGGCGCTGCCGCAATACGACGGCCGCGCGACCGTTTTCGGCGAGGTGGTTTCGGGAATGGACGTGGTCAGGCGCCTGACGCCGGATGACCACTTGCTGCACATTAAAATGCGCGTCACCGGCGCACCGTGGCCGTAATGTGCTATAATGCCGCTCATCTTGAATCAAGGACGAGGCGATGCCCTGGCTTCAACTTTTGCTTGATATCTTCCTGCATCTGGATAAACACCTGGCCACGGTGCTGCAAATGTTTGGCATCTGGACCTATGCTCTGCTGTTCTTTGTCATTTTTCTGGAAACCGGCTTCGTGGTAACGCCTTTTTTGCCCGGCGATTCGCTGCTTTTCGCCGCAGGCACGTTTGCGGCTTTGGGCGACCTCAACCTGGCGCTGCTTTACCTGGTGATGGCCGCGGGGGCCATTCTGGGCGATACGGCGAACTACTGGGTGGGGCATTTTATCGGGCCGCGGGCGTTTTCCGGCGAAATCCGGTATCTCAAGCACGAGCATTTGGAGCGCACCCACGAGTTTTACGAAAAGCACGGCGGCTTTGCGGTGGTGCTGGGGCGCTTTGTGCCCATTGTGCGCACGTTCGTGCCTTTCGTGGCCGGTATCGGCGCGATGACCTACAGCCATTTCATTACTTACAATGTGGCCGGTGCGCTGGCGTGGACGGCGTTGTTCCTGGGGTTGGGCTATTTTTTCGGAAACATTCCGGTGGTCAAGAACAATTTCAGCCTGGTGATTCTCGGTATCATCGCGGTGTCGGTGCTGCCGGGCGTGTGGGAATACTACAAAGCCTGGCGCGCCCGCCGCGCCGCGGCCGAGTGACCGCGCCGGAGTGTTGAAAAAGGGGGCTGCAAGCGCAGCCAATGCAAAAGCGCACCCTTTTTGAGGTGCGCTTTCGTGTGTTTGTGGGAAAGGCAGGAGATTATTCGCTTTCGGGTTCTTCTGCGCCTGCTTCCGCGGCGCCGGCATCGGGTTCTGCCGGAACGGCGGCTTTGGCCTCGGCTTCCTCCGCCGGCGCTGGCGTTTCGGCCTCGGCGGCGGCTTCCCCGGTTTCGCCTTCCTGCAGAATGCCTTCCAGTTCTTCTTCGGCTTCTTCCATGGCCAGCCGCAGGTCAAGGTCGGCGTAGGCAAGGGAATCCACTTTTTTGAGGCTGAGGCCGATGCGGCGGCGGTCAGGGTCAATGCGCACGATGCGCAGCGTGACCTCGTCGCCTTCGTGGACAACCTCGCGCGGGTGTTCCACATGCTGGGGGCTGAGCTCGGAAATGTGGATGAGCCCTTCCAGGCCGTTATCCAGCCGGGCAAAAGCGCCGAATTTTTCCAGCCGGGTGATGACCGCGTTGACCAGCATCCCTTCGCGCAGGCCTTTGGTTTTTTGTTTCCAGGGGTCTTCCTGCAATTGACGGATGGAGAGGCCGATGCGTTTGCGTTCGCGGTCCACTTCAATGACCTTCACGGTAACTTCCTGGCCGACTTTGAGCACGTCGCTGGCCTTGCCCACGCGTTCCCACGAGATTTCGGAGAGGTGCACCAGGCCGTCGGCGCCGTCTATGTTGACGAATGCGCCGAAGTTGGTCAGGCTGGTGACCCGCCCGGTGCGGACATCGCCCACTTGCAGGGATTCCAGCAGCTGCTCTTTGAGCACTTCGCGCGATTCGCGCGCCGCGGCCCGTTCGGAAAGGATAAGCCGCCGCCGTTCGCGGTCCACTTCTATCACCCGCACGGCTATGGGCTGCCCGATGAGGGCTTTCCAGGCTTCCAGGTCTTTGTCGGGGCGCCCGCCGCCCACCGAGAGCCGCCGTTCGCGGCTGACTTGCGAAGCAGGAATGAAGCCGCGCAACCGCCCGAAGCGCACGACCAAACCGCCTTTGTTGACCCCGGCAACCGTGCCGTGGTAAGTTTCCTTGTTGTCGCGCATCCGCTCGGCTTCGTCCCAGTCTTGGGCTTCCAGGGCGCGGGTGTAAGAAAGTTTGGCCGTGCCGTCGCTATCTACCGACACGACATAAACCGAGATCTCGTTCCCGATTTGGATGGCCGCGTTTTCTTCTTCGCTCAAGCGTTCCAAGTCCCGCTTGGGAATCACGCCCTCGGATTTTGCGCCAATGCCCACCAGGACTTCGTTTTCGGTGATGCTGGTGATGACGCCGGTGCGGATTTCCCCCGTTTTGGGAAACTCCAGGGAAAAGCCTTCTGCTTCCAGAAGGTCTTCCATGGTCATTTGGGGTTCTTCTTCGTGTGCTTCTGCTGCTGTGGGTTCAGGTGCAACCTCCTGCCCCCGAGGGGCTTCATTCCATTCCATAAGACCAACTCCGTTGTTGAAAGATGGGGTAATTATAACAGGTGATGAGAAAAGTTTGCAACCTTTGTGGTATAACTGCGAAAGCACGGCCCGGCCCTCGCCGACCGCGGCCGAAACCCATTCCCTTTCAAATCCTTTTCGTCACTGTTCAGCCGCGAGGGAATGCCCCATCGGCGCTCACCTGCGTCGTCTGCGGTTTCTCCTTGCTCCGGCTGAACAGATACTCTCTTTCACCCCAAAGGATGTCTTGTGACAGCGATTTTTCCCTTCACGGCCATCGTTGATCAGGAGCGCATGAAGCGCGCCCTGATTTTGAACGCCATCGACCAGCGTATCGGCGGCGTGTTGATTCGCGGCGAACGCGGCACGGCAAAATCCACGGCCGCGCGCGCCCTGGCGGCCTTGCTGCCGCAGGTCAAAGCGGTCAAGGGCTGCCGCTTTGGCTGCGACCCCGAGCGGCCGGAAACCTGGTGCACCGAATGCCAGGCGCGCGCCGAAGCCGGAGAAGACCTGGCGCATCAGTGGGTCTGGAAGCCGGTGCCTTTCGTCAACCTGCCGGTTTCGGCCACGGAAGACCGCGTGGTGGGCACACTGGATATTGAGCGCGCCATCCAGCGCGGGGAGCGCCATTTTGAACCCGGCGTGCTGGCCGCGGCCAACCGCGGCATCCTCTACATTGACGAAGTCAACCTGCTGGACGACCATGTTGTGGATTTGCTGCTTGATGCCGCCGCGATGGGCGTCAACATCGTTGAGCGGGAAGGCATTTCCTTCTGGCATCCGGCGCGCTTCATCCTCGTGGGCACGATGAACCCCGAAGAGGGCGACCTGCGCCCGCAGTTGCTTGACCGTTTTGCCCTGGCGGTAGACATCCGCGGCGTGAGCGACCCGGCCCAGCGGGTGGAAATCATTGAACGCAACATCGCCTTTGAAACCGCGCCGGAAGGCTTCCGCGAGGCCTGGCAGCCCCACGAAAAGGCGCTTTCGGAACGCATCGCCCGCGCCCGCGACCTGCTGCCGGAGGTTACTTACACCGGCCGCGACCTGCTGACCATCGCTACTTTCACCGCTTCGCTGGGTGTGGACGGCCACCGCGCCGATATGGTCATCCTCAAGGCGGCGCGGGCGCAGGCGGCTTACGAAGGCCGCACCGCCGTCACCACCGACGACATCATGCTGGCAGCCGAACTCGCCCTGCCGCACCGCCTCAAGCGCACGCCCCTCGGCCAGAGCGAAGTGACCTTTGCAGAATTGCAAGAGCGGCTCAACGAACTGGTCGGCCGGCGGGAAAGCCAGCCTTCCACCACGCCCCAACGGCATCGGCAGGAGGCCGAAAAGGCAAAAAAAGTCCTCGGGGCGTGACGACCGACGCGGAGGCGCAGCCCGCCGCCGCCGACAGCCTGCGCGCCGCGCCGCAAGAGGTTTTCCAGACCGGCGACGGGCGCTGGTGGGAAGGCGGCCAGCGCACCGGCCTCGTTCAGCAAGCGGCGCTCACGCCCCGCCCCCTCACCACGCCGCAAGATGCCCGCACCCGCCGCCAGAGCGGCCGCCGCTCGCAAACCCTCACCGACCGCAAAAGCGGGCGCTACATTCGGGCGCGCGTGCCCCGCGGCAAAGTGACCGACCTTGCTTTTGATGCCACCGTGCGCGCCGCGGCGCCGTACCAACAGGAACGCCGTCTCCGCGCCCCCGCAGACGCCCCCGCGCTTATTCTCAAGCCCCGCGATCTGCGCGAAAAAGTGCGTGTCCGCAAGGCGGCCAATCTTATCCTCTTTGTGGTGGATGCTTCCTGGTCGATGGCGGTGGCCGAGCGCATGGCCGCGACGAAAGGCGCGATTTTCTCGCTGCTCACCGATGCCTATCAGCACCGCGACCGGGTGGGGCTGATCGTTTTCCAGAAAAACCGCGCCACGCTGGTGCTGCCGCCCACCCATTCGGTGGACCTGGCTTCGCGGGCCCTGCAAAACATCCCCATTGGCGGGAAAACGCCGCTCTCGGCGGGGCTGCTGCTGGCCTATGAAGTGCTGCGGCGCGAAAAAGTGGCGCACCCCGAAGTGCGCCCGCTGCTGATTGTGCTCACCGACGGTGCGGCCAATGTGGCCATCAACCCCGACCTGCCGCCGCTGGAAGAAGCCTATGGCGTGGCCGACCAGATTGCCGCCGAAGGCATTCAGAGCCTGGTGCTCAACATGGAAGTCGCCGAATTTGACCAGGGCTATGCCCGTGCCCTGGCCGAGCATTTGAAAGCCCCTTGCCGCACCCTGGCCGACCTGCGCGCCGAAACGCTCTACACGACCGTGCGCGCCGCGTTGGGCTAATGCTTCCCCTTGTGTATCTGTTCAGCCTCGGCAGGGAAAACCGCAGATGCCGCAGATGCAGAGAGAAAAACACAGAAGGCGCAGAAAAACGACAGAAAACTCAGAATTTTTTCTTCGCGTTCTTTGCCCTCTCTGCGCCTTTGCGTGATTTCCGTGACGCTTGCCGTTCTAAAAAATGCGCGCCTCCGTGGCTACCCGCGGCTGCTTTCCCCACGGCTGAACAGTGCCCCCTTTGCTTTCGAGGAGCGCCATGACAGAAACGCACCCCCATTACACCGTGACCGTGGTCATTCCGGCTTATAATGAGGAAGAGACCATCCGCGAAATTCTGCAGCAGGTGGCCGCCACGGGCATTCCTGATGAAATCGTGGTGGTGGATGACGGTTCGTCCGACCGCACCCGCGAGATTTTGCGGGAACTGGAAGCCGGCGGCGAAATTGCCCACCTCAAGATCTTCTACCACGAGAAGAACCAGGGCAAAGGTGCAGCCTTGCGCACCGGCTTCCGGCACGCCACCGGCGACCTGATCATCATTCAGGATGCCGACCTGGAATACGACCCCCGCCATTACCCCCAACTGCTGCAGCCGATTTACGAAGGCAAGGCCGATGTGGTCTATGGCTCGCGCTTTCTGGGCGCGCCGCGGCGGCCGATTCTTTTTTGGAACATGGTCGCCAACAAAATTCTCACGCTGATTACCAACATCCTTTACAACACCATCCTTTCCGATATGGAAACCGGCTACAAGGTGTTCAAGCGTCAAGTGGTGGCCGACATGCCCCTGCATGCCCGCAGTTTTGATTTTGAGCCGGAATTTACCGCCAAGGTGCTCAAGCGCGGCTACCGCATTTTTGAGGTGCCCATTGCTTTCAACCCGCGCGACTACACCGAAGGCAAGAAAATCAAAGCCCACGATGGTATCATCGCCTTGTGGACGCTGTTGAAATACCGCTTTGTGGATTGACCCCCGACTCCCCGACGACCTGACCACCTGACTACCCGACGACCCTCCCATGCCCAAAATCTACGATATTTCCATTCCCATTGCCCCGGGCCACATGCCCGTCTGGCCGGGCGATCCCGAGCCGGTGCTGGAACGCTTCCTCAAGATGGAAGACGGCCACGACGCGAATGTGTCGCGCCTGGCGGCGTGCGTGCATCTGGGCACGCACGTGGATGCGCCTTACCATTTTCTGGCCGCAGGCGCTACGGTGGAAACCCTGCCGCTGGACGCCCTGACGGGTCTGGCCTATGTGGTCGACCTGACGGCGCTGGAAGGCCACATTACCGCCGCGGCGCTGGAAGCCGCCGACCTGCCTGCCGATGCCGGGCGCGTGCTTTTCAAGACGCGTAACTCGCGCTGGTGGGCGCAGGGCGACACGGCCTTCCACACCGATTTTGTGGCCCTGACCGCCGACGCGGCGGAATACCTGGTGGCCCGCGGCGTGCGGCTGGTGGGTGTGGATTACCTTTCGGTGGCGCCTTACGATGACCCCGTGCCCACGCACCGCATTTTGCTGGGGGCAGGCGTGGTGGCGATTGAAACCCTTGACCTTTCGGCGGTGCCTGCAGGCGCTTACACGCTTTACTGCCTGCCGCTCAAACTGGTGGGCAGCGAAGGCGCGCCCGCCCGTGCCATCCTTGTGCAGCCGTAGGGGCTTGTCCCCTTCCCCCAGTTGGCGTCGGCCACGCCTCGGAGGGCGGAACATTGCCCCGCTTTCCATCCAAAACGTCACTGCTCAGCCTCGGTAAGGAGAAACCACAGATGACGCAGATTTCGCAGAAAAACATCCACCGATTTCACAGATTGGCACAGATTAGGTGAAAAACGCGGAAAAGTGCCACACTTACTTCCGTTGCCTGGCGGCCTTGGCGACCTAAAATCCGCGCCATCCGCGGCCTGTTTTTCCAGGGCTGAACAGTTACTCCAAAACACCTTCAAGGCGCGGTCAAAGAAGGACGGAGAAGAAGTAATTACCTACGTGGTGGCAAAACGCCTCTGGCGGCAGTTTTTTGGGGAGTGCGGCGACGAGTCGCCGCTTTCCAAAGCGGTGCCAAGGCACCGCACTCCAAAAAGCGCTTGCAAGTAACTGCCTACGCTGGGGTGCCCTCTATGCGTCTTGATGCGCTGTGCTTTTGCCATACCCCTCCCCTTGCTCCCCTCCCCGCATGCGGGGAGGGGATGGGGGTGGGGTCAATGCAGCGGCGGCGGCGCCAAAGAAAAACGCGGTGGGAACCCATACCCAGGGTTGCCATTGCCGCGATCTGGGTAGGTAATTACGAGAAGAAAGGGTCACTGGATGCAAAGCATTTTCCGGATTTTCGGTGGCATTTCTGCGTCTTCTGTGGTTTTCAATCGTGAATCTGCGGTTTCTCCCTGGCCGGGGTTGAAGAGATACTGCAAGTGCCTCCATCAGCCAGAACGGTAGATTTTGGGGAGTGTGATGGCTTTCTACACTTTTCTTTTGCGTGCCCGCAATGCGCTGCTGAACGCCCTCGGCGTGTTGCTGCTGGCCTGGGCAGCGGTGTTGCTGCTGGGGTGGGCCGGGCTGACCCGCGGCGCCTGGGTGAACGGCATGGTGGCTTTCCTGCGCGCCGGGCTGGGGCTGGGCACGGCCTATGTCGTCCTCGCGTTGGCGCTGGTGGGGCTGTATGCGCTGGCGCGCGCTGCCGGGAAAGCGCCGCCGCCGGAAGCCCTTCCGTGGGGGCGCATCACCGTGTGGGAAGTGGCGCTGCTGGCCTCGGTGGGCCTGGCCGACCTGGCGGGCGGCCATGCTCTGCCCAAGGGGGCGGTGGCAACTCCCGGCGGCGCGGTGGGCTGGGGGCTGGTGGAGTTCCTGCTTTTGGTTGCCGGCCGCGCCGGGGCGTGGGGCCTGCTGGGCGTGGCGGCAGCCCTGGCCCCTTTCGCGGGCACGCCTCTCGGCGGCGCACTGGTTTCCCGCCTGCGGGCGTGGCTGTTCCCCGAAGAAGCGGCGCCGGAGGCCGCGCCTGTGGTGACGGAAGCCCCTAAAAAGCCCCGCCGCCGCAAACGGCCGCGCCCCGACCTGCCGCCCGAATTCCGCCGCGAGGTGCCCATTGCCCGCCCGGAAGATGAACCGCCCCCCG
>JALUXH010000080.1 GCA_027019065.1 Anaerolineales bacterium
GCCCAACCAGCGGGATAAGAATGTTTCGCCTTATGAAATGCAGAACTACGTCCTCCAAAAAACGCCTTACGGCTTCCTCTGGCGGATGGGCGGCAACATCACCTTGTTGAAAAAGCTGCTCGCCGCGGGCTTCCCCGTGATGGTAGAAAAAGGCTTCCACGGGGCAGGGTTTGAAGGCTGGATGGGCCACTACGAACTCATCGTCGGCTACGACGACGCCAAACAGATTTTCACGACTTACGATTCCTACCGCGGCCCCAATTACACCCTGACCTATGACCAGGTCGCCTACGACTGGCGCGCCTTTGATGATACCTTTCTGATACCCTACGACAAGAGCGTGGAAGCCAACCTGATGCAAGTGCTCGGCCCGTGGGCCGACGCCAACTGGTCGTACCGCCACGCCCTGGAAATCGCCCAAGAGGAAACCCAAACACTGCAAGGGCAGGCGCTGTTCTTTGCGTGGTTCAACGTGGGCACCAGCCATGTGTGGCTGCACGAATACGTGGACGCCGCCCACGCTTACGACCAGGCCTTCGCCCTCTACGCCCAACTGCCCGAAAAAGACCGTCCCTGGCGGATGATGTGGTATCAAACCGGCCCTTATTTCGCCTATTATTACAGCGGGCGCTATCAGGATGTCATCAACCTGGCCACCAGCACCCTGGATGCAATGAGCGAGCCCATTCTGGAAGAAAGTTATTACTGGCGCGCCCTGGCCGAAAACGCCCTGGGCGAGCGGAAAAAGGCCATCGCCGACCTGGAAGAGGCCGTGCGGCTGAACCCCCACTTCGGGCCGGGGTGGGTCAAGTTGAAGGAAATCAAAGGGGGAGGTTGACGCCGGCGGAAGGCGAAAGCAGTGCGCCATTTTGCGCTGCGCCTTGCGGCGGCTCAGGGCATCTCTTGCGTTCGAGCCTTGCTCTTTGCAAACCTTTGGATGACATCAACACGCTTGACGCGCAAAAAAAAAAGCGTATAATGAAAATGAAACTTATCTTTCGCTCATTTTTCAAGTGGTTTTCGGAATTTGGCCCTACCCCTATATATGCGGCTTTTTCCAGGGTTGCCCCTATATATGGAGGCACTGGCAAGGACGGTGTTGTTTAAAATCTTCGAGGGATCCTTGATATACTCGTCCCAGTGCTGGAGAGAGGGTGCAAATAAGCCGTCTTTCTCGTATTGGAAGGGCAAATTCGGGCACTTGTAGCCCATCGCCCCCGTATCCGAGAGGGAAATTGGGGCAATTTCGGAAACTTGGCCGGAAATAAGCGAACGATGAGAATGAAAGGTAACTGTTCAGCCCGAGCAGGGAGAAACCACAGATTTCGCAGAAAAACACCCACCGATTTCACAGATGAGCACAGATGAGCGCCGATTAAGCGAAAAACGCTAAAAGCACATCGTTTCCTTCCGTTTCTTGGCGCCCTAAAAACCCCTGAGCATCCGTGTCATCCGCGCTATTTCCATCAGCTGAGCCGTTACAATGAAAGTTTGTTAGGGGGCTCTGCGCGCGGAAATGCCTCAGCCCATACTTCAGGATGGAGTGCGTCCGATGTCTCTGACAAAGTTTGCATGCCCTAAGCGAATTGTTTTGCCAACACTACTCATTTTGCTCCTCGCGGCTTTAGTGCTCGCCGGGTGCAAAGCCCAACCACAGGCCGCCCCTACTCAAAATGCAACGCCACAGGTCAAACTTGTAAAGGCAACAGCCAGCAACGACAACCTCTTCCTCACCTTCCAAATCAAGGGGTTGCCGCAGATCTACGCGTCGGACATCCGCTACGTGGTCTGCAAACCTTATTTCAACACTCGCGAACACGTCCCCGTTGATTTCTTCGCGTTGGATGCAACAGACTTGCATGGGGAGAACAACCGCGTCTCGTTCAACATCACCTACCGTTACCACTTCAAAGCCCCACCGCCCAAAACACTCCACCTGGACAACATAGAACTCACCATTGGCCCCTGCGCTCCGGCGCTGGATGAAAGCAACACCACCCCTCAACTCATCCCCATCCTCGCCGATTACAGGACCAATGCCGTGGTGGAGATCAAAACGCCCTAAGCGAGCAAATACCCCCAAACACGAGGAAGCCCCACCGAGTGGTGGGGCTTTCATGTGTCGGTTTCTGCAACGGTTTCCTACAACTTCAGCACCGCCCGCACCGCCCACTGAAATACGGGGGCAACCACAATGCCGAGGAAAACCGTGGCCAGCGCCGTAAGCGCCACGCCCAGGTTCAGCCACGCGTCGCCGCGGGCTTCGGCTTCCCCTGCGCGCATGTACATGGTGGTAACAACGCGCATGTAGTAGTACACCGAGACCACCGAAGCCAGCACGCCGACAATCGCTAAGCCCACGTAACCCGCATCCAGCGCGGCGCGGAAGAGGTAGAACTTGCCCACAAAGCCCACCGTGGGCGGAATGCCGGCAAAGGAAAGCATGAAAACCGTCATCGCCAGCGCCAGCCACGGGTGCTTGCGCCCCAAACCGGCATAATCGGCAATGTTCAGTCCTTCGCCTTCGGCGTGCTCCACGGCGACCACCACAGCCCACGCGCCAAAGTTGGTGACGGCGTAAGCCAGAAGATAGAACAGCACCGCGGCCACCGCTGCGGGCGCGGCCTTCGCATCGGCAAACGCCACCACCGCCACCAGCATGTAGCCCGCGTGGGCAATGCTGGAATAGGCCAGCATCCGCTTGATGTTTTGCTGCGCCAGCGCGGCGAGGTTGCCCACGACCATCGTGAGCAGCGCCAAGGCCCACACAATCGGCGCGAGCCGGCTTCCCAAAGTGGGGAAAGCGAGCACCAGCACGCGCAACAGCGCTGCGAAGCCGGCAACTTTCGCGCCCACTGCCATAAAGCTGGTCAGCGGGGAAGGCGCGCCTTCGTACACGTCGGGCGTCCACATGTGAAAAGGCACCGCCGCGACTTTAAAACCCAGCCCCACAAGCAACAGCCCGCCGCCCAACGCCAAAAGGGCAAGGTTTGCCCTGCCCGTATCCACCGCAGCAGCAATGCCGGCGATCTGCGTGCTCTGCGTTGCGCCGTAAACCAGCGCAATGCCGTAAACGAAGAAAGCCGCCGCAAACGCCCCCAGCAAGAAATACTTGAGCGCGGCTTCCTCACCCACTTCGCGCGGGCGGGCAAAAGCCGTCAGCACATACAGCGGGATGGAAAGCAGTTCCAGTGCGAGGAAAATCACCATCAGGTCGGCGGCTTTCGCCATCAGCATCATGCCCGCGACCGAGAACAGCAACAGGGTGTAATATTCCCCGCGCACCATGCCCTGGCGCTTGAGATAATCATACGCCAGCAAAACCCCCAGGGCGCCGCTCAGCGCCAGCAAGGCTTCCAAAAAGGTGGCAAAGCCATCAGAAACCACCATGCCGTGGAAGCCCGCCCCTGCGCCGCCGCCCTGCGCCACCGCAAAGCCGAAGGTCAGTGCCAACCCCAGCACGGCCAAAAACGCCGCCCAGCCCTTGCGGGCCTTTGGGATCCACAAATCCACCAACAGCAGCGCACTTGCCCACACCACCAGCGCCACTTCAGGTAGCAGGGTGGCAAAATCGGAGAAGGTCATGAAGGGCCTCACAGTGAACGGTGAACAGTGAACGGTGAACAGTGAACGGTGAACAGCGCACCGAGCACGGTGCACCGTTCACCGAAGTCTAATGCATCGCTAACGCCGCCGCCTGCAACCCATGGGCCATCTTTTCTACCGCCGGCATCATCAGGTTGAAGAAAGGCGCAGGGTGCAAACCAATCCAGAAAATGAACACCGTGAGCACGGCCAGCACGGTGATCTCACGCCAGTTGAGGTCCGGCAACCCCAGGTTTTTCTCTTTCGCCGGCCCCAGGAACACCTTTTGCAGCATCACCAGGATATACACCGCGGCAAGCACAATGCCCAGCGCGGCGCTGATGGCAAACGCAGGCCCCAACACAGGCGACTGAAACGCGCCCATCAAAATCGTGAACTCGCCGATGAAGCCGTTCAGGCCGGGCAAGCCCATGGAAGAAAGCGCCACGACCAGCGAGAAAGCGCCGTAAATCGGCATAATCTTCCACAAGCCGCCAAAAGCGCTCAGGTCGCGGGTGTGCGTGCGTTCGTAAATGATGCCCACGATAAGGAACAAAGCGCCCGTGCTGATGCCGTGGTTGATCATTTGCAAAATGCCGCCCGCAATGCCCATCGGGTTAAGGGCAAACAGGCCCAACATCACAAAGCCCAGGTGGCTCACCGAGGTATAAGCGACAAGTTTCTTGAAATCTTTTTGGGCATAAGCGACCATCGCGCCGTAGAGGATGCCGATAATCGCCAGCACGGCAATCGGGACTGCGAACTTCACCGAGGCTTCGGGGAAGAGCGAAAGGTTGAAGCGCAGGAAGCCGTACGTGCCCATCTTCAGCAGAACGCCCGCCAGAATGACCGAGCCGGCGGTGGGGGCTTCCACGTGGGCGTCAGGCAACCAGGAGTGCAGGGGCCACATCGGCACTTTGATGGCAAACGCCAGCGCAAAGGCCAGGAAAAGCCACGCCTGCAGGTGCAGCGGCAGGTGCACGCCTTTGGCCAGCAGGTCGGGCAGGTAGAAAGTGCCCTGGCTCAGACCCAGCCACAAAATGGCAAGCAGCATCAGCACCGAGCCGACCATGGTGTAGAGCATGAACTTGATGGCCGAGTAGGTGCGCCGCGGGCCGCCCCAAATCCCGATGATGAAATACATCGGCACCAGGCTGAATTCCCAGAACACAAAGAAAGTGAACAAATCCAGCGCCAGGAACACGCCCAACATGCCGACTTCCATGATCAGGAACGCGATGGCGAATTCCTTGACGCGGTCTTCAATCGCCGTCCATGCGGAGAAAATGGAAATCGGCGTCAGCAGGGTGGTCAGGAGCACCAGTAAAATGCTCAAGCCATCCACGCCCAGGGCATAGTGAATTTCAAAACCACCGGCCTGCAGCCAAAGGCGGTCATACACCATTTGGAAGCCGGGGTTTTTGGCGTGGAACAAGGCCAGCATCCACAAGGAAACGAAGAACGAAACCAGCGAAGTGATCACCGCAACCCAGCGGATGGCGTCCTTGCGTTCCCGCGGGATGAGCAAAATCGCCGCCACACCCACCAGAGGGAAGAAGGTCATCAAATTGAGCGGATTCATCAGGAAGTCCATCATGCTACCTCGCCTTTAGTAGGATTCTTCCAACTTGTCCATGCAACGGTACAATTTTACCGCCATAACAAATAGGTGAAAATGAGCAACACGCCTACGAACACGCTCAAAGCGTAATTGCGCACAAAACCGGTCTGCCAGCGGGCGATCTTCCGGCCGATGAAATCGGTGAGCCAGGCCGTGTCGTTGACGGTTTCGTCAATGACACGCACATCCACGGCCGCCGCAATGCGGGAAAGCGCCACATAGGGATTGAGCACTACAGCCCAGTAAAGTTCGTCCACCCACCACTTGGCTTCCATGCCGGTGAACAGCCAGCCGAGGGGGCGTTGGAGGGGGTCGGGCTGGGAAGGGCTTTCCGGCGGGCGCCGGCCGTAAACCCACCAGGCCAACAGCAGAGAAACCACCGCAATGGTCGCCGACGTGCCCGCCACCACGGGGTTAAGCGCCCCGCCTTCCACCTCGCCCAGCGTATGCCCCAGCCATTCCGCCAGGTAGGGGTGCGGCCAGTTGAGCAAGCCGCCCAAAACGGAAAGTGCCGCCAACACCACCAGCACCGAGGTCATCGTCCACGGGCTTTCTTTGGCGTGCGCAGCCGCATGGCTGCGCGGCTTGCCGAAGAACACCAGGAAGATCTGCCGGCCAATGTAAAACGCGGTCAGGAAAGCCGCCAGCACCAGCAGCCAGTATACCAGGGGGAAAGCGGCTTTGGTCTCGGCGATGATTTCGTCTTTGGAGAAGAACGCCGCCAGCGGCGGGATGCCCGCGAGGGTCAGCCCGGCGATGAGATATGTCCAAAAAGTTACCGGAATGACCCTGCGCAGCCCGCCCATGAAGCGCATATCCTGCGGGTCAAAGTCGGGCGGGTCGTCGCTGTGCGGCCCTTCGTGCCCGCCTTCCTCGGGCAGGGGATGGTGCGCCCGTTCCATGGCAATGATCACCGAACCCGCGGCAAGGAAGAGCAGCGCCTTGAAGAACGCGTGGGCAATCAGGTGAAACATCGCGGCCACATACGCGCCCACGCCCACCGCGGCCACCATGAACCCCAACTGGGAAATGGTGGAATAAGCCAGCACTTTCTTGATGTCGTTTTGGGCCACCGCGATGGTAGCGGCAAAGAGCGCCGTCAGGGCGCCCACCAGCGCGACCGTGTGCTGGGCGGCCGGCACCAAATCGTAAAGCACGTGTGAGCGGGCAATCAAATACACGCCCGCCGTCACCATCGTGGCGGCGTGGATAAGCGCCGAAACCGGCGTCGGGCCGGCCATCGCGTCGGGCAGCCACACATACAGCGGAATCTGCGCCGATTTCCCCGTTACCCCCAGCAGCAAAAGCAGCGTGATGATCAAAATGGCCTGAGGATGGCTCTGGGCAACTCCGGGCGCCTCGGCGAAAACCTGCCCAAAGTTCAGGGTGCCGAAAACGGCAAACATATAGAACATGGCGGTCATAAAGCCGAAGTCGCCAATGCGGTTGGCAATGAACGCTTTTTTACCTGCCAGCGCATTGGCGAGGCTCAGATGGCCGTGCGTATCGTATTCAAACCAGAAACTGATCAGCAAATACGAGCACAACCCAACGCCTTCCCACCCCACAAAGAGCATCAGGTAACTATCGCCGGTGACCAGAATCATCATTGAAGCAATAAAAAGGTTGAGGAAAACAAAAAAGCGGGCATAGCGGCCGGGGTCGCCTTTATAGCGCACATCGTAGTGCATGTAGCCCGCTGCGTAGAGGTGGATCAGCGTGCCCACGCCGGAAACCACCAGCATCATCGTGACCGCCAGCGTATCCACCCGAAATGCCCAATCTACATTCACCGGCGTCATCCAGGAAAGCAACGGCACGGTGGCCCCGGCAGGGTGCACGCGCAAGGAAAGCCACATCAGCACCGAAACCGCAAACGAAAGCCCCGAAGCCGTCACCGCCACGAAGGCTACGCCGCGCTCGCCGATGCGCCGCCCGAAGGCCATGTTGAGCAACAGCCCCACCACGGGGAACAGCACCGCCCACGGAACAAGGTGGAAAAACGCGCCTGTCTGATTCATCGTTTCGCTGAGAAACATGGGTTATCCCTTCAACCGGTGCAGGGTGTCAATATCCACAGATTTTCGGGTACGGAAGATGGTGACCAGAATGGCCAGCCCGACGGCGACTTCGGCCGCGGCAACCGTCATGACAAAGAACACCGCAATTTGCCCATCCAGCGCGCCAAACGCAGCGGCAAACGCCACAAAAGCAAGATTCGCGGCGTTGAGCATCAACTCAATTGCCATGTAAATCACCAGCGCATTGCGGCGCACCAACACGCCCGCAACCCCAATGATGAAAAGCACCGCCGAAAGGGCAAGCAAGTAGTTTGTGGGTACCATAATTCACATCCGCCGATTTGCACAGATTTTCACCGATTCACAACCGCAGATGACGCCGATTTCGCAGAAAAATTCGTGCCCATCTGTGTAATCTGTGGTTCATTGCCTGACTCGCCAATCCTAACTCGCAACTCGCTACTCTTTCGTCAACACCACCGCGCCCACTGCGGCCACCAGCAACAGCACCGAAGTTGCCTCAAAGGGGAGCAAGTAGCGGTTGAAAAGCAAACGGCCGATGGCCGCGGGGCTGCCGAATCCGGCCTGGGCGCCATTCAGCGTCCCCAAAGCGCCGACCTTCGCAGCAAAAGCGGCCACCACTTCTACCAAAAAGAGCAGCGTCAGCCCCAACGCCACCGGCCGCTGCCAGCCGATGGGGCCGCCCGCGGCGGGCAATTTTTGCGGGCCAAGAATCATTACGGCAAAGAGGAACAGCACCATGATTGCGCCCGCGTACACCGTCACCTGGGCCAAAGCCAGGAACGGTGCGCCCAAAATCAGGTAGAGCACGGCCAAGGTCAGCATGACCAGCACCAAAAACAGCACCGCATACACCACGTTGCGGGAAAACAGCATCCCCAACGCCGCGCCAACGGCAATTAAGGCCAAAACGAACAAAACAAGCAGGTTAGTGCTCATGGAAGCCTCGCAACTCGCTATTCTCGCTTCACCACCGCCTGAGGCACAGCCGGCATCGCCAGGCCGCTTTCCGTCTGTTGCGGCGTCGGTCGGCCGCCGGGCGGCACCGGGTCCAGCAGCATCTCTTTGGTGTAAATCGCCTGCCGCCGGTCGGTAAAACTCAACTCATAATCGTGTTCCAACACAATGGCCTGGGTCGGGCAGGCGTCTTCGCAATAACCGCAGTAAATGCACCGCGACATGTTGATTTCATAAACCCGCGCGTAGCGTTCCCCGGGAGAATAGCGTTCCTCGTCGGTGTTTTCGGCGGCTTCCACAAAAATGGCGTTTGAAGGGCAGGCCGCCGCACACAGGGCGCAGCCAATGCACCGTTCCAGCCCGTTGTCGTAGCGCTTGAGCGCGTGCCGCCCCCGAAAGCGCGGCCGCACTTCACGCCGCTGCTCCGGATACTGGATGGTCACGGGCTTTTCCAGCATCTGACTGAAGGTCGTCCAATAACCTTTGAAAATCGCCGAAATATCTTCAAAAACGGACATGGTTGCCTCGTTGGTTCGTTGCTTCGTTACCTCGTTTTCCTATCTGCCTATCTTTCCTATCCTTCCTACCTGCCTATCTTTCCTAACTCGCCAACCGCCAACCGCCAACCGCCAATCGCCACCCGCCTGCTACCCGCCGAGCAACACAATCCCAACGGCGGTCAGGAAGACGTTGAGCAGTGCGAGCGGGAAGAGCACCTTCCAGCCAAAGGCCATCAGGCGGTCGTAGCGCAGGCGGGGCAGGGTGGCGCGCGTCCAAATGGCGAAGAACACCAGCACCAGAATCTTGATGAACATATACACCGGCCCAAGCCAGGGGAAAGCGTCCACGCCGGGGCCGTAGTAGCCGCCGAGGAACAGCGCCGCGATAATGGCGCTCATCGCCACCACCTTGATGTACTCGGCCATGAAAAAGAGCGCAAAGCGCATCCCGCTGTATTCGGTGTGGTAGCCGCCGGTGAGTTCCTGCTCGGCTTCGGGCAGGTCGAACGGTGTGCGGTTGACTTCCGCAAACGCCGCAATCAGGAAAACGATGAACGCCAGCGGCTGATACACAATGAACCAGACCGACTTCTGGGCTTCCACAATTTTGACCAGGCTCATGGAACCGGCGATGAGGATGGGGCCGACCAGCGCCAGGCCTAAAGCCAGTTCATAACTCACCATTTGCGCCGCGGAGCGCAAACCGCCCAAGAGCGAATACTTGTTGTTGGAAGACCAGCCCGCCAGCACAATGCCGTACACCGCCAGCGAGCCCACGGCCACAATGTAGAGCGTGGCCACATTGATGTCGGTAAGGTAAAGATGCGCCGTCCGGCCGAAGAAAGGCACCTCCCCGCCCCACGGGATCACCGCGGCGATGAGGAAAGCAGGGATGACCGTGATGATGGGCGCCAAGGTGAAAAGCACCTTGTCGGCTTTTGCGGGGATGAACTCTTCTTTGAAAATAAGTTTGATGCCATCCGCTGCGGGCTGAAGCAAGCCCCAGGGGCCGGCGCGGTTGGGGCCGATACGCGCCTGAATGCGCGCGATCGCCCGCCGCTCGTAGTAGGTCGCATAAGCGAACCCCGTCAGCAGGATGAAAATGAGAATGAGGGCTTTGACAGCCCAAATGCCGAACATGGATGCGGTCATAAACCAATCCTATCCACCGATTCCACAGATTTTCACCGATTTGCAACCGCAGATGTAACTGTTCAGCCCTGCGAAAATAGGCCCCGGATGACACGGATAGTCACGATGCTCACGGATTTAACGCAGAGGCGCAAAGAAAGCAAAGAGCGCAAAGTAAATCTCTGTGTTTTCTGTGGCGCTTTTGTGCCTTCTGTGGTTTTCAATCTGCGTTTTTCCTTTGCCAACGCTGAACAGTTGCGGTTTTTCTTGGTTGAGGCTGAATAGATACCCGCAGATGACGCCGATTTCACAGAAGCAATCTGTGCCAATCTGCGTAATCTGTGGTTGACTTCCGCCAATCGCCAATCGCTAATCGCAACTCGCTACTCGCCAATCGCAATTCGCTACTCTTCACGCTTCACTCGCAACTCGCAACCCGCAATTTCCCTCGCCGGCACGCCCACCGAGCGCGGCACCAGCACCACGCCCTCCGGCGCCTGGGGGCTGAGGCGCACGGTCACCGCGTACGCACCGGCGGGAATTTGGAGCACGGCCTGCACGCCGTCGCTCAGGCCGCGGCGGGCGGCTTCGTCGGGGTGGAGCACCACAAACGCGCCGCTGGGCAGCCGCGGTTGCAGCGTACCCGAGCGCCCCACCAGCGCGCCGCGGTCGTAAAGCCGCGTCACCGGCACGGCCAGCAGGTCGGCCTGCAGAGGCCCGCTTACCGCCGGGGCTTCCACTTCTGGCACCGCTTCGCGGGCCGTAGGTTTCAGCGCCACGCCCAGCCCTTGCACGTTTGCGTAAGCCGTGCCGCCATAGTACAAATCGGTGCGGCGGATGAGCGGGTACTGCTCGTGCACTTCGGCGAGTTTTTCGTAGGTAACGCCCGCGTAATGGGGCACGGCTTCGGCAATCTGACGCATGATCGCCGCGGGCGAATTGGCTTCCAGCGCGATGCCGAGGCGCTTGCCGAGTTTGGCAGCCACGGTGAAATCGGCCAAAAGGCCCTGCGGCGGCAGCACGGCGGGGTAAAACCGCTGGACGCGCAGTTCGCCGTTGGTGTAGGTGCCGCTGCGTTCGGTGTAGGCCAGCACGGGGAAGACCACATCGGCTTTGCGGGCAGTCTCGGTGAGGAAGAGTTCCTGTACCACCACGAAGCCCGCCTCGTCCAGCGCGGCCGCAAGGGCGGGGTCGTCGCCCGCGGGGTCTGCGCCCGCGATGAGCACGGCTTTGGCGCTGCGGAATGCCGCCGCGAGGTCATCCTGCGGGCGGAAACCCATATCCCACGCGCCCTGGGCGTTGGCGCGCGGCCACACGCCCGCCATGCCGCTGCCGACCTTGCCCGCGTGGCCGGTTTTCACCAGCAAGTGCGCCGCCGCCTGCGCCAGCGCCCGCGAGGCAGGCAGGCTCATGCCCTCCTGCCCGTAGAACACCACCAGCCGGTTCGCCTCGGCCACGGCTTTCACCGCCTCGCCGCCGCACGAGCAACCCTCATCGGCAAGGCCAAGCACGATTTCGGCTTCGCGGCCGTAGCGGTAGCGCAGGGCAACATCGGCGTAGCGCTCGGTTTTGGTGAAGCGCGGGTTGGCGACGATAAGCATCGCGCCGCGCTCCGAAGCCTGCTTGACCCGCAGCCACCACAGGGGGGCTTCCTCTTCCAAATCGGAAGCCACCACCACAATGGTATCGCCCTTGCCCAGGTCGGCGAGGTTGCTGCCTTCGCCGAGACCAAACTGCGCCGTGAGGTCGCCGCCGGCCATGAAGGCGTCAAGGGCTTTCACACCGCCGAGGGCGTCGGTGAGGCGGGCCAGGTTGAACAGGTCTTCATTGCTCAGGCGCCCGCTCGCCAAAGCGAGGAAGTGGCCGCGGGCGGCTTCCAGGCCGCGGGCGGCGGCTTCCAGCGCCTCTTCCCACGAAACCGGCGTCAGCACGCCATCTTTGCGCACCAGCGGCTGGGTGAGGCGGTCTTTGCTTTCGGCAAAGTGATAGCCGGCAAAGCGGCCTTTGTCGCAAATCCAGATTTCGTTGACTTCCTCGTTTTGCCGCGGGAGCACGCGCTTGACCACCATCTTGCCGCCCGCCGCGGCTTCACGGCGGACGTCAAAGGTGATGTTGCACCCCACGGGGCAAAGGGTGCAGATGGAAGCCGCGGGGCGCATTTCCCACGGGCGGGCGCCAAAACGGAAGTCCACGGTGGTCAGCGCGCCCACCGGGCAGATGTCGGTGGTGTTGCCCGACCAGTACGAGTCAAAAGGCGGGTCGGAGAAGGTGGTGATGTCGGTATGATGCCCGCGCTGGTAAAACGTGAGCACGGGGTCATCCACTATTTCTTCCTGAAAACGGATGCAGCGTGCGCATTTGATGCACCGTTCTCGGTCCAGGATGATAAGGTCGCCGAGGGGGACGTCTTTGGGGGCGTGTGCCTTGTCTTCGTAATAAAAGCGGCTCACCGCAGGCCCGTAGGCCACCGTGAGGTTTTGCAGAGAGCATTCGCCGCCTTTGTCGCAGATGGGGCAGTCCAGGGGATGAGAAGTGAGCAGGAATTCCAGCACCGACTTGCGGGCTGCGGTCACTTTTTCGGTGGTGGTGCGGACGACCATGCCTTCCATGACCCGCGCGGTGCAGGCGGTTTCCAGTTTGCGCCCCCACTGAATCTTGATTGAGCCGTCTTCCTCGCGCAGGAAGTCGCCGGTGGCGCGGTCGCGCATCGGCCGCCCGATTTCCGCCAGGCACATGCGGCACATGCCCACCGGCTCCATCTTGGGATGGTAGCAGAAAACCGGAATCTCAATGCCGGCGCGGCGGGCGGCATCCACCACCGTCAGCCCTGCCGGAACGGTGATTTGTTGGCCGTCAATGGTCAGCGTTACCGAATCTGCCATGAAAAATCTCCGGATCCCACCTCTCCCCCGCCGAGCCTGAGGCTCGCCCCCCTCCCTTTAGTAAGGGAGGGGAGGGGGAACGGGGGTGAGGTGAGATTATCTCTCCTTTATTGCGGCGTCAAAATCCTCACGGAAGCGTTCAATGCCGGTTACTACCGCCATCGTAGCAAAATCACCCAAGGGGCAGAAGGTTTTGCCCTGGATTTGTCGGCCGACGTCGTAAAGCGTTTCCACATCCTGAGGCGTGCCCTTGCCTGAGGCAATGCGCTCGGTGAGGCGTTCCATCCAGTAGGTGCCCTCGCGGCAGGGGGTGCACTTGCCGCAGGATTCTTCGCGGAAGAAGTTGACCGTCTTCTTCACCAGCCAGGCAATGGAAACAGTTTCGTCCAGCACAATGACCGACGCGGAGCCCAACATGCCGCCGACTTTGGGCACGCTTTCGTAATCCATCGGCGTGTCCAGCACTTCGTCGGTGGCGGGCAAGAGGGAAGAGGACGCGCCCGCGGGCATGATGGCTTTGATTTTCTTGCCGCCGATGATGCCGCCGCCGTGCTCGTAAATCAGTTCGCGGAACGTGGTGCCCAGCGGCAGTTCGTAGTTGCCGGGCCTGTTCACCCGCCCCGAAAGGCTGAAAATTTTGACGCCGGGGCTTTTTTCGGTGCCGAGGGTGTGATACCAGTCCGCGCCGCGGGCGATGATCATCGGCACGTTGGTCAGGGTTTCCACGTTGTTGATGACCGTGGGCTTGCCGTAAAGCCCGTAGGTGGGCGGGAAAGGCGGGCGCAGGCGGGGCTGGCCGCGCTTGCCTTCCAGCGACTCCATCAGCGCGGTTTCCTCGCCGCAGATGTAGGCGCCCGCGCCGAGATGCGTGTAAATCCGCAGGCTGTAATCGGTGCCGAAGAGGTTGTCGCCGAGCAGACCAACGGCTTCCATTTCCGCGATTTTCTGGTCAAGCCACCTGGCGACGTGCCAGAACTCGCCGCGCAGGTAAATGTAAGCCCGGCGCGCGCCCACGGCATACGAGGCAATCGCCACGCCTTCCAAAAACTGGAAGGAGTTTTCTTCCATGATTTCGCGGTCTTTGAACGTGCCGGGCTCGGATTCGTCGCCGTTGGCGATGACGTAGTGCGGCCAGTTGCGCTTGTCCATGAAGGCCCACTTCAAGCCCGTGGGGAAGCCCGCGCCGCCGCGGCCGCGCAGCCCCGATTTCTTCACCTCGTCGGTAACTTCATCGGGCTGCATTTCGGTTACGGCTTTGCGGAAAGCCTCAAACCCGCCGTGGGCTTGATAGACCGCCAAGTCTTTGATATTCGGGATGTCGCGGTGCCGCAACAGGATGTGTTCGGACATAGGGTGCCTCGTAAAATCTCTCCCCACCCCTACCCCTCCCCTCCCTTAGTAAGGGAGGGGAGGGGCGCCGAGCCGCAGGCTCGGCGGGGGAGGGGTGAGATCACAAAATCATTTTGCCTCTTTGCGCCACTGTTCAATCAGTTCCAGCGTGGCTTTGATGTCCATATCCTGGTGGTAGGTCAGGCCGTCGGGGGTCTGCACCTGGAAGACAGGAGCATGGTCGCAGGCAGCGAGGCATTTGGCTTCCTCAACGGTGACCAGGCCATCGGGCGTGGTTTCGCCGATTTTGATGCCGAGGTTTTCGCAAAGGGCTTCCGCAAACTGCTCCGCGCCGCGCAGGGCGCAGGCCACGTCGGTGCAAACCTGAATGCGATATTTGCCCGCGGGTTTGTCGTGATACAGGCTGTAAAAGCCGACCACGCCCGCCACATCGCTGACGCTAATGCCCACAATGTGCGCCACATCTTCCATCGCGGCTTTGGTGATATAGCCGCCGCCGTCGCGCTGGGCGAGGTAAAGCAACGGCATCACCGCCGAGCGCTTGTGCTCCGGTGGGTATTTCGCCAAAATGGCTTCCACTTCGTCGGGGTACTTCTCGGCAAGGCTGCTCACCGGTCCACATCTCCCAAAACGATATCTACACTGCCCACGATGGCAATCAAGTCGGCAACCATGGCGCCTTTCGCCATCACAGGGAGCGCCTGCAGGTTGGCAAAGGAAGGCGCGCGCACATGCACGCGGTAGGGGCGGGGGGTGCCGTCGCTTTCAATGAAAACGGCCAGCGTGCCCCGCGGCGACTCCACCGCGGCGTAAGCCGAGCCTTTCGGCGGCGAAAACCCTTCCGTCCAAAACTTGAAGTGATGGATTAGCGATTCCATGCTCACGCCGATTTCCTCGCGCGGCGGCGGCATATAGCGGCGGTCATCGCTCTGCACCGCACCATCGGGCAGGTTGTCCAGCGCCTGCTCAATAATCCGCAGCGACTGGCGCATCTCTGCCACCCGCACCAGGTAGCGGGCGTAGACGTCGCCGCTTTCCTGCGTGGGGATTTCAAAATCGTACTGCTCGTAGCCGCAGTAAGGCCGGGCTTTGCGCGTATCGTAGGCCACGCCCGAGGCGCGGAGCATGGGGCCGGTCACGCCCCAGCGCATCGCGTCTTCTTTGGAAAGCACGCCGATATGGCGGGTGCGGTCGCGGTAAATCGGGTTTTTGGTCACCAGGGCTTCGTATTGCTTCAGCCGCTTCGGAAAGAGTTTGATGAAGCCGCGCACGGCTTCCTCAAAGCCCTCGGGCACATCGCGCCACAGCCCGCCCGGGCGGATGTAAGTGGTCATCATCCGCGCGCCGGAGACCATTTCAAAAATATCCAAAATGAATTCGCGCTCGCGGAAAGTGTAGAGGAAAAGCGAAGTCGCGCCGAGGTCAAGCAGGTGGGTGCCGAGCCAGACCAGATGCGAAGAAATGCGCTGCAACTCGGCAAGGATGACGCGGATGGCCTGCGCCCGCGGGGGCACCTGCAGGCCGGTAAGGGCTTCCACAGCGAGGCAATAGGCGAGGTTGTTGCCGATGGGGTTGAGGTAATCCATGCGGTCGGTCATCACCTCGGCCTGCCAGTAGCGCTTGGCTTCCATGTTTTTCTCAATGCCGGTGTGCAGGAAGCCAATATCGGGCACCACATTGACCACGCGCTCGCCGTCCAGTTCCACCAGCAAACGCAGCACGCCGTGGGTGGACGGGTGCTGAGGCCCCATGTTGAGGAGCACCGTTTCCCCCTTCAGCGCCCGCTCAGAGACCAGATGTTGCAATTCCTCGGCAGAGACTTCAATGGGTTCAAGCATGGAATCCTCGGGGGTTGTTACTTCGTCAAGTCGTCAGGTCGTCAGGTCGTCCCTAACAGCCTCTCTTCCTAACCTGCCTATCAACCTAACCTTGCCTATCCATAAATCGCAAATCCTAAATCGCCATTCTTAACTCGCCACTCGCAACTCGCCCTTACCTCCTCCCGCGCACCTTCTTGGCCTGAATTTCATCAAAATTGAAGGTAAACTGCGGCTCCTCGTAGCCCAGCGGGTAATCTTTGCGCAGGGGGTGGCCTTCCCAATCGGCGGGCATGATAATCCGGCGCAGGTCGGGGTGCCCCGTAAAAGTGATGCCGAACAAGTCGTAAACCTCGCGCTCATACCAGTTTGCGCCCGGGAAAACGGCCGTAATGCTCGGCACAGGCTCGTCTTCGTTCGCCGCCACGCGCACCGTGAGCAGACCGGCGTTTTCGTAAGAGAAGAACTGATAAACCAGGTCAAAGCGCGGTTCGCGGCGCTGCCAGTAGTCCACCGCTGTGATGTCTTCGGCCACCTGGAAGCCGAATTCGTCGCGCAGGGCGGTCACGGCTGCCAGCAGGTGCTCCAGCGGCAGGCGAAGCACGGTCTGGTTGTTGTCTTGCGTGACCTCGCCGCCGAACCGCCTGGCCAGCGCCATCGCCACGGTGGAAACGCGCTCCTCGCTCATGCTTCTTCCTCCACCACGGCCCAATCGGTCAGTTTTTCGCTCCGCACTTTCTCATAGAGCGTCAACACGCCGTGGATCAGGGCTTCGGGGCGCGGCGGGCAACCGGAAACATACACGTCCACCGGAATGATCTCATCCACGCCCTGCAAGATGGCATAGTTGTTGAACACGCCGCCGCAGGAAGCGCAGTCGCCCATGGCAATCACCCATTTGGGTTCGGGCATCTGGTCATAAAGGCGGCGCACCACAGGCGCCATTTTACGGCTTACGCGCCCGGCCACGATCATCAGATCCGATTGGCGGGGGCTGGCGCGCATAAGTTCCATTCCGAAGCGGCTCATATCGTAGTGGGAAGCCTGTGCAGCCATCATTTCAATCGCGCAGCACGCCAGGCCAAACAGCGCCGGCCACATGGAACGCGTCCTGCCCCAATTGACCGCCTGCTCAAGGGTTGTGGTCACGATGCCCAGGTCGCCCAGTTTGTGCTCTAATCCCATTCCAGGGCTCCTTTCTTCCAGGCGTAAATGTAGCCCACCAGC
>JALUXH010000081.1 GCA_027019065.1 Anaerolineales bacterium
CAAGGGCTGAGGAAGCCGTCCCAACGGATAGAAGTGGAACTGCGGCGCACAAAGGGGCAGACGTCCGCCTGGCCATCCAGGCGGCCGCCGAAAAATTCCAGCCTGGCGCCGCTGGCCAGGGCGGCCAAAACGGCAGGCTGGGTGGCTTCGTTGAGGTCAAGGACGGGAAATGAGAGGGTGGGGCGGGTGTCCAGGGTGTCGCTGCGCCCGGCGTACATGGTGCGGCGATAAAGCACCTCGGGCTGCATGTCGGCGGTGTAGGGCATCAGGTTGCTGACGGAATAGGCCGAAGCACCCAGGCGGCGCCCCAGAGCCAACACTTCGGGGAATTCCTGCACGTTCCGCTGCATGAGTACGGTAGCGATGCCGAGGCGCGGCGGCACCCACGGCGATGCCACCCCGTGCGCCCGTGCTTTGATCGCGTTCAGGCGTTCCAGGTTTTCAAGAATGAGGGGAAGGTACGCCCCCAGCCTGACGTCGGTGAAGCCTTCGGGGGATGCAGCGTCAATGGAAACCCACAGCATATCCAGCCCTGCATCTACAAGAGCCTGGGCTTTGGCTTCGTCCAGAAGGATGCCGTTGGTGATCAGCTGCACCCGCGCTCCAGCGGCTTTGGCCTGGGCAACCCAGCGGGCGATTTCGGGGTGCACCAGCGGCTCGCCAAAGCCGGCAAAGAAAATTTCGGGCAGAGGGTGGAAGGCCTGGATGCCTTCCAGGATTCGGTCGTAAGTGGCCTGCGTCATCCGGCCGTAAGGCACATCCCACTGGTTGCGAATGCAGGTGCGGCAGTGCAGGTTGCACCGGTTGGTCACTTCCACATACACCCGCCGCAGGGCGTGGGGGGCGGCCTGTAGCGTGACTTCGTGCTCGTGTTCTTCAAGAATGATGCGCTGGCCTGGGAGGAAGCCCAGCCGCTCGGCGACTTCCGGGGGAAAAATCAAATGGCCTTCTTCGTCAATAGTAGCCCAGTGTCGTTGGGACATGCGAAGCACCTCTTGCAGAAGGTAACTGTTCAGCCTGCCCGCGATGCGCACCCAGAAGCATAAAAAGAGGTTAACGCAAAGACGCAAAGGAAGGCAAATGGCGCAAAGAGCAATTCTGTGTTTTCTGTGCCAATCTGTGAACTCTGTGGATTCTTTGCCAGGGCTGAGCAGTTATTGCAGAAGGATGAAAATGCGATGGCATTCGGGTGGGGGAAGCGGCTGCCTTCCGGCGCGGGAAGTATACCAGTTTCTGCCGCGGGCGGCACGGGTATCTGTTCAGCCCAGGCAAGGAGAAACCACAGATGACGCAGATTCCGCAGAAAATCATCCCCAGATTCGCACCGATTGCAACCCCAGAAAGCACAGAAGCGTGGCAGAAAACACAGAAGTTGACTTTGCGTCTTTGTTCCCTTTGCGCTCTTGGCGTTACGCTTGGCGTTACGCTGTTGTAACCTTTGGGTCTCCTGTGTGCCTTCGTTCTCATCGCAGGTGGGCTGAACAGTGACCGGCACGGGCTCATTGGGGGCGCAAAGAAGTGATGGGGAACCCTGCCGTGAGGGTTGATGCGTATGCCCCGGAAAACTGCCGGATTTGCTTGACAATTTAGAACGCTTGTTCTACAATAAAGGCAACTTTCCACACCGTAACCGTTCAGCCCCGACAAGGTGAAACCGCAGCTGGCGCAGATTTCGCGAAAAAACATCCACCGATTTCACAGATGAGTACAGATTGGGCGGAAGCCACCGTTCGCCCTTTGGCGGCGGGCTGAGGCCCATTGTAGGGCGGGATGCCATCCCGCCCGGCCCAGGGTTTTTGGGCATCACCCCGGCCGAGCGGGCAACCTCTTTTGTGCTTCTCTGCCCGCTCATCGCGAGCAGGCTGAACAGTTACGCCACACCGTTTTTCCCCACAAGGAGGTTGGTGAAATGGAGAGGATCCGTTTGCCGTGGCGTCAGTTTCCCGTGCGGCGGGGGCAGATGTTTGGGGCGTTGATTTTGACCGCCCTGGTGTTCTTTGAGACTTTCAATTTCAGCACCACCGAATTCGCCCTGCACGATTTGCTCGGCGAGATGCGTTTTGCCGGGCTGCATTGGGCCACCATCCTCGCAATTGCCTTTTGCGGCATTGACTTTGCCGGGATTGCCCGCCTGTTTACGCCCGAGGAAGGGGGGGCGCCGGCGATGGAGGTCTGGTATCTCTTTGGCGCCTGGCTGCTGGCGGCTACGATGAACGCCATGCTGACGTGGTGGGGCGTGTCCATTGCCATTTTGAGCCATGCTTCTGCCGGCCGGGCCGTGCTCGGACAACAGACCTTGCTCAAAGCCGTGCCGGTGTTTGTGGCGGTGCTGGTCTGGCTGGTGCGGGTGCTCATTATCGGCACCATTTCCACTGCGGGGCCGCGTTTGTTTTCCCAGCAGGATGGCGCGGGGGTGGGCGTTTCCCGGCGGGCCGTCGCGGCTCGCGGGGCGAGTTCCCGCCCGGCGGTGGCGGCAGCCCGGCGCGCGGCAGGCCGCCGGCCGGCGACGGCTTCCCGCCCCGCACCGCCCGAACCCACCTATGAGCCGCTGTATGGGGCTGCCCCGACCCATGGCGGGCCGAGGCAGGTGTGAGGGCGGTATTCCCGCTGCACCTGGCACGGGAACGCTGTTATCGCTTGAGCACGAAGCCTTCCTGCCGGTGGGTCACGCCGCGGGTGCAGATTTTGTTCAGCGGGCACGCGGCGCAGCCTTTGCCTGCCACCGAGCAGCCCGTCCCGGCCACCTTTTCTACTTTGCCTTCCCAGGCCAGCACTTCCAGCATTTGGCGCACTTCGTCGGTGTTGGTGTGCAGGGCGGCGGCCAACCCGGCGAGCGAAACTTCGTCGCCGCGGCGTTCGGCTGTTTGCAACAGGCGGTAGAGGCGCAACAGCATCAGCCTGCTCCCAGCAGGCGGCCAATTTGGAAGACCGCAGTGGCCAGCACCCAGGCGGTGGTCAGCCCCAGCCCGATGGAAAAGAGCGCCCACTGCCAGCCGTATTCCTGCATTTGCGCCGAAACCGTGGCCATGCAGGGCGTGTAGAGCAGCACGTAGACCAGAAAGGCCAAAGCGCTGAGGGGGGTAAAGGCTTTGTGCAGGGCGCGGCTGAGGGCGGTTTGGTTCTCTGCGCTGCCTGCTGTTTGCGGGAAAAGCCGGATGCCCGGCGTGAGGCTGTCTAACAGGGCTTTGCCGGCGTTCCAGGCGGCTTCGCCAAAGCCTGCCACGATGGTTCGGGCGTCTTCCAGAGGGTGCAGGCGGGGAGGGGCGTCGGGCTGCGTTTCCTGTTCGCCGATGTAGATTTGCGACATGGTGGAAATGACGACCTCTTTTGCCACGAAGCCGGAAAGCAGCGCCCCTGCGGCCTGCCAGGTGCCGAAGCCTGCCGGTTCATAAAGGGGTGCCAGGGCGTGGCTGACCTTTCCGAAGTAACTTTCGCCGGGGTTTTGGACGCCCCACGGCAGGTTGAGCAGGAACCAAAGGAGGATGGCAATGCCGAGGATGACCGTGCCTGCCTTGCGGATGAATTCGGAAGTGTGTTCCCAGGTGTGCAGCCACAGCCCTTGCCAGGTCGGCAGGCGGTAGCGGGGCAGTTCCAGGACGAAAACGCTTTTGTGCACGTCGGTGAACACCAGCGTGGAAAGCAGCCAGCCCGCCAGCGCGGCCACGACAATGCCTACCAGGTACAGGCTCCACACCACCAGCCCGGCGTCTTTGCCGAAAAAGGCCATGCCGAAAACGACATACACCGGCAGGCGTGCCGAGCATGACATGAAAGGAATCAGCAGGCCGGTGAGGATACGGGCGCCGCGGTTTTCAATGGTGCGGGTGGCATACACCGCAGGGACGTTGCAGCCGAACCCCAAAATCATGGGAATGAAAGCGCGCCCGTTCAGCCCCAGGAATGCCATGGCTTTGTCCATCACGAAGGCGGCGCGGGCCAGGTAGCCGCTGTCTTCCATGAAAGCCAGGGCGAAAAACATCACCATCAGGCTGGGCACGAAGGTCAGCACACTGCCCACACCGGCAATCGCACCGTCCACCACCAGGGAAACCAGCCAGGGCGGGGCGTGTAACGCCAGCAGCCCGGCCAGGGTCCAGGTGGTGATGGGGCCGCTGACCACGGCATCAATCCAGTCCATGAACGGCGCGGAGACGTTCTGCACCAGGCTGAACATCAAGTACATGAAGAAAAGGAAGAGCGGAATGCCCAGCCAGCGGTGGGTGACGATCTGGTCAATGCGGTCGGAAAGGGTGCGGGGCGGGTGCTGGGGCAGGGTGAGCACCTGCCTGGCGAGGCCGCGCACAAAGGCGTAGCGGGCGTCGGCGAGGGCGATGTCCACGTCTTCGCCGTAAACCCGTTGCAGGTTGTGCATCACTTTCTGCAGCAGCGTCAGCACGGCTTCGCCGCCCGGCGCGCGGCTCACCACCCGGCGGGCCTGCCCGTCGCCTTCAATGAGTTTGACGGCCAGCCAGCGCGGCCGGTAGCCTTCCAGGTCGGAAAGGTTTTCCAGCGCTGCGGTCAGGCGGCGGACGGCTTTTTCCAGTTCGTGGTCGTATTGCAGCACATGGGCGGGCGGGGTGTGGAATTCCGGGGCTTCGGCGGCATGATGAATTTGCTCGCGCAGGGCTTCCATGCCGATGTCTTTGCTGGCTACGGCGGCAAGCACGGGCACGCCGACGAGGCGGGCGAACCGTCCGAGATCAATTTTATAGCCGAGTTGCTCTGCGACGTCGGCCATGTTGAGCACCAGAATCATCGGCACGCCGATTTCCAACAACTGGGCCGTGAGGTAAAGGTTGCGTTCCAGGTTAGAAGCATCCACCACGTTGACGACGACGTCGGGGTGCTCTTCGGTGATGAATTCCTGCGCGATGCGTTCTTCGGGCGAATAGGCCGAAAGGCTGTAGGTGCCCGGCAGGTCTACGATTTCCACCACCAGGTCGCGGTAGCGGTAGTAACCTTCCTTTTTCTCCACGGTTTTGCCCGGCCAGTTGCCGACGTGCTGGCGGGCTCCGGTCAAGGCGTTGAACACGGTGCTTTTGCCTGCATTGGGGTTGCCTGCAAGGGCGACCCGAAGGCGGCGAGAGGTGGTCATCGTGCGGGTTCTCCTTGTAGGGCGGTTTCTGTGACCAGGATTTTGTGGGCCATGCCTCTCCCTACTGCGAGGCGCGTTTCACCGACGGCCACCAGTAACGGCCCGCCGTTATCGCGCAGCACGCGGACCACCCGGCCGGGAACCAGCCCCATCCCGGCCAAACGGTCTCTCAACTGGCGGCCGGCGCGCACTTCCACAACCCGGGCCGGCCGCCCCGGTGGCAGCATGGTGAGGGGAAGCGTGTGCTCAAGGCTCATCGGAATGCTCTGCCTCGGCGATTTCCACAATGATGTCGGCGGCGTCTTTCCGCCGGAGCGAGAGGTGAGAGCCTTTGACGGTGTATTCCACCGGGTCGCCCAAAGGCGCAACCCGTTCTACATACACCACTTCTCCCCGAACCAAGCCCATATCCAGCAGGCGGCGGCGCAGCGGCCCGCCGGTGCGAATCGCAGTGATCACGCCTTTTTGGCCCGGCGTGAGGGTGCTGAGAGGCACTTGCCTGGTGGTCGTTGCGGCCACAGTATCCTCCGAAGGCACGGGTTAAGCGGGGCAGCCGCCCCGCCGGTGGGTGTTCTGGCCCAACAGGCGAATAAATTATACCATCATCATAAAAATTAGCGGGCGGCTGCTTCCCCGCCCGCGGTTTTCCGATTATAATGCGGCTTGCATTTCTTCACAAGGAGCGCCGATGAGTCGTGTCATTCAAACCGACGGCGTGGGCAAGCGCCGTCGGCGTTTATTGCAGATGCTGGGGGCGGCTTTGCGGGAACTGATGACGCAGACCCGCCCCGATGCCCGGACGCTGGATCTGGCCGCTTTCATTGCCGAGCTGTTGGGGGCATTGGCCGCGCTGGTTGAGGAAACCACCTCCCCCTGGGAAAAGCGCGGCTACTGGGTTAAGGCCGACCGTTTTCGGATGGAATGGCGCTGGGCAGCGCAGTTGCAGCAGGCCATGCAAGAGGCCGTGCTCGCGCAGGATTGGGACGAGATTGCCCGTATCGCGGCGCAGGTGTTTGCCCACGTGGGCCACATTCGTGTGCCCAAGCGGCTGAAACTGGAAGGCGCGTGGGAAGGCGCTTACCGGCGGCTGCTGGCGGCTCGCGGCGGCCAACGGTCGGAATAAGCCTTGCTCACCCGAGCATTTTCAGCCCCAGCAGCACCAGCGCTACCAGCACCATCTTGCGGAAGCCTTCCGGCGGCAGGAAGGCGGCTGCCCGGCGGCCCAGCCAGAGGCCGAGGGCCAGCGCCGGAAGGGCGAAAACGGCCTGTTTCCAGGTGGCAGCGCCGATGTCGCCGGCTGCGAGATGGGCAGCAAAAACCATACTGCTGCTGGCGAGGAAAAAGGCCTGCAAGTTGGCTTTGAAGGTTTCCGGCGGCCAGCCGCGCGCGTGGCCGTAGAGGATGACCGGAGGCCCGGAAGTGTTGTAAGCGCCCCCTAAGGCTCCGGCAACGAACCCTGCTGCCCAGCCCCAACCCGGAGCCTGCAAATCGGGCAGCGGTTTCCCGCTCAGCGCGTACAGGCCGTACGCTGCCAGTAATGCCCCCAGCCCGCGCAGCATCCAGGCTTCCGGCAGGCGGCGCAGCAGAATGACCCCCAGCGGCACGCCGACGAAAGAGGCCAGCACCAGCCGCCGTACGGGTTGCCAGCGCAAGTGGGCGCGGTGCTGCCACAAAATGACCATTTCTACCCCCAGGCTGACCGCGGCCACCAGCGCCGTGGCCTGCGGCAGGCTCATGACCATGCTGAGCAGGGGCATGGAAACCAGCGCCAGCCCGAAGCCGGTCAGGCTTTGGGTAAAGGCGGCCAGCAGCAAGACGGCGGCGGCAGTGACGAGGGTCAGGCTCATGGGACGGGCGCGGTCAGGCGTTCCAGCACGCCGGTGAGCACGGCCACGGCCCGGCGGTATTCGGCCAACGGCAGGTGCTCGCGGGGGGTGTGGTCCAGGCTGCTGTCGCCGGGGCCGTAGGCCACGGCAGGGCAGCCCCACACGGGCGCGACGATGTTCAGGTCGGCTGTGCCGGTTTTGACCACGAAGCCCGGCTTGCCGCCCGCGGCGCGGATGGCCCCCAGGAAGGCGCGCGTCAACGGCGTGCGTTTTTCGCCCCGATAGGCGGGGATGGCGTAGCCCTGGGGCACGACCTCGCCCGGCGGCTCCATGTGTTCCAGCAGCGCGTACCATGCTTTGGGAGGCACGTCGGTGGGGAGGCGGCAGCCGAGGTGCAGTTCTGCCCACTCGGTGAAGCCGTCGTTGCCGGAGTTCAGCCCGCGCAGGGAAGGCTGCAGGCGGTCGTAAGCGCGCGGGCGGTCGGCGTTGCGGGCGGCGACTTGGGTGCTGAGAGTTTGCCACCACGCGCAGGCGGTATCGGCAGCGCTCATTTCGGCAGAGGCGGTGTGGGTGAGAGGGCGGGTGAAGCGCACCACGGCGCGGGCGCTGCCTTTGTAGCCCAACGTCACCCGCTGCCAGCTGCTCGGTTCGCCGATGATGGCGAATTCCGGGTGGTAGTCGGGCTGTTGGGCGACGAACCGCGCCCCGGTGGATTCGCGTTCTTCATCCACCGCGCCGATGACGACGAGTTGCCAGCCTGCCCGCACGCCCACGGCGGCCACCGCGTCGGTGAAGGCAGCCAGGGGGCCTTTGGCGTCCACACTGCCGCGGCCAAAGAGCACCTCGCCCTCGCCGGGCAGGGTTTCCAGGCGCAGGGGGATTTCACCCGGCACAGTATCAATGTGCCCCAGCAGCACAATCTGGCGTTCGCCGCTGCCCATGATGCCCACCGCGTTGCCCGCGGCGTCGCGAAAGGCTTTCGTATAGCCAAGTTCAGCAAAGCGGGCCAGCAGGGTTTCCACCGCCGCGGCTTCGTTGCCGCTGGGGGAGTAGTGGCTGACCAACTGCCAGAGGGTGGCAATGTCGGGAGGATGGATGTGATGGAATGAGGTTGACATCATGGCCTTTTTGTTATACGATAAAGAAAATTGTAGTTATGGAGTGGATGTTGTGAACAAAACAAAAGATCTTGTTGCTACGATTTCGCAAAAAGGGTGGGTTGTTATTCCAAAAGCTCTGCGGGAGCGCTACGGCTTTCAGCCGGGCGCCAAAGTGGCTTTTGTGGAATACGGCGGCATGTTGGCACTGGTGCCGGTGCCAGAGGACCCCGTAGCGGCGATGTACGGCATGTTGGCGGACGGGCCTTCCTTGACAGAGGAACTGCTTGCCGAGCACCGCGCGGAGAAAATTCGAGAACAGCGATTGGCAGGGGAATGATGAGCGCGGGAACAGTGGAAACCGTGGTGCTGGATACCTTTGCTGTGCTGGCTTTTCTGCGCGCCGAGGCAGGCGGGGCGGAAGTCAAGGCATGGTTAGAGCGGGCGGCTAAGGGTGAGGCCCATCTGGCGATGAGCACCGTCAACGTGGGCGAAGTGGTTTACATTGTGGAGCGCCGCGATGGCGTTCAACGCGCGGGGAAAGTATTGGCGCTATTGCGTGAGGGACCAGTGGCGTTTTACGAAGCGACCTTTCCGCGTGTGCTGGCCGCAGCCCACTTCAAAGCCCGTTACCCGATATCCTATGCCGATGCCTTTGCTGCAGCCCTGGCCGAAGAATTACACGCGCCCGTGCTGACAGGCGACCCCGAATTCAAGGCTGTGGAAGGCGTGCTGCAGGTGTTGTGGTTGTCGCACCGTTAAGCGCTGGCCTCCAACACGGCCTCAAGCGCCGCCACCACCTCATCCACCTGCTCGCGGGTGATGACCAGCGGCGGCAGGAAGCGCACCACCGTCATGCCTGCGGGCAGCGCCAGCACGCCGTGCGCCATCAGACCCTGAATGACAGGCGCCACTTTCTGTTTCAGTTCCACGCCGATCATCAGCCCCACGCCGCGCACCTCACGGATCAGGGGGTTTTGGATGCTGCGCAGGCGTTCCAGGAAATACGCGCCGGTTTCGGCTGCCCGTTGGAGCAGGTTTTCCCCTTCCAGCACGTCCAGCGTGGCTAAGGAAGCCGCCGCGGCCAGGGGGTTGCCGCCAAAGGTGGTGCCGTGGATGCCCGGTTTCAGCGGGGCGACGCGCTCGCCGATGAGCACCGCGCCCATGGGCACGCCGCCGGCGATGCCTTTTGCCAGCGTCACCAAATCAGGCTGCGCGCCGTAGTGCTGGAAGGCGAACATTTTGCCCGTGCGCCCCATGCCGCTCTGGATTTCGTCCACGATGAGCAGCGCGCCGCGCGCACGGCAGATTTCCTGCGCGGTTTGCAAAAATTCGGGCGTGGCGGGGTGAATGCCGCCTTCCCCCTGCACGGCTTCCAGCAGCACGGCGGCGGTGTCTTCGGTCACGGCTTCCCGCAGGGCGGCAGGCTTGTTGAAGGGCACATGGCGGAATTCGGGCACCAGCGGCTCAAAGGGGGCGCGGTATTTTTTGTTCCAGGTGGCGGAAAGCGAACCGAGGGTGCGCCCGTGGAAGCCGCGCATGGCCGCCACGATGCCCGCCCTGCCGGTGCTGAAGCGGGCGAACTTGATGGCGGCTTCCACGGCTTCGGTGCCTGAATTGCACAAGAACACCCGCGCCATGCCTGGCACCAGGTTGCCCAGGCGTTCCAGCAGGCGGGCGCGGGTGTCGTTGTAAAACATTTCGGGGCAGGTGATGATGCGCTCGGCCTGGGCGCGCAGGGCTTCCACCACTTTGGGGTGGCTGTGGCCGATGTTGGCCACGCCGTGCCCGGCCACGCAGTCAATGTAAGCGCGCCCCTGGTCGTCCCATACTAACGCCCCCTGGCCGCGCACGATGGTCACGGGGCGTTTGGCGTACAGGCCGGAGGTGTAACGGGATTCAAGGGTTTGGGTGTCCATCATCTACTCACCGACCAGCCGCCACGCGGCAGGCAGCAGCAGCCCGGCGGCAATGGCTTTCACGATGTCGCCCACGATGAAAGGCAGCAGCCCCATCGCCACAGCCTGCGGGAAACCGACAAAATGCGCCAGCCACGGCACGCCGAGGGCGTAGATGGCCGCTTCACCCAGCAGGAAGCCAACCCATGCGGTGGCAAAGCGGCGGTCGCCGCCGCGCTCGGCGAGCCGGCCGGTGAGGAAGGCCGCCGCGATGAAGCCGAGCAGATAGCCGCCGGTGGGGCCCAGCAGATAAGCCGGCCCTGCACCGCCGGCAAATACCGGCAGGCCGGCCGCGCCTTCAGCGAGGTAAGCCAGCCCGGCGGCCGCGCCGCGGCGGCTTCCCAGCGCCGCACCCACCAGCAGCACCGCGAAGGTCTGGCCGGTGATGGGCACGGGGGTGAAAGGCAGGGGCAGGCGCACGTGCGCCATCAGGCCGATGAACAGGCTGGCCGCGAAAATCAGCGCGGCATTGCCGAGGCGCGAAAGCGTGGGCACAAGGACGGTTTTACGGGCATAGGTGGGGGTGTAGGTGGTCATGGCACACTCCGGAGAATGGGGTTGAGCGGGCGCGGCTGCGCCCGTGTTTCCGGGTTATACAACACGCTGCAGGCGGGAAAGTGTGGCCCTATGCTTCCGGCACGGGTTGCAGCGACCGGCGGTGCCGGAGGCCGCCTTCCACCCAAAAGATGACCAGCGCCACCCATACCAGGCTGTAGCCGATGAGGTGCGCGCGGGTAAAAGGTTCGTGATAGGCCAGCACGCCGAGGAGGAATTGCAGCGTGGGGGCGAGGTATTGCAAAATGCCCAGCACGCTCAGCGGCACGCGGCGCGCCGCAGCGCCGAAAAACAGCAGCGGCACGGCGGTTACCACGCCTGCGCCTGCCATCATGGCATTGGCAAGTGCTCCGGCATGGCCAAACGCGCCCTGCCCTTGGGCCTCGTTCCACAACAGGAAAGCCAGCGCGGGCAGAAAAAGCAGCCCGGTTTCCAGGGTAAGGCCGTCAATGGCATCCAGCGGGGCGGTCTTTGTTACCAAGCCGTAAAGGCTGAAGGTGACGGCCAGCGCGAGGGCGATCCAGGGCAGGCGCCCGTAAGTCCAGGTGAGATAAGCCACGCCTACGCTGGCCAGCCCGATGGCAACCCATTGCCAGCGCCGCAGGCTTTCCCTCAGCACGGCCAGCCCCAGCAGCACGCTGAGCAAAGGGTTGATGAAATAGCCCAGGCTGGCTTCCACAATGTGCCCGTGGGTGACGCCCCAGACATAAGTCAGCCAGTTGCCTGCCAGGAGCGCGCCGCCAAAGCCGTAGGTGAGCACCACCCGCCGGTCGGTGAGCAGACGGCGCAGGCGGGCCGTTTGTCCGATGACTGCCAGAAAGCCCACCATGAACACGAATGACCACACGATGCGGTGTCCGATGAGCTGGGGCGCGGGGATGGCTTCCAGCGGTTGCCAGTAAATGGGAAACAGCCCCCACAGCAAGTAGGCCAACAGGGCGTACAGGTAGCCGATGTTCATGGTTGTCCCTTGGGGTTTTGTTTGAGCGGTAGTTTACCATGTTTTGGCGCTTCCTTCGTTTTTTCTTGCCCCCTCTCGGAAACTGAAGTAAAATTAGGCCTTGCAGTTTGCCTTTCGCCGCGACTGTAAACCACCCTCAAATACCCTCAAGAAAACTGCTGCCCAAAAATCACTTCTGGGAGGAAGACCTTGCCGAACATCAAGTCTGCTGCCAAGCGCATGCGCCAGAACGAAAAGCGCCGCCTGCGTAACCGCTGGTTCCGCGGCCGGGCGCGCACCTTTAGCAAGAAAGCCCTCAAAGCGATGGAAGCCGGCGACGTGGAAGCCGCGCGTGCTTATGTCCATCAGGCCATCAAAGCCCTGGACAAAGCCGCCGAGAAGCGCATTCTGCACAAGAACAACGTCGCGCGCCGCAAGAGCCGCCTGATGAAACGGCTTCACGCGCTGGAAGCGCAGGCCGCGCAGGGCGAAAGCGCATAGCGCGCCCGACGTCCATTTTTCCTGCCGCCGCGGGAGCCGTGCTTTTCATGGCTTCCGCTTTCTTTTAATTGCGAATGGCGAATTAGGAATTGGGAAACGCGCCTGAACCTCCCCGCAATTCGCAATTCCTCATTCCTTCAGGACTGCTCATGTTCGAACACGAACTTCACCAAATTGCCGAGCGCATCCGCGCCATCCTCGCCGAGCACGACATCCCCGCCCCCGAAAGCATAGACTGGTCGCCGATTCCCTTTTCGGGCACGTGGGGCACGGCCACCAATTTCTTCCGTGTGGCCGCGCAGGAAGCCCGCGCCGGCAAGGCCCCCCAGGGCGTGAAAGTGCCCCAGCGGGCGCAGCAAATCGCCGCCTTAGTGGCCGAGGCCCTGGGCACCCCGGAAGGCTTCCAAAAGGTGGAAGCCGTGCGCGGCTACCTCAACCTGTATTTTGACCCCGCGGCCTACGCCCGCCACGTGCTGGAGGCCGCCTTCCAGCAGAAGCAGCACTTCGGCAGCCTGCCCGCCCGCGGCCAGCGTGTGCTGGTGGAATACTCCCAGCCCAACACCCACAAGGCTTTCCACGTCGGCCACCTGCGCAATGTGATTTTGGGCGAGTCGGTGTGCCGCATTCTGGAAGCCGCGGGCTACGACGTGGTGCGCGCCAACTACATCGGCGACATCGGCCTGCACGTCATCAAGTGGCTGTGGAACTACATCAACTACCACAACGGCGAAGAGCCGCCCGCCGAAGACAAAATCCGCTGGATGGGCGACCTCTACGCCGAGGCTGTCAAGCGCCTGGAAGCCAGCCCCGACCTGGAAGCCGAGGTACGCGCCCTCTTTGCCCGCTGGGATGCCCGCGACCCCGCAATCGTCGCCCTGTGGGAGAAAACCCGCCAGTGGTCGCTGGAAGGCTTTGACCAGGTGTATGAGCGCTTAGGCGTGCACTTTGACCGCGTGTATTTTGAAAGCGAAGTGGAAGACCCCGGCAAGGAACTCGTCGAGAAAATGATTGCCAAAGGCATCGCCGCCGACGAGCGCCCCGAGGGCCCGGTGGTGGTGCATCTCGACGAACTCCTCGGCCTGAAAAAGGAAACCTACCGCTCCTACGTCGTGCTGCGTTCCGACGGCACTTCCCTTTACGCCACCAAAGACCTGCCCCTCGCGATCCTCAAATTCCAGGAATACCCCGACCTGGCGCGCAGCATTTATGTCATTGATGTCCGCCAGTCGCTTTACATGCAGCAAATTTTCAAGACCTTAGAAGTGATGGGCTACCCCTGGGCTGACAAACTCTACCACCTGGCCTACGAGGTGGTCAACCTGCCGGGGAACGTCACCATGTCGTCGCGGGAAGGCACGGTGGTGCTGCTGGAAGACCTGATGCGGGAAGCCGCCGCCCGCGCCCGCGCCGTGGTGGAAGAGAAAAACCCCGCCCTGGACGACGCCACCAAAGACGCGGTAGCCGACGCGGTGGGCATGGGCGCGATCAAATACACCATGCTGGCGCGCGAAAACACCAAAATCGTGACCTTTGACTGGGAACGCGCTTTGGACTTCAACGGCGTGGCCGCGCCCTACATTCAATACGCCCACGTGCGCGCCAACAGCATCCTGCGCAGGGCCGGGGAAAGCCCCACCGATGCCCTCGCCCCGGCGCACACCCTGCACCCCGCCGAGGTGGAACTCATCTCGCAGCTGGCACAGTTGCCCGAAGCCGTGCGCCGCGCCGCGGAGGATTTCAAGCCCCTGCACATTGCCAACCAGGCCTACGAAATCGCCCGCGCCTTCAACGATTTCTACAACCAGTGCCCGGTGCTGAACGCCGAAGGGGAAGAGGTGGTCGCCTTCCGCCTGCGGCTGGTCGCGGCGGCAAAATACGCCCTTGCCGCCGCCCTGCGCCTGTTAGCCATCGACGCACCGGAACGGATGTGACACCGTGCACAGTGCACAGTGCACGGTGCACAGGACAGCTAACTACCTATACCCATAGAGGCCATTATGCCCACCGTGACCGTTTTTGGCAGCGCATCGCCCAAAGAAGGGCAACCCGATTATGAATCCGCCTACCGCTTAGGCTACCTGCTTGGGCAGGCGGGCTACACCGTGATGACCGGCGGCTACGCGGGCACCATGGAAGCGGTTTCCCGCGGCGCCGTGGACGGCGGCGGGCACACCATCGGCGTGACCTGCGCCGAAATTGAGCGCTACCGCCCCCTCGACGCCAACCCGTGGGTGCAAAAAGTGGTGCCCACCGAAACCCTTACCGACCGCCTGCACCACCTGACCACCCACGCCGACGCCGCGGTTGCCCTCCCCGGCGGCGTGGGCACCCTGCTGGAAATCGCCCTCACCTGGAACCTGCTGGTGATTCACGCCATCCCGCCCATGCCGCTGATTTTGGTGGGCGATGGCTGGCAAAAGTCCTTTGAAACCATCCTCGCCGCGCAGGAACGCTACATCCCCCCCGCCGCCCGCGGCCTGCTGCGCTTCGTGCCCAACGTCAAAATCGCCATGCAGGTGCTTACCGAGCACTTCGGGAATTAACGCAAAGACGCAAAGAAACGCAAAGACGCAAAGAAACGCAAAGACGCAAAGAAACGCAAAGACGCAAAGAAACGCAAAGACGCAAAGAAACGCAAAGACGCAAGGAAACGCAAAGACGCAAGGAAACGCAAAGGCGCAAGGAAACGCAAAGGCGCAGAGAAGTTAACGCAAAGAACGCAAAGAAGGCAAAGGCGCAAAGAGATACAAAGGCGCAAAGAACCACGTAACCAGGCAACCACCTTCCCCTTTGGTACAATTACCCCGAATCCCGAACCCCGAACCCCCTCAAGGAATGCCCCATGAGCAACGCCTTACCCTCTCGCAGTGAAAACTTCGCCGAATGGTACAACCAACTGGTGCTGAAAGCCGAACTGGCCGACTACGCCCCCGTGCGCGGCTGCATGGTCGTGCGCCCCTACGGCTGGGCGCTGTGGGAAAACATCAAAGCCGCCTTAGACAAGCGCTTCAAGGAAACCGGCCACGTCAACGCCGCCTTCCCGCTGCTCATCCCCATGTCGTTCTTTGAGAAAGAAAAAGAGCATGTGGAAGGCTTCTCGCCCGAACTGGCGGTCGTGACCCACGGCGGCGGCGAAGATCTGGCCGAGCCGCTGGCCGTGCGCCCGACTTCCGAAACCATCATCGGCTACATGTACGCCAAGTGGATCAAATCGTGGCGCGACCTGCCGGTGCTTATCAACCAGTGGGGCAACGTCGTGCGCTGGGAACTGCGTACCAAACTCTTTCTGCGCACGCTGGAATTCTACTGGCAGGAAGGCCACACCGCCCACGCCACCGCAGAAGAGGCCGAAGAGGAAACCCGCCGCATGTTGGATGTTTACACCGACTTCGCCATCAACGAAGCCGCCGTGCCGGTGGTGCCCGGCGTGAAAACCGAAAGCGAAAAGTTTGCCGGTGCGGTGCGTTCCTACACCATTGAGGCCATGATGGGCGACACCAAAGCCCTGCAGGCGGGCACTTCCCACTTCCTCGGCCAGAACTTCGCCAAAGCCTTCAACATCCAGTATCTGGACAAAAACAACGAACTGCAGCATGTGTGGACCACCTCGTGGGGGCTTTCCACCCGCTTCATCGGGGCGATTATTATGACCCACGGCGATGACAAGGGCCTGGTGCTGCCGCCGCGGTTGGCGCCCATTCAGGTGGTCATCGTGCCCATTTACAAGAGCGACGCCCAGCGCGCCGAGGTGCTGGAAGCCGCCGACCGCCTCCGCCGCGCGCTGGCTTCCCGCTTCCGGGTGAAACTGGACGACCGCGACAACCTCACCCCGGGCTACAAATTCAATGACTGGGAACTGCGCGGCGTGCCCGTGCGGGTGGAAATCGGCCCGCGCGACCTCGCCAAGGGCACCGTAGCCCTCGCCCGCCGCGACAAGCCCGGCCGCGAAGGCAAAACCTTCGTGCCCCAAGAGGGCCTGGCCGAGACCATCGCCCAACTGCTCGACGACATCCACAACAGCCTTTACGAGCGGGCGCTGGCTTTCCGCAAAGCCCACACCCACGAGCCGAAGGACTTCGACGAATTCAAAGAGGTGGTGCAGAACGGCTGGGCTTACGCCCCGTGGTGCGGCGACCCCGAATGCGAAGCCAACATCAAGGCCGAAACCAAAGCCACCACCCGCTGCATTCCACTGGAAGGCGAGAGCGCCGAAGGGCAAAAGTGCATCTACTGCGGCAAGCCCGCGAAGCACAAACTCTACTTCGCGCGGGCGTATTGACCCGCTGATAATACCGATAAGCACAGATTGCCGCTGGTGGCAGGTGTTCCAGTGATTGTCCAGATCTCTCCCCACCCCCTGCTCCGATGGGGCTAATGCCCCACCGGAGCCTCCCCCTCCCCTCCCTTAGTAAGGGAGGGGAGGGGGAAAAGCCGCCGAAGGCGGCTTGGGGGAGGGGTGAGATTTCCCCCCGCAAAGTTTTGGGTATTCATCAGTTCCGCCGTCGACTGCTCCCGTGTCAGGCGCTTCAGTCTTTTCCCCTCTCGGTGCCAATCCGTGAAACCTGTAGATTCCCCCTCCCCCGCTCACGCGGGGGCATTTTTTCGGCGTAACTGTTCAGGCCGCCAGTAGTGGAAGTGCAAAGAGACACAAAAACGGTCGCCAGGCCCGCCGAGATTAACGCGAAGGCGCCAAGAAGGCAAAGAGCGCCAAGAGGCCGAGATTAACGCAAAGGCGCAAAGAAGGCAAAGGGCGCAAAGAGAAAGAGCGTTTCTGTGTCTTCTGTGCTAATCTGTGAAATCTGTGGTTCCTCCCTGCCAAGGCTAAACATCTACTTTTCGGTGCTGAAATGGACGCCAAAACCCTGGAAGTCCTTGAATTCCCCAAAATTCTGGAACGGCTGGCGCAGCACACCGCCTTTGCCGCCGGGCGCGAGCGCGCCCTGGCACTGAAGCCAGTTTCCAGCCTGCGGAAAGCCCGCGCTTTGCAGGCCGAAACCACCGAGGCCCGCGCCCTGCTGGCTTCCCACCCCGGCATTGGCCTG
>JALUXH010000082.1 GCA_027019065.1 Anaerolineales bacterium
AGAGTATGTGGCAAGGCTTGCGCCGCCTCTCGGACATGCGTATAGGCTGGCAGTTAGCAAAGTACCCAGAGCGCGGAAGGGATTATGAAGATGGAAATATGCGACAGGATTAGCCCGGTGGGAGAGGGGAGTCCGAGCGCAGCGAGGACGGGGTGAGGGTCTATCCGTGGGACCCGCCTGACAATGTAGGGGCGCATCGTGATGCGCCTTGAAAGAAATCCTCCGCCGCGCCAACGTGTACGAGAGCGGCATCGGGCGCACCACGCCGGTGTGGACTTACCCCTTGGGCGTCTGCCCAACCACCGGCGTGTGGGACCTGGGCGGCAACGTCTGGGAACGGCAGGCGAATTTTGCAGACAAAGACCATGATGCGCTGGCGTTGCGCGGCGGCTCCTTTCTCGGGCTCGCCCGCCTCGCCGCCCGCGACGGGGACGACCCGGACTACTCCCTCAGCCTCATTGGTTTGCGGGTGGTGTTCGCCCCATCTTCTTTCTGACGCTGGTCTCTGGCGCCTCTGGGCTCTGCACCTCTGAAGGGGGGCTTCGCCGTGAGCTCAGCCGAACGGTCTGGGGGGCTTTGCCCCCTAGCGCTTCCCCGCCGAAGGCGGGCCGCGTTCAATTTTTTTGGAGCAGTGATGGCTTCATCTTCCGAAATGCCCATTTTCACCCGCACTTTTGATTTTCTCACCTGGCTGCTGCCGGTCAGCAATCATTTCCCGCGCGCCCACCGCTTCACCTTCACCAACCGCCTGCTGGGGGCGGCTTTCGTATAGCCGTTCATCGGCAGAGGGGTTTCGTATAGCCTATCCTTCGCGGCAGTTTTTCATGGGCAAGGGGCTGCCGGGAGGTTCAAAAGGGGGTGTTTGTAACCTTCCTTTTACCTTTCACCACGCGTCTGTTCACCTCCCTGTGGCACAATGCAAGTGTTGAACGAAAGCCTGTTCTCGCCAAACCAATCCTTACGGAGGTGGATGATGAAAACCGCAAAGACGCTCAACTGGCTTGTTGCCGTGGGTGGCGCGTGGGAATTCCTGGCGCCGTTTATCCTCTCTTATTCGCAAACCAAAACCGCCCTGTGGGATGCCATCATCATCGGCATTGTGCTGGTGGTTTTGGGGGCGTGGGCCGGGCTGGCCAATGAAGTGGGCACGGTGAAGGCGCTCAGCTGGGTGAACGCCGTGCTGGGCTTGTGGCTGGTGATTGCCCCCTTCATCCTGGCCTACTCCGGCGTCGCTGCCGCCATGTGGAACGACATCATCGTCGGCATCATCGTGCTGGTGCTGGGTATCTGGGCTGCCCAGACTGCAAAGGCATAGAGACCCCCTCTCCCTTGCTGTGCCTGCCGTGGCACAACCCCTCCTCACCCTGCAGCCGGGTGGGGAGGGGCTTTTTACGTCGGCAGGGCTCATTCCTTGGGCTTCTGCGGCCGGGCGGGCGGCGTCAGCCAGTAGCCCACGCCGCGTTCGGTGTGCAGGTAAAGCGGGGCGCGCGGGTCGTCGCCCAGTTTGGCGCGCAGGCGGTGAATGTAAACTTTGAGGTATTCGGGGTTGTCTTCGGCCAGCGGCCCCCAAATTTTGGCCATCAGCGTGCGCGTGGGCACAATTTTGCCCGCGTGGCGTGCCAGAATTTCCAGCAGGCGGTATTCGGTGCGGGTGAGGGAAACCGGTTTCCCTTTGAGGGTGACGGTGCGGGTGTTGTAGTCAATCTGCAGGTCGCCGGAAACGAAGGGCTTTTCGTAAGCCCGGGTGGCGCCTTCCATCCGGCGGAAGAGCGAGCGGATGCGCGCCAGCAGTTCCAGGTGCCCAAAGGGCTTGACAATGTAGTCGTCCGCGCCGAGTTCCAGCCCGTGGACTTTATCCAGTTCATCGTCGCGCACGGTGAGGATGATGACCGGCACGTCGCTGAACAGGCGGATTTGTTCCAGCACTTCGTAGCCGGACATTTCAGGCATCATCAAATCCAGCAGCACCAGGTCGAAGGCTTCTTCGCTCAGGCGGGCCAAACCGGCGCGGCCGGAAGGGGCTTCCACGACTTCCCAGGTGGGTTCCTGCAGCGTGATGGTCAGCCGCACGGCGCGGCGGATTTCCGGCTCGTCGTCAATGACCAGGATGCGCTTGGTGGCTTTTTCCATGCCTGTCTCCGGAGGAAGGGGAGGGTGGCGGCTCGCGGGTGTCTTTGGCCGCCAGGGGGAGGGTGAAGCAGAAGCGGCTGCCGCCCAGGGAGGCGTCTTCAACCCCGATGGTGCCGCCGTGCAGCCGCACCAGTTCGCGGCTGATGAACAGCCCCAGCCCCACGCCTGCCGTGGCCTTGCGCTGGGAAACCACGGCGAATTTGTCGAAAATCCGCTCCCGTTCTTCAGGGGGAATGCCGGGGCCGGCGTCTTCCACGCAAATGCGTACGCTGTTGGCCTCGGGTGCCGCATCAACCCGAATGACCCCGCCTTCGGGGGAAAACTTGACCGCGTTGTGCAGCAGGTTGCCTAAAATCTGGTCAAAGCGCCGCGGGTCGGCCTGGGCGCGCGGCAGGTCGGGAGCCAAGTCTGTTTCCACCTGCAACTTCTTTTGTTCCAGCACCGGGCGCAGCGCGGCGAGGTTGTGTTGGATGCGGGCACGTACATCCACCGAGGTGGGGTGGAGCGCGACCATGTTGGCTTCCAGCCGCAGGCTCTCAAACAGTTCGTTGATCAACCCGTCCAGGCGTTCCAGGTTGATTTGAATGCTTTCGGTGATTTCGGCGCGGGTTTCGGGTGGCAGGTCGGGAAGGCGCTCCAGCGAAGGCCCCAGGGTTTTGAGCACAGTGAGGGGGGTTTTGAGTTCGTGCCCCAGGGCAGAAAAGAAGTTGGCCCGCATTTCGCTGAAATGTTCCAGTTCGCGCACGTGTTCTTCTTCTCGGCGGTAAAGTTGGGCGTTGTGCAGGGCCAAACCGGCTTCCAGGCCGAGGGTTTTGAGCAGGTTGCGGTCGGCGGCGGCGAGGGGGAAGGCGCGGTTCATCCCGACCATGAGCCAGCCGAGGGGCTGTTGGGTGGCCGAGCGCAGGGGCACGGCGAGCAGTTGCCGGACGTCGCTTTGGCGGATGAAGGAAGGCCAGGCCGGGTCGTTGCGTCGGGT
>JALUXH010000083.1 GCA_027019065.1 Anaerolineales bacterium
CACCCCCATCCCCTCCCCGCATGCGGGGAGGGGAGCCAGGGGAGGGGTATGGCAAAGGCACAGCGCATCAAGACGCATGGAGGGCACCCCAGCGTAGGCAGTTACAAAAAATCTGTGTTTTCCGGTAACTGCTCAGCCCTGGCAGGGAATCCACAGATTTCACAGATGGGCACAGAAAACACAGAATGGCTCTTTGCGCCATTTGCCTTCCTTTGCGTCTTTGCGTTACCCTCTTTTTATGCTTCTGGGTGCGCATCGCGGGCAGGCCGAGCAGTTACCTCCGAACACGCTCACCCCGGCGGTGCAACCCCGGGCCACCGATAGAAATTCCCCCCATGGCACCCGCGGCATAAACGAAATCATGGCCGACTACCTCTTTCTCGGTGCGCTCAACCGCGATTTCATCCTTCCCGTGCAAGGCAAGCCGCTGCTGGACGTGCCCGGCGGGGGAGTGCTCTACGCCGCGGCGGGAGCGGCGCTTTGGGGCGGCAGCGTCGGCCTGGTGGCGCGCGTCGGCGAAGACTTCCCCCGCACCTGGCTGGACGCTTTCCGGCAACGCGGCTGGAGCACCGCCGGCATCAAAATTCTGCCCCAACCGCTGGATGCCCGCAGAGTGCTCATCTACAACCCCGATGGCAGCCTGAGCGCCGAACAGCCCGCTGCCGCTTTTGCACGCCGCGGCATCGCCTTCCCGCGCGAACTGCTGAACTACGCCCCCCGCCCGCTGCGCCGCACCGACCTGGACCGGCCCACCCCCGCCACCCTGCGCCTGGCCGACCTGCCCCCCGGCTTTGCCGAAGCACGCGCCGCCCACTTCTGCCCCCACGACTTCCTCACCCACCACCTGCTGCCGGCCACCTTGCGTACTGCCGGGGTGCCCTTCACCACGCTTTCGCCTCATGCGGCCTACATGTCCCCGCTGTTCATCCAGCGCATTCCGCCGTTAGTACATGGCCTTACGGCCGTGCTCACCACCGAGGCTGCGCTCACCGCCCTCTTTCGGGAACACACCGCCGACCTTTGGGACATGGCCGCGACCATCGGCAACTGGCAGGTGAATCTCGTGGTCATCCGCCGCGCCGACGGCGAAACACGCCTTTACGAAAGCCGCACCCGCCGCCGCTGGGTGGTGCCCGGCGGCCCGGCCGAGGTAGCCGACCCCACCGGCGCCGACGACGCCTTCGCCGGCGCCTTCCTGGTGGCCTATCGGGAAACCCTGGATCCGCTGCAGGCCACAGTACGGGGCGCGGCCACAGCGCGCATCGCCGCCGAAACCCGCGGCGTCTTCGCCCTGGCCGACACGCTCCCCGCCCTCCTCCATGCCCGCGCCGAGGCGCTGGCACGAGATGTCCGGCAGGTGTAACCCATGCCCTCCCTGCTTTCCAGGGTCATAGACCTGGCCGTCGCCATCCAGCAAATTCCTGCGCCGACGGGAGAAGAAAGCGCCCGCGCGGCCTTTATGCGCCAGCGCTTCGCCGCCGAAGGGCTGGCCGTGGAAACCGACACGGTGGGGAACGTGTACGCCCGCCTGCCGGGCGCCCACCCCGATGCACGCCCCGTTATCCTTTCTGCACACCTTGACACCGTTTTCCCGGCCGACACCCCCCTCACGGTGCGGCGCGACGCCGACCGCATTGCCGGGCCGGGCATCGGCGATAACAGCGTGGCCCTCGCCGCCCTGTTCGGCCTGATATGGCGCCTGCAGGAAACCCATCGCCGCCTGCCGGCCGACCTCTGGCTGGTCGCCAACGTCGGCGAAGAGGGGTTAGGCAACCTCAAAGGCATGAAAGCCGTGGCGGCGCGTTTTGGCCACCAGCCGCGCGCCTACATCGTGCTGGAAGGGCTGGGGCTGGGGTGGGTCTACCGGCAGGCGTTGGCCGTGCGCCGTTATGCCCTCACCGTCCGCACAGCAGGGGGGCATGCCTGGGCCAACGCCGGCACGCCTTCCGCCATTCATGTGCTGGCCGCGCTCATTGCCCGGCTGGAAGCCCAGCCCCGCCCGCGGGAAACCTCGCTCAACGTCGGCACCTTCCACGGCGGCATTTCGGTCAACACCATTGCTCCCGAAGCCCGCGCCGAAATAGACCTGCGCGCCGTCCGCCGCGACGCCCTTGCCGCGCTCGCCCAACGGCTGGAAACCGAAGTTCAGCGCGCCCGCCGGCGCGGGGTGGCCATCACCTGCACGCCCATCGGCGACCGCCCGGGAGGCGAAATTCCCGCCGGGCATCCTCTGGTCCGGGCCGCGCTGGCGGCATTGCGCCGGCATGGGCTCACCGGGCGCACCGCGGTGGCTTCCACCGACGCCAACGTGCCTCTGAGCCGGGGCTACGCCGCCATCTGCCTGGGGCTGACGACCGGCGGCGGAGCGCACACTTTGGGGGAATTCATCCGCATCCGGCCGCTGGCCACCGGCCTTGCCGTGCTGCACGAAACGGCCGAAGCGGCCTGTCGTTTGTAAGGCCGCCGGAGGCCGGGTCAGTAACTGTTCAGCCCACCTGCGATGAAAACGTCAAGGCACACAGGAGCCCCAAAGGTTACAACGGCGGAACGCCAAGAGCGCAAAGGGAACAAAGACGCAAAGTCAACTTCTGTGTTTTCTGCGACGCTTTTGGGCTTTCTGGGGTTGCAATCGGTGCGAATCTGTGGAATCTGCGTAATCTGCGGTTTCTCCTTGCCTGGGCTGAACAGATACCACGGTCAAAAGAACGCGGCCCTGCAGCGCAATTTGGGAGACGTTTGCCCTGATGACCCGGCCTGCCAGAATTGACAAAACGTGCCCGCGCGCGGTATGCTTGGGAGTGCCCCCGAGCGGGTCCGGCGCGGCAACGCCCTCCGAACCGGGTCAGGTCCGAGAGGAAGCAGCCCTAAGGAGGTTCCGTTGGGTGCCGCCGGGGCGCCTGTTCGGGGGCGTAAAAGCAAAACGAACACAGCGGCTTCCGTATCAGGAAGCCGCTGTGTTTTGCAGGGGAAGCAGGGGCTCAGTCGTTATTGCCGCCGCCTTCTCCGCCGCCGCCACCGGGCATCCCCGTGGGGGTCGGCATAGGGGGCATCATCGTATCGGTGGGTTCAGGGGTAGCGTTCGGCGGTTCTACCGTGTCGGTGGGCTCAGGGGTCGGCATAGGGGGCATCATCGTATCGGTGGGTTCAGGGGTAGCGTTCGGCGGTTCTACCGTGTCGGTGGGTTCCGGGGTGCCGTTGGGCGGCATCATCGTGTCGGTGGGCTCCGGGGTGCCGTTGGGCGGCATCATCGTGTCGGTGGGCTCCGGGGTGCCGTTGGGCGGCATCATCGTGTCAGTGGGCTCCGGCGTCATGGTCGCGCCCGCCTCCATGAGGTTGATGACTTTGGCATTCAGGCTGCCGTCTGCCTGCACCTCGGCCACCACCATCACCTGGCTGCCGATGGCGATCTGACCATGCTGTTTGGTCTCTTCAGTGATGTTCACCGTCTTGCCGGAGATGACCCACTGGTTGCCGTTTTGGGCTTCCACCGCGCCCTGGAAGGTTACTTTTTCACCACTGCCGCCGGGCTGGCCGTTTTCGGGGGTAACGACTTCGGCCTGCACAACAATGGTCTGACCGTTGGCGTCCACATAGCCGTGCACTTCCACCGTATCACCTACCTGCACCTGGCCTTTCACTTTGGCATCGGATGCGATGGTCACGGTTTGGCCGTTCACAACCCAGGTGTTGCCGGTGATGCTTTCCACCGCGCCCTTGAGGCTGAAAATTTCGCCTTGCGGTTGCGGCTCGGGCGTACCTGTGCCTTCGCCGGGCTGCGCCGAGGGTTCGGGGGTGCTGTTATCCGCGGTTTGCCGGGCATTCGCATCTGCATGTTGCCGGGCCTCGGCATAGGCTTTCATGGCCCGCGCCTGGGCTTCTTCGGTGCGCTGCAATGCGGCTTCCAGCGCCGGTTTGGCATGTTCATCGGCGTGCGTCACAGCCTCCTGCAATTTCTGGGCAGCCACGCTGGTCATCACGGCCACCCTGGCAGCGGCGTCGGCATCACCTTGCCTGGCCAGTTGGGTCGCGACCTGCTCTGCGGCCTGCAGGTGCTCTTGCATGTTCTGGGCCACCTGGGGCACCAGGTTGGTGCGTCCCTGCGCCACCAGCGCCTGCGCCTCGGCTGCGCGTTCCTGCGCAAATTCCAGATGCAGTTCGGCTTTTGCTTGCGGGCTGGTCGTGACGGCCAGTTCGGCCTTCTCAACCACCGTTTTCACCGGATACAACGTGCTTCCCGGCAAAGCGTCCTGAGACGCATAGGCTGCGGCGGCGCCGCCGCCAAAAACGACGCTGATCGCCATCAGCGCGGCTACTAAAATATTGACCATTTTCAAGGCCTCCTTCCGAAGTGGGGGTTTTGGCTGAATCCACTTCTTGAGACGCCAAAACAGCCCCAAGGATACGGCCTGTGGAGGCAATTTTTCGGGTTTCATTTCCGATGCCATTTGCAGAAACCGCGCCCGCCCTTCTGCCGCTCGCTGCGGGTCGCGGGGCGGGATACGGTTCAAGGCATCCAGGTGTTTCCGCAAACGGGGATCCAATTCATCCATGGGACTCCTCCTCCAAAACCCTACGCAAGGCTGCCAGGGCGCGGTGCTGCAAGGCTTTCACAGCGCCAACGGGTTTCTGCATGGCCTCGGCAACTTCTTTCAGCGACCATGCTTCCAGGAAGCGCAGCACAACCACCTGACGCTGCTCTGGCGTAAGCAGCCGCAAAGCGGCCCGAACGCGTTGCTGCTCTTCCTGCAGAAGCACCCGGCTGCTCAGAGCAGGGTCCTCGCTACTCAAGGCGTAGGCCAGATCGTCCACGTTGGCCTCCGGCGGCGGCTGGCGACGGTAGTAGTCGGTAATCCAGTTGTGCGCCACCCGGTAGAGATACGCCTTGAGGTGAGTTTCCGGCCCACCACCGTTGCGCAGCGCCTGCAAAAAGCGGGCAAAGGTTTCGGCCACGCATTCCTCGGCAACCGCATGGTCGCCCAAAAGGCGCATGGCGTAACGGTACAGTAACGGGCTGTAAGTGTCATAGATGGCCGTCAGAGCGTCCATATCCCAGGCACGCGCGGCAGCCAGCAAATGAGCCTCGTTGTTTGCAGCCATAGGCTTTCCTACTTTCTATGACGCCCCACAGGGCAAAAGGATACGGCTAATCCGATGGTACGATAAGCACAAAATCATAAGGCCGGCGAGGGTCGTACCGAATCACCCGCCGATGGGGGAAGGCCGCCCGGACGCGGGCGTCGGCGCGCGGGCCGCGGCTCCACACGAAGATGAACGGCGTGGTGAGCCAGGGGTCTTCCAGCGTGAGCAGCGCGCCGTAGGGCATCCAGCGGGCGGTGTGCACCAAAACCACGGCGGGCGTGAGCGCCTGGGCTTCCGGCGTGAGGAAAGGCGCCAGCCGTTCGCGGCTGATGCCGTAGAGGCCGTGCATCATTTGCAGGCGGGGCGGCAAATACCAGCGGGCGTTGGCCGTCACCAGCAAGGCCAGCAACCCCATCACCACCGCTCCTCGCAGAAAGGCCGCCCGCCCCGGCCGCGCCCGCCCGGCGGCCTTCCCCCGCCGCAGCGGCCAGCCCGCCAGCCAGAACACCCCCGCCGCCGTCAGCAGGGTGAGGCTGTACAACCCCTCGTAATAATACCGCGGCCCGAACAGCCAGGCCCCCACCCAATACGCCATATACACCAGCACCAGCGCCGGGAACACGGCCAGCACCGGCCAGGAAAGCGTCTTCCGCCGCACGGCCCACAGCCCAAAGGGCAAAAACAGCCACGAAACCCGCCCCCAGCCGAACAAATCGCCCATGCCCACCTGCAGGCTAAATCTGGTGTTGATCCAGGCAAGGTGCAGCGTGTGGCCGTAGCGCCCGTGCCCCGGCCCAAAGCCAATTTTATCGTAAGGCCACCAGAGGGTGTAAGGGTTCCGCAGCGGGTTGCCGGTAAGCGCCCATTGCCAGACAAAATGCAATGAAGCCACGCCCGCGGCCATCGCTCCCACGGCGAGCACGGCCTTCCGCTGCCGGGGTGCGCCGCGCCACAGCAGCCAAAGGCCGTGGAAGGCAAACGGCAGCGCCACCCCCACCGCCGTCCACGGGCGGGCGAGCGCCAGCGCCCCAAGCGTCGCCCCTGCCAGCCAGGGCAGGAAGCCGGGGGCCCGCGGGCGGTCTTCCCGCATCAGGCGCAGCCAGAAAAGCGCAAACGCGGCGCTCAGCACCAGCCCCAAAGGGTGGGAAAGCAACGAACCGCTGTTCAGCCAGAAAAACGGGGAAGTCAGCGTCAGCGCCGCCGCCAGCACCCCCACCTCGGGCCGCCAGAGTGCCTCCCCCAGCCGAAAGGTCAGCCACACCGCCAGCCCGGCCAGCAGGGCATTGGCGCACGCCGCGCACCCCAGCCGCATCGCCAGCCCCAGCACCACCGGCCACCCCAAAGGGTACTTGCCAAAGCGCCGCCCGTGCCGGTCCACCACAAAGGGCACCAGAAAACTTTGCGGGTCGCCGGGGGGGCTGGGCACGGTCAACTGGCCGCGGGAAGCCACCTCGGCCTGCCACCAGTAGGCGATTTCGTCTTCCAGATGAGGCAGCCGCTCGTAGATGTGCGCTGAAACCCACAGCGAACCGGCCACGGCCAGCACACTGAGCACCAGCGCCACTGCCTCCCAACGGTAGCGGCTGAGAAAACGCTTCGCGGCCCTCAGGAACGCCATCTCACGCCCTGCTGCCTCGTCTCGTCATCCCGCGCCCACCGCCCGCAGGGCATCCAGCACCGCGGCGTGCAGCACGCCGTTGGTTGCCACCACCCCGCGGTTGGCTTCCAGCCGCCGCCCACGCCCGAAATCCAGCGGGCGGCCCTCCAGATCAGTCACGGTGCCACCGGCTTCCTGCACCACCAGCGCCCCGGCGGCCTGGTCCCAGATCTTTTCCCGATAATCGGGGCGATCGGCGGTGGGCAGGCGCAGATACACCTCCGCGCCCCCGGCGGCGAGCACGGCATATTTGGCCTGGCTATCCATCCGTACCGGCTCGGCGGCACTGCCCAGCGCCCGCGTCACAGCGTCAATCTGCGCCCCGTTGGTATGGGCATTTTCGTAGGAACGCAACACCCGCGCCCGCGCGGGGTCAGTTTCCGGCGAAACCCGCAGGCGCTGCCATGCCGTGGGAGCATCCAGCGCTGCCAACCACGCCCCCGCCCCGCGCACGGCCACCGTCAGGCAGCCCGCCGCGCCAGTGAGCGCGAGTTCCGGACAGGCCAGCGCGCCCACCTGCACCTCGCCGTCTTCCACCAGCGCGAAGGCCACGGCATATTGCCCGCCCCGCAGGAAGCCCTTGGTGCCGTCAATGGGGTCCAGCACCCAAAAGCGCCCTTCCGCGGGCGCTGCGCCGCGGTCAATCCAGCCAAGCACGGCCTCATCATCCAGAGCGGGAAGCACCGTGCGGACATAAGCCGCCACCCGGGCCGCCACCGCGGCGTGGTCGGCGGTGCGCAGGGCCGTGGCGGCCTCCTCGGCCACCAGCGGCTCATCGGGGAAGGCTTTCCCCAGCAGTGCCGCCACCACCGCCTGGGCGGCAAAATCGGCCACCGTCACCGGCGAGCGGTCGGCTTTGGCGAACGCGTCGGCGGCCAAATCGCGCTGGATACGGCGCACCAGCAGCCCGGCCTGCCGCGCCGCGGCGGCAGCGAAACAGGCTTCTGCCCGCCGGGCCTGCAGCGGAAAGGTTTCACAAGGGAAATCAAAAGTCAAAACATGCTCCTTTGGCAAAGCGGGAACGTCACTGTTCAGCCTCGGCAAGGGGGAACCGCAGATGACGCAGATTCCGCAGAAAAAAAAACATCCACCGGGTTTTCTCTTTGGCGTGCGGCGACGAGTCGCCGCTTTCCAAAGCGGTGCCCAGGCACCGCACTCCAAAAAGCGCTTGCAAAGGGAAATACGCTCCCCGTGTTCTCTGTGTGGGCATTTACAGACACAGGGCTACCCGCAGCGCTTCTGGGTAGGTCATTACGATTAGTGCCGATTGGAAACACAGAAGAACCACGGAAAACACAGAATTTTACTTTGCGTCTTTGCTTTCTTTGCGCCCTTTGCGTTACGCTTTGCGCCCTTTGCGTTACGCTTTGCGCCCTTTGCGTTACGCTTTGCGCCCTTTGCGTTACGCTTTGCGCCCTTTGCGTTACACTTCGCGCCCTTTGCCTCCTTTGAATTTCCTCTGCGTCTCTGTACTCCTCTTGCGCCTCGGCGCGCCCCTCACAAGCGGGCTGAATCGTTAAGCGAGGCCGGCGAATGGCGAACGGCGAACCGCAGGGCGGCTACGCCCGATCTTCCAGGGCCGCCACGCCGGGCAGCACCTTGCCTTCCAGCATTTCCAGCGAAGCGCCGCCGCCGGTGCTCAGATGGGTGATTTTGTCGGCCAGGCCGCTCTGATGAATCGCCGCCACCGAATCGCCGCCGCCCACGATGCTCACGGCCCCGCTTTCGGCCACCGCTTTGGCAATGCCGAACGTGCCTTCCGCAAACGGCGGCAGTTCGAACACACCCATGGGGCCGTTCCACACCACCGTGTGCGCCGCGCGGATGACTTCCCCAAACGCCTGCACGGTCTCAGGGCCGATATCCAGCACCCGCCACCCGGCAGGTACATCGCCCACGGGCACCACGCGCCGGGTCGCGTCGGCGGCAAAGGCGTCGGCCAGCACCACATCCACCGGCAGGTGCAGTTTGCCGCCAGCCTCGGCCAGCAGGGCTTTGGCGGTTTCCAGGGCGTCGGCTTCCACCAGCGAATCGCCCATCTGGAAGCCCTGGGCGGCGAAAAAGGTGTTCGCCATGCCGCCGCCAATGAGGATGGCATCGGCCTTGCCGAGCAAATTGCGAATGACGCCGATTTTGTCGCTGATTTTCGCCCCGCCCAAGATGGCGACAAACGGCCGCTGCGAGGCTTCCAGCGCCTGGCCGAGATAGCGGAGTTCCTTTTCCATCAGGAAACCGGCCACCGCGGGCAAATCGTGCGCCACGCCCACGGTGGAAGCGTGCGCCCGGTGCGCCGAGCCAAAGGCGTCGTTGACGAACAGGTCGCAGCCCGCGGCCAGTTGGCGGGCAAACGCGAGGTCGTTTTTCTTTTCTTCGGGGTGGAAGCGGGTGTTTTCCAGCAGCAGCACGCCGCCAGGCTGCAAAACGGCCTTGGCGGAAACCGCCGGCGCGCCCACGCAATCTTCGGCAAAGGCCACCGGCAGCCCCAGCAGGTCGCTCAGGTGGGAAGCCACCGGCCGCAGGGAAAGTTCCGGCACCCGCTTGCCCTTTGGCCGCCCCAGGTGCGACATCAGCACCACGGCGGCACCCTGCTGCAAGAGGTATTCTATCGTGGGAATGGCCGCCCGAATGCGGCTGTCGTCGGCCACCCTGCCGTCTTTCAACGGGACGTTGAAATCCACCCGCACGAGCACCTTTTTGCCGGCGACTTCCACATCGCGCACGGTTTTCTTGTTGAACATGGCTGCCTCCTCCAGGGGGATGGCGAATTGCGCCCCCCATTCTACCGCGTCCGCAGGGAGGCGGCAACGGCGGTTTTGCGACCGGGGGCGCGCCAATGTTGGTCTCTGTTCGGCTCCGAAAAGGAAAACCACAGATGACGCAGATTCCGCAGAAAAACATCCACCGGTTTCGCCATTCCCTGCCCCAATCGCCGTGATGGCAATCCCGGGTATATGTTCGCACCGCCCTTTCCTTTGGCACCGCCTGGCGAATTTGGGGTTATACTTGGCACCAGCGCCTTCGCGCGATCGGGTGCAGGCAAATGTTGTAGAAGCGTTGTTTCGCCCTCACCCCACTTTGGCTCGCTGCGCTCGCCGTTTCTCCCCTCTCCCAGTGGGAGAGGGGAGAAAGCCGCCCCCTGAGCGAAGCCGAAGGGGGCGGCTTGAGGGGTGAGGGCGTTTCCGCAACCCGGTGGGTATTTCTACAGATTTTGCATGCACCCCGCGCGCCCCTTCTGCCCATGAGCACAAAACACCTCCGCCTGCCTTACATGCCCGGTCTGGACGGCCTGCGCGCCGTGGCCGTGCTCGCCGTGATGGCTTACCACGCCAACCTGCCGCTGAGCGATGGCGGCTTCCTGGGCGTGGAAGTCTTCTTCGTGCTTTCCGGCTACCTCATCACTTCGCTGCTGCTGCTGGACTGGCTGGACGATGGCCGGCTGAACTACGGCAATTTCTGGCTGCGGCGCGCCCGCCGCCTGCTCCCTGCGCTGTGGCTGCTTCTGCTGCTGGTGCCCGTCATGGCGCGCCTGGTCGCTCCCGACGCCCTCTTCCGCCTGCGGGAAGACGTCCCCGCCGCGCTGGCCTATGTCACCAACTGGGTTTACATCCTCCGCAAGATTTCCTACTTTGAACAGTTCGGCCGCCCGCCGTTGTTGCGGCACCTGTGGTCGCTGGCGGTGGAAGAGCAGTTTTACCTCACCTGGCCGCTCATCTTCACCGCGCTGATGGCCGCGGGCGGCGACTTCCGACGCCCCAAACGCCTGTTGAAGCGCTTTACCCTCGCTGCAGTGGTGCTGGCGCTGGCCTCGGCTGCGTGGCGCGCTTACCTTTATGTGCCTTACACCGACCCTTCGCGCCCCTACTACGGCACCGACACGCGCGCCGCGGCCATCCTTTTCGGGGCAGCCTTTGCCGCGCTCTGGCGTCCCCACCGCGTGCGGGAAAACGCCGCCCTGCGCGCCCGCACCCGCCGCCTCGCCGAAGCCCTCGGCTGGGGCGGCCTGGCCGGGCTGCTGGTCATCTTTGCCCGCGTCAACGATTACACCCCCTTCCTCTACTACGGCGGCTTTCTGCTGGTGGACGCTGCCACGCTGGCCGTCGTTTTCGCCGTCGCCCACCCCGACACCACCTTCGGAAAACTGCTCGGGCACCCTGTGCCGCGCTGGGTGGGGCTGCGAAGTTACGGCATCTACATCTGGCACTGGCCGATTTTCGCCGTGCTGCGCCCCGGCGAAGACTGGCAGGCCCCCCTCGCCGCGGCGGTGGTGGTGCAGTTCGCCCTCACCTTCGCCGTGGCCGAAGCCAGTTACCGCTGGCTGGAACACCCCATCCGCAAGCAGGGCTTCAAGGCCTGGTGGGGCGGTCTGCGCCGCCGGTGGACGCAGCGGCCTTCGCTCGCCCCGCTGACTGCGGGCGTTTTTCTCGCCCTGCTGGCGGCCAACGTGCAGGGGCTGGTGCAGGCCAAACCAGCGCCCTTGCCGGAAGCCGCCGCAAGCGCGGCCCCTGCGGCTTTTCCCACCCCCACAGCCTTCCCCAGCCCTACAATCACGCCCCGCCCCGCCACCGCCGTAGCCGCCGCCCTTCCCACAGCCGCTGCCACCGCCTTCCCCAGCCCCGTTGCCGCGCCTTCCCCCACCCTGCGCCCCGGCCCAAGCCTCACCGTCATCGGCGATTCGGTGCTGCAATCGGCCGTCACCTTCAAATTCTGGCAGCCGTGGGGCAAGCAGGTAATCGTGGACGCCAAACCCGGCCGCAAGATGAGCGACCTCGCCACCCTCATCCCAGAACTGGCCGCCAAAGGCCAACTGGCGCCCGTGGTCGTTATCCATCTGGGCACCAACTACCCCTTTGCCCCGGAAACCTTAGACGACGCCATGAAAACCCTGCTCGCCCACGGCGTCACCACCGTGTTTTTCGTCAACATCCGCCGCCCCGTGCGCTGGGAAGATTTCGTCAACAAGCGCATTCGGGAAGGCGTGGGGCGCTGGCCGCAGGCGCACCTGATTGACTGGCACGCCCTGGCGCTGCAACACCCCGAATGGTTTGTGGAAGACCACATCCACCTGCGCTATTACGGCACGCAGGCCTATGTAAACTTCATCATGGCGCAGGTCGGCAAAGTGCTGGGAAAGCCCATCCCCACAGCCACGGCCACACCCTGACCAAAAACGGCGCTTCCCGTGACGGAAAGCGCCGTGTAACCATAGGGCGGGATGCCATCCCGCCCTACATACGGACTTACGGCATCGGCAGGGCTTCCAGTTGCTCCACCCAGCGGCGGATGAGGCCAAAGCCGCCTTCCCAAAACGCCGCCTGGGTGACATCCACACCGGCTTCCTGCAAAATTTGCATCGGCGGCTTGGAGCCGCCCGCGGCGAGCAAGTCCAGATAGCGGGGGATGAACGCCTCGCCTTCCTCTTGGTAACGCTGGTAAAGCGAAAGCACCAGCAGTTGCCCGAAGGCATAAGAATACACATAGAACGGCGCGTGGTAAATGTGCGGGATGGAGACCCACTCCCAGCGGAATTCGTCGCCGATTTCCACCGCATCGCCGAACTGGTCGCGCAGGTTTTCCATGTAGGCGTCGGCCAGGGCGTTGACCGATGCGCCCTGCTGCACCATGTCGTGCGCCTGCTTCTCAAACATGGCAAAATAAGCCTGCCGCATGATGGTGGCGTAGTTGTCATCCACCTGGCGGAAGAGCAAATCGCGGCGCACGGCCTCGTCGGTTTCCTGCTCCAGCAGCATATCCACCAGCAGCATCTCGCCAAAGGTGGAAGCCGTCTCGGCGAGGGGCAGGATGGCGTGCTGGGTAAAGGCGGTGTGGTGGGAAGCCAGCAGGGAGTGGACGGCGTGGCCGAGTTCGTGGGCTAAGGTGGCGGCGTCGTCGGGACGCCCCTGAAAACTGACCAGCACCCACGGCGTCAGGTCAGGCGTAATCGTGGAGCAGAACGCTCCGCCGCTCTTGCCCTTGCGTACTTCGCTATCCAGGTGGTTTTCGGCCAGAATCCTCTCGGCGAGTTCCGCCATCTTGGGGTTGAAACGGCGGTAAGCCGCCAGCACCATCTCCACCGCCTGGCCGAAGTCGTAGGTCTTGTCGGACTTCGCCACGGGGGCATAAATGTCGTAGCGGCGCAGGCGTTCCATGCCCAGCCAGCGCGCCTTCAGGCGGAAGAAGCGGCGGAAGACCTCAGCGTTTTCCCGCGCCACATCCAGCAGGGTGTCCACCACCTCATCGGGCAGGTGGTTGGCGAGGTTACGCACCGCAATGGGGCTGGAAAACTTGCGCAGCATGACGTTCTCGTTGTACCAGTCGCGCACCACGTTCTGGTAAATCTGCCCCAGAATGGCGCCGTCGTTGCCGTAAACGCGATAGAGTTCCTTGTAAGCGGCGGCGCGCAGGTCGGCGTCGTGGTGGCGGGCGTAAACCATCAACTCGCCGCGGGTGAGTTCCTTTGTTTCGCCGTCCACTACGAGTTTGAAGGTGTAGCGGTTGGTGATGGCGCTGTAAAGGGTGATGAGCGCCATCGCGCCGGTGGTGTCCTTCAGGTTGATGACCTTTTCCTCGGCTTCGGAAAGGGTGTGCGGGCGGTAAAGGCGCATCTTTTCCAGGTAATAGCGGTAATCGCCGGAAACCGCCATCAGGCGTTCGGCGTTCTCGTCGTCCAGCGCCTTCCACCAGAGTTCAAAGAACAGCAGGCGGTTCTGCAGGCCCGCCATGCGCTGCCGCACCTGGCCGAGCAGGTTTTGGGCTTCCTCATCCTGCGTGTTTTCGGAAAAGCGCAGGTGAGCATAGCCGTAAATACGGTTAGCGAGGCGGTCAATGGCTTCCATGCGCTGCATCAGGTCCAGGAATGCCTCGACGGGGATGTCGGGGCGCAGCGCCTCGCGACGGGCTTCCACTTCGGCCACCATGGCGTCGAGTTGGCCGAAAGCCGCCAAGGCGGCCTGGGGAGATTCAAACAGGTCGTTCAGGCTCCAACGGGTTTGAGCATAGGCAGTCACGGGAACCCTCCAAAAAGGGAATGGGGAAGTGAACAGTGTTCGGTGAACGGTGCACTGTTCACCGCACGTTGAAACGGATGTGCAGAATGTCGCCGTCCTGGACGACGTAGTCCTTGCCTTCCAGGCGGAGTTTGCCTTCCTTGCGGGCAGCGGCCATGCTGCCGAGGGCCATCAGGTCGTCATAGGAAATCACCTCGGCGCGGATGAAACCCTTTTGCAGGTCGGTGTGAATCACGCCCGCGGCTTCGGGGGCTTTCGCGCCGCGGCGCACCGTCCACGCCCGCACTTCGTCTTCGCCCACGGTGAAGAACGAAATCAGCCCCAGCAATTCATACGAAAGGCGGATGACCCGATTCAGGCCGGGCTCCACGATGCCGTATTCGGCGAGGAACATCTCGGCATCGTCGGGCGGCAGTTGGGCAATTTCCATCTCCAGTTTGCCCATCAGCGCAGCCACCGCACTGCGCTTGTGGGGGTAGTCCAGCGCCGGGGCTTCCTGCCCCTCGCCGAGGTTGAACAAGATTAGCAGCGGCTTGCGGGAGAGAAAGCCAAAACCGGCCAGCAGTTTTTCTTCGGCGGGGGTGAGTTCCACGTCCCGCAGAGGGGTTTCAGCAGAAAGGGCTTCGTGGAGTTTGTGGAACAGCGCCTGCTCCTGCTCCACCTGCTTGCGGTCGCGGGCGCTCTTCTTCCATTCCTCTTCCAGCCGCTCCAGTTTGCGCTCCACGGCAATCAGGTCGTTGAGCAGGAATTCGGCGTCCATCGCGGCCACATCGCGCCGCGGGTCCACGCTGCCCATGGGGTGCGGCACGCTGTCGCTCTCAAAGCAGCGCACGACGTGCACCAGCCCGTCCATCTGGGTGAGTTGGTTGAGCAGCGGGCCGGAAATATCGCCGCCGGCCTTGCCTTCCAGTCCGGCGATGTCGGCATAGGTGACTTTGGCGTAAATCGTGCGGCGGGGGTTGAACATGGCCGAAAGGGCGTCTACCCGCGGGTCGGGCACGTCTACCACGGCGGTATGCACCTCAAAGCGCCCGCCGCTCATGGTGAGGGGGGCGTTCCCGCGGGTGAGGGCGTTGAAAACGGTGGTCTTTCCGCTCTGGGAAAGGCCGATGATGCCTAAGCGCATGAACGACTCCGTGTACAGTGTTCCGTGCACAGTGAACAGTGTATGGCGCTCCGCTCACTGAACACCGTTCACCGTGCACCAATTCAGAATTATTGACCTTCGCCGCCAATCCGATTATACTTGACCGTGCGTGCCGAAGTGGCGGAATTGGCAGACGCGACGGACTCAAAATCCGTTGGGGCTTACACCCCGTGTGGGTTCGACTCCCACCTTCGGCACCAAAAAGGCGGCTGGCAGCCGCCTTTCTCTTTTTAAGCCGCAACGCTTGGGCTGAGTCACTGTTCAGGTGGCCACAAAAAAAGCATCCACCGATTTCACAGATTAGCACAGAAACAGCGTGCTTCGTGAAGCGTTACTTCGCCAATTCGTAGAATCTGCAACAACGCTTTGCGCTCTTTGCCTTCTTTGCGCACTTTGCGTTACCTCTTTGACAGCCCTGGCGTCCCTCTCTGCGCCTCTGCGCTACCTAAAGCCCCAGGCGGGATTCGAACCCGCGACCCACCGCTTAGGAGGCGGTTGCTCTATCCCCTGAGCTACTGGGGCGCTCACTGGCGGAAGGAATTATACCATCGCGCGCCCAGAGGCACCCAAAAACATCGGCAAAAGCCGCCTGGAGCACATCCAGCACGGCTTCCCGCGGCGGGAGGGGCTGCACCAGGTCGGCCAGGTTCGCCACAGCATAGCCGCGCAGGCCGCAGCCCACGATGCCCGCCCAGTGTGCGGGGTTGGTCGCGAGGTTGAGGGCAAAGCCGTGCTGCGAAATGCCGCGGGCATCCACTTTGACGCCGATGGCGGCGATCTTGCCGGGCGCGCCGTCGGGCAGGCGTACCCACACGCCCGTCATGCCCTCCATGCGGAAGCCCTTGACGCCAAAAGCAGCCAGGGTGCGGATGAGAACGGCTTCCAGGCGGCGCAGGTAGCCGACATAATCGCCCGCGGGCAAGCGCAGCCGCCCGCCGGCGTCGGGGCGGGGTTGCCCCAACGGCAGCAGCGGGTAGCCCACCACCTGCCCCGGCCCATGATAGGTCACGTCGCCGCCGCGGTCGCTCCACACCACCTCAATGCCCCGCCGCCGTGCGCCTTCCTCGCCCCACAGCAGGTTAGCAGGGTCGCCGCGCCGCCCGAAGGTGAAGGTCGGCGGGTGGGAAAGCAGCAGCAGAGCGGGCGGGTGCTCTCCTGCGGCAATGCGGGAAGCCAGCGCCCGCTGGCGCGCCCAGGCTTCCCGGTAAGGCACTTCGCCCCAGCGGTAGCAGCGGCAAACCTGCGGCGTCAATGCATCCCTCCGGCAAACAGCAGCCCCAGCACGAAGGGCAATGCGATGCCCAACGCCCACGAAATGAGAGAGAAAATGCCGAGATAGGCCAGAATCAGCCACATCCCGGTGGGGCGGCCCGGGGTCGGGCGCTTGCCCAACGCGAGGTCGTGCAGCAATTTCGGAGCAGTGCGCCGTGCGTGGGGGCCATGCAGCCACAGCCAGCGGTCGTCCTCCCGCGGCAGCATGATGCGTTCCCCTTCAAAGGCCGCGAGCCAGCGCTGCCAGGCAGGGGAAAGCGCAAGCCACGCATCTTCGCCCAACACCACGGCGCCAAAAGTCTCCCCGGTGGGCGGCGCATCGGCCACGGTGTGCGCCGCCACAGTCGGGCCTTCCCCTTCAGCCTGCAACGCTTCCAGCCAGGGAGCATCGGGTGTAGCCGAGAGCACCAGCACCCGAAAAGCCCGCACCCGCGCTTCGCTGCGGGCAGCATCGGCGCGGCGGTCTTCCCAGAGCAGGCGGGCATGGTAAATCAACACGGCAGCAGCCCAGAGGGTCATGCCCAGGGCAAAGACAAAGCCGCGGCCGTGAAAATGAGCACCCAGCAGCGCCCGCAGCACTTCGAAGGTAGCGCCGGTGGCAAAGCCCATGGCGGCCATCAAAGCCACAAAGAGCACGAAGTAGAGGTAAGCACGGCGCAACAGG
>JALUXH010000084.1 GCA_027019065.1 Anaerolineales bacterium
AGCCCTCACCGGCATGGGGCTGAACGTGGAAATGGGACACCACGAAGTGGCCCTCGGCCAGCACGAAATTGACTTCCGCTTTGCCGACGCCCTCACCACCGCCGACAACGTGCTCACGATGAAATACACCGTCAAGGCCATCGCCCACCAGCACGGCCTGGTGGCCTCCTTCATGCCCAAGCCCATCTTCGGCATCAACGGCTCGGGAATGCACTGCCACCAGTCGGTGTTCAACACGGCGGGCGAAAACCTGTTCTACGACGCCAACGACCCCTACCATCTTTCCAAACTGGCCTACGGCTTCATTGCGGGCCAGTTGAAGCACGCCCGCGCCCTCGCGGCCGTGGTAGCCCCCACGGTCAACTCCTACAAGCGCCTCGTGCCCGGCTACGAAGCGCCGGTTTACATCGCCTGGGCGCAAATCAACCGCTCCGCCCTCATCCGCATCCCGCGCTACACGCCGGGGCGCGAAAAAGCCACCCGCGCCGAACTGCGCTTCCCCGACCCCTCGGCCAACCCCTACCTTGCCTTCCTGGTCATGGTCGCCGCCGCGGTAGACGGCATGGAAAACGGCATCGCCTGCCCGCCGCCGATGAACAATGTCAACCTCTACGAACTCACACCCGAAGCACGCCATGCCAAAGGCATTGGCGAACTGCCCGGCTTCCTGAGCGAAGCCCTGGATGAACTGGAAGCCGACCCCGTGCTGCGGGAAGCCCTGGGCGAGACGCTCTACGATGCCTTCATGCGCGCCAAACGCGCCGAAGTGGAAGCCTTCCGGATGCGCGTTACCGACTGGGAAGTCGCTCGCTACCTGGAAACCGCCTGAACCCGCCGCCGCCCCCCAAAACCTGCCGGGCCCGGAGCACCCTCCGGGCCCGTTTGCTTTCCCCAAGTGCGCCGTTTTCTGATAAAATGGAAGCAAGCGACGGCCTGATCTCTTGCGCCGGAGGACTTATGAGCACCTGGCCCGGAAAATTCGTCATCGGTATTACCGGCAATATCGGCACCGGCAAAAGCGTCGTCCGCAAAATGCTGGAGCATTTGGGCGCTTACGGCATTGATGCCGATGCGCTGGGGCACCGCGCCATTGCCAAAGGCGCCCCCGGCTACCAGCCCGTGGTCGACACCTTCGGCCAGTGGATTTTAGCCCCCAACGGCGAAATTGACCGCCGCAAACTGGGGCGGCTGGCCTTCGCCGACCCTGAAATCATGCGGCAACTGGAAACCATCATCCATCCGCTGGTCGGCCAGGCCGTGGACTGGCTGGTGCGCCGCAGCCCCAAGCAGGTCATCGCCATTGAGGCCATCAAACTGCTGGAAAGCGACCTGCGCAAACACTGCGACAGCATCTGGGTGGTCGCCGCACCGCCCGAAGCCCAACTCGCGCGGCTGCTCAAAAAGCGCGGCATGAACCGCGCAGAAGCCGAACAACGCATCAAAGCGCAAGGCTCACCCGGTGCAAAAATTGCCGCCGCCGACGTGGTCATCTACAACGACGGCTCGTTTGAAAAAACATGGGAACAGGTCAAAAAAGCCTGGAAACTGGTGGTGCCCCAAAAAGCAGAAGGCACCCGCCCCATCACCCTGGCCGTTCAGCGGGCCGAAGCCCTCAAAGGCGAACCCCACACCGCCACCGTGCCCCTCAAAGTCAAAAAAGCGGGCCCCAAACAGGCCGGGGAAATCGCGGCATTCCTCAGCCGTATTCGCGGCCAAACGGTCTCCCGCGCCGATGTGCTGGCCGCCTTTGGCGAAAAAGCCTACCTGCTGCTCTACCGCGGCGACGAAGTGGTCGGGCTGCTCGGCTGGCAAGTGGAAAACCTGGTTTCGCGGATTAACGAATTTCACCTTGCCGACGCCGTCCCTCTGACCGCCGCCGCACCGTTGATGCTCACCGAGATGGAACGCGGCTCCAAAGAACTGCAATGCGAAGCCGCCCTGCTCTTCGTGCCGCCGGCAATGGCTCAACAAACAGCCCTCTGGAAGCAGCTCGGCTACACACCCCGCAAGCCCGAAAACCTGGGCATGCGCGCCTGGCAGGAAGCCGCGCGCGAATCGCAGCCGCCGGACACCGTGCTGCTCTTCAAGCAGCTGAGGCAAGACCGCGTCCTCCAGCCACTCTAACCGGCCCGGCAGCGTATCTGTTCAGCTCAGGCAAGGAGAAACCACAGATTACGCAGATTCCGCAGAAAATCATCCCCAGATTCTACAGATTCGCACCGATTGCAACCCCAGAAAGCACAGAAGCGTCGCAGAAAACACAGAAGTTGACTTTGCGTCTTTGTTCCCTCTGCGCTCTTGGCGTTCCGCCGTGGTAACCTTTGGGTCTCCTGTGTGCCTGGGCGTTTGCATCGCAGGTGGGCTGAACAGTTACCCGGCAGCACAAAAAAGCCGTCGGGAACGCCCCCGCTGCCGGGCACAAACGCCGCACCCTGCCCCACCACATTTTAGTGCCTCCCGGCGGCCCGACAGTACCACGGCTGCCAAAATTTTGGTAGAATAAACCCGACCGTAAGCCTTTCCGGGGCGCCCTTGGGGCGCCTTCACTTTTGTCTTGCCATCTTCAACACAAGGCGGTTTCACTATGAGTCATGGTCGCAGAATGTCCGTCACCCTGAGCCGCGGCATGGGGCTGCTGGACGTCACCATGATCGGCGTTGGGGCGATGATCGGCGCCGGCATCTTCGGCCTCACCGGCATTGCCGCGGGCGAAGCCGGCCCCGTCGGCCTTCTGCTGGCGTTCTTCCTCAACGGCATCGTCACCAGCCTGACCGGCCTCACCTACGCCGAACTCGGCTCCGCCATCCCCGAAGCAGGCGGCGGCTACCTCTGGGTGCGCCACGCGCTCTCCCGCTTCTGGGGCTTTTTCGCCGGGTGGATTTCATGGTTCAGCCATTCCGTGGCATGCAGCCTCTATGCCATCATTTTCGGCACTTTTTTCATGGAATTGCTCAAACTGGGCAACATCCACTTCGGCGAAACGCCCATCTTTTTAGGCATGAGCGCCGAAGACCTCGCCATCAAAATTTTTGCCCTCCTGGTGGTGGCGCTCTTCATGGTCGTCAACCTGAAAGGCGCTTCG
>JALUXH010000085.1 GCA_027019065.1 Anaerolineales bacterium
AGGCTCGGCGCTGCTGGCCGTCTTCCTGACGCTGGGCGTGCTTTTGCAGGCCAACGGGCGCGCATCCTCCCTGCCTTCCCCCAAAAACGCCGCCCGATGGTGCTTTCGCCTCTTCCTCGCCGCATTCACCCTGGCCGCTCTCGCCACCGGGTGGTGGATGCTGCCTTGACGCTTTCCCCATTTGCCTTTAAGATGAGCCCTGACGGGCGCAACGGCCTTCAACAACCAGGCGCCCGACCATCAACCTCACAAGGACTTTTCTATGGAAATCGGCCTCGTCAGACGCGTTGACATCACCACCGAAATGCGCCAGGCTTATCTGGACTACGCCATGAGCGTCATCGTCGCCCGCGCCCTGCCCGACGCCCGCGACGGCCTCAAGCCCGTCCAGCGGCGCATCCTCTATGCCATGCACGACATGGGCCTGCGCAGCAACAGCGCCTACAAGAAATCCGCCCGCATTGTCGGCGAAGTGCTGGGCAAATACCACCCCCACGGCGATCAGGCGGTGTACGACGCCATGGCGCGCCTCGCGCAGGATTTTTCCATGCGCTACCCCCTGGTAGATGGCCAGGGCAACTTCGGCTCGGTGGACGGCGACCCGCCCGCCGCGATGCGCTACACCGAAGCCCGCCTCAGCCCCATTGCCGAAACCCTCCTCGCCGACATCGCCAAAGACACGGTGGATTTCGCCCCCAACTTTGATGAAAGCCTGCAGGAACCCACCGTGCTGCCCGCCGCCTTCCCCAACCTGCTGGTCAACGGCGCGACCGGCATTGCCGTGGGCATGTCCACCAACATTCCGCCCCACAACCTCGGCGAAGTCATCGATGCCCTGGTGCTGATGCTGGAAAAGTGGACGCTCCTGGACAGCCTCAGCGTGGACGGCCTGATGAAGCACATCCCCGGCCCCGACTTCCCCACAGGCGGGCTGATTGTGCAGGCCGAGGGGGAAGACGGCCTGCGCAGCGCCTACAGCACCGGACGCGGCAAAATCACCGTGCAGGCACTGGTGCACACCGAAAGCATCGGCCGGGGGCGGCAGGCGCTGGTGGTGACCGAACTGCCCTATGCCGTCAACAAGTCTTCCCTGCTGGAACGCATCGCCAGCCTGACCCGCGACGGCAAGATGGAAGGCATCACCGACCTGCGCGACGAATCCGACCGCCAGGGCATGCGCATCGTGATTGAACTCGGCAAGAACGCCGACCCCGACGCGGTGCTGGCTTCCCTCTATAAGCACACCCCGCTGCAAACCACCTTCGGCATCATCATGCTCGCCTTAGTGGACGGCTCACCCCGCCTGCTTCCCCTCAAACACGCCCTTAAAATTTACCTTGAGCACCGTCTGGAAATCGTCCGCCGCCGCACCGAGCACGACCTGGAACGCCTGCGGCAGCGCGCCCACATTCTGGAAGGGCTGCTCATCGCGCTGAAGAACCTGGACGAGGTTATCCAGATTATCCGCAAATCGCGCACCGCCGAAACCGCCCACAAGAACCTGCGCAAGCGTTTCGGCCTGACCGCTGCCCAGGCGCAGGCGATTTTGGATATGCCCCTGCGCCGCCTGGCCGCGCTGGAACGCAAGAAACTGGAAACCGAATACAAAGAGACCAAAAAGCAAATCAAGGCGCTGGAAGCCCTGCTGCGCTCGCCGAAAAAGATGCGCGCCGCCATCGCCGAGGAACTGCTGGCCGTGAAGGCGCAGTTTGCCGACCCGCGGCGCACCCGCATCGTGCGGCTGGACGCTTCCCAAAAGGGGAAAGCCCTCACCGTGGACGCCCTGCTGCCCGACCAGACCGTGTGGGTGGCGCTGGATGCCGCGGGCAACGTCGCCCGCCTGCCGGAAGGCAAAGCGCCGCGCCTCAGCGGGCGCCATGCGCCCATTGCCGTGGTGCAGGCCAGCACCCGCGACACCCTCTATTTAGCCGCCGCCGACGGGCAGGCCGCCGCGGTGCCCGTCCACACCCTGCCGGAAGCCGCCGCCCCCGCCGACGGCGCGCCGTGGCACAGCCTGGCCCCCGCTTTACGGGAAAGCCCGCCCGTGGCGCTCTTCGCCGCCCCTGCCAACCCTGAAAAGGGCTTCGTGCTCACCGTGACACGGCAGGGCATGGTGAAGAAAAGCGAACTTGCCGCCCTCCCCGCCGCGGGCGCGCAGGCGTTCACCCTGGTCAAAATCAACCCCGGCGACAGCCTGCTCACCGTGCTGCTCACCAGCGGCAAGGACGAAATCCTGCTCTTCACCGCGGGCGGCATGGGCATCCGCTTTTTGGAAGAAGAAGTGCGCCCCATGGGGCTGGTGGCCGCGGGCGTGGCGGGCATCAAGCGCAAAGGCGACGACGAAGTGGTGGGTGCGGTCAAAGTGCTGCCGGGCAAAGGTGCTGCGGTGCTCATGGTCGCCGATAGTGCCAGCGCCCGGCGGGTGGCGTTTGAAGAATTCCCGCAGCAGAAGCGCTACGGGCAGGGCGTGCAGGCGTGGAAACTGCCTCAAGGCGCGCGGCTGGTCGGCGTGGCGGCGGGCAAACCGAGCGCCAAAGTGGGACTGCACTTCCGCAAAGCTGCCGCCAAAGCCCTCCGCCTGGATGCCGCCCCCCTGCGCAAACGCAGCGCCTCGCGCGGGGTAAAATTGGTGGAGGTCAAGAAAGGCGACAAGGTGGTCAGGGTCGTCGGGTAGCCGGATAGTCGGGTTGCCCTCCTATCCTCTTTATCCTCCCACCCTCCCTAAACCACTCATCGTCGCCATCACCCTGTTGTTGGCTTGACTGCCGTTTTCTGGATCAAGGGTTGGTACCTCCCAAAGTCAACACTACCCCCGGACTTGCCAGTACCCACGGCCCTTTGACGGCGTGAACCAAAGCCTGCTGCACGCGCGCATAAGCCTCTTTCTTGCTCATGCCTTGAGGCTTGCTGACAACTTCGCAGCCTCCCACGCCCGCCTGCGTAGCCGCTTGAACCCGAATGCCTTGCGACTTCAACTGCTCGTTCAACGCTTCGCAGTCAGGAGCCTCCGGCACATCCTGTTCCACAGACAATATCTCTAAGCGGAGGTGCGTCAACGAAGGGGC
>JALUXH010000086.1 GCA_027019065.1 Anaerolineales bacterium
TGGCCAAACAGGATGCTTTACGGCCCCGAAGGTTTCAGTACTCTCAAGCGAGTCGTGGGGGGTGGAACACTCACCGTCAATTGCATGGCCGGCCATTTCCGGTGTTTCAGTACTCTCAAGCGAGTCGTGGGGGGTGGAACGGGAAAGTTAGCCCCCGCTCACGGCGGGGGCGGGTGGTTTCAGTACTCTCAAGCGAGTCGTGGGGGGTGGAACCTCTTGCGCACATTCCGCCGAGCAGTACTGGCGGGTTTCAGTACTCTCAAGCGAGTCGTGGGGGGTGGAACTTTCATGCTGTCCGGCTGTGTTGCACCTTTTTTGTTATCTGTGCCGCGTTGCGGCCTGGAGAGGCCGTTTGGAGAGGCGTTTTTCAAGGTGCAGGGAAGAGGGAGAGGCGCCGGCAGGGGCGGTGGGCGCAAATCGTTTTCTGTCAGGTTTCCCCTGCCTTTTTGCGCCGGTGAGGGGCGTCGCTTTTGTAACTTTACACAGGTTTCGGCCGGGGAAAGGCGCTTTCCTAAAAAAGGCGGCGGGGAAGGCGGGGGAGGTTTGCGGGAATGGGGGGCAGGTGGCGGGTAGCGGTTAGCGGGTGGCGGGTAGCGGGTGGCGGTTGGCGGTTGGCGGTTGGCGGTTGGCAGTTAGCGGTTGGCGGTTAGCGGGTGGCGGGTTAGAAGAGGTCGTTGCAGAAGCGGCGGTATTCGCAGTCTATGCACCGGCTGCGCCGTGAGGCGGGCGGGGGTTGGTGTTCCTGCTGAATTTCGGCGATGATCTGGGTGATCATTTTGCGGATTTTCGCTTTGCGCTGCCCGGTAAGGGGCACTTCTTCCAGCCGCCGCAGCGGGATGAGGTAGATGTATCCCTCTGAAACGGGTTTTTGCAGCACGGTTTCGGCCAGCAGGGCGTAGGCTGCGAGTTGGTCTTTCCAGTTGGGCCGCGCTTTGCGGGCATTTTTGTAGTCTACGACAACGAGGCTGTCGTTGGTTTCAATGAGAAGGTCTATGCGCCCTACCAGCCGCAGTTCCGGTGCGTAGAGCAGGCGTTCGTGGTATGCTTTCCCTGGGGGAAGCCCGCGGGGCGGACGGCGGCGCAGGCGCTGGCGGGTGCGGTCGTGGGCGGCTTCCCCGCGGGTCATTTTGTAGGTTTCCGGGCGGAAGTCGGGGAAGCGGTAGCGATAGTATACCACGCGGGGGCAGTAGGCATATTGTTTCAGGTCGCTGACTTCCAGCGCCCAGGGGTCAACTTCCGGCGGCAGGGGAAGGTTTTCAGGGGGCGGGGGCTCAGGCGCTGTCATCGCTCTTTTCCTTGACGTGTTCCAGACGGTTGCCCCACGCGTCGGCGGGGATGGGGATGAGCAGCACTTTGGCCGGGGCGTCGCCTATTTTCGCCCGGATGCGTTCCATGAGTTCTTCCATGTGGTTGCGGCTCAGCCGCCCTAGGAAGGCGCTGTATTGGACGCGGTCCAGGCCGTAGTCCAGGCAGAAGTCGGCGACTTTGGCGCGGATGTTGTCGTTGGGGATGTCGTAAACGAGGAGGCAGTGCATGGCGAGTCAGCGGGTCAGCGGGGCGGCGGGTCAGCGGGGCAGCGGGTTACCATTGGAAACGGTAGGGGGTGTAGGCTTCGTGTTCGCCGCGCAGGGAGGCGGCAAGGCGGCGGGCCTGGCGCTGGATGATGCTTTGCAGGGTGAGGTGTTGGCCGTTTTCGGTTTTCTGGCGGGAATCCAGCCGCTCGAGTACGGCGGCGGCGAGGGTTTTGCGGCTTTCGGGGGTGATTCTTCCGGCATCGTTGAGGGCCAGTTTGCGGCCGCGGTTGAAGTAGGCCAGCACGGTGCGGTCTACCACGGGCTGGCGGAATTCTTCAATGAGGTCAAGCACCAGGCTGGGTTTGCCGGGGCGGTCGGTGTGCAGGTAGCCGGCGTAGGGGTCGAGGCCGGCGAGCAGGCAGGCGCGCTCAATGGTGCCGTAGAGGATGCCGTAGCCGTAGTTGAGGGCGCTGTTGAGGGGGTCGTTGGCGCCGCGGGTGCGGCGTCCGGGCCAGGCGGGTTCTTCGTTGGTCAGCAGGCTGCCGAAGGCGCGCCAATAGGCCTTGGCGGCCTGGGCTTCCAGGGCCATGAGGTGGGGGCGCAGGGCGTCTAATGTGGGGTGGGCATCGGCCAGGGGGGCGATTTTATCCAGGAAGCCGCGCAGGTCGGCGGCGGCCTGGATGGCGGTTTCGTAGGCCTGGGGCGCTTTTTCCTGACGGTAGCGGGCGGCGTAGCGCAGCAGGGTTTCCTGGTTTTGGATTTTGCCGCGGGTGAAGGCCAGCACCAGGGTGTGGCCGCGGGCGTCGTCATAGGCCCGCAGTTGCTCGCGGCGGGTGAGGATGGTGGCCGTCATTCCGGCGCTGTAGAGGGTGCCGTAGGGCCTGCCGGTGCTGTCTACGAAGTGGATGGGGATGCCCCGCTCGGCGCATTCGGCGATGGCGGCGGCGGTGATGCTCACACCGCGGCTGGCGATGAGCACGGTTTGCAGGTGGATGAGGGGGGCTTCTGCCACGCGTTCGCCCGTTTTGATGCGGGTGACGCGCAGGCGGCCGGAGTGTTTGGCAACATGCAGGCCGGGTTCGGTGAGGGTGAGATGTTCAATAATCATGGCGGGTCAGCGGGGGAGCGAATCAGCGAGGGTGGTGTTTTTTCTGGTAGTTGAGTTCGGTGATGAGCAGGCCGATGATGCTGTCGAGCAGGGCCAGGCGGTCTTCCAGCACGGGGGTTGGCAGGAGATGGTGGGCGCGGTAGTACCAGCCTTTGGCTTCCCGTGCTGAGCCGATGGCGATGCGCAGGAAGCGGTTGCGGTCGGCGCCATAGCCGCGGCCATAGCCTTCCTCTATGTTGGCGCTGATGGAGCCTACACTGCGGACAAGTTGGTCGGCCAGCGCGAAGACGCCGGGGGAGCGGGGCCAGGCGCGAATGTCTTCCCAGGCCAGGTCGTGGAGAAACAGCGCCCGACGGTAGGCCATAAAGCGCCACACCGGATCCTGACGAATGCGTTCCGGGACCTGTCGCGCCCACTCATCGAAATTCACGGCGCCCTCCTC
>JALUXH010000087.1 GCA_027019065.1 Anaerolineales bacterium
CGCAGCACATCAAGACACATGGAGAGCACCACAGCGTAGGCAGTTACGAAATCGGTGGATGTTTTTCTGCGAAATCTGCGTCATCTGTGGTTTCTCCTTACCGAGGCTGAGCAGTTACCGAACATCACCATAAAGAGGAGGTTGCCATGACGAACGCTGAGGACCGCCTGAGTGAACTCAATGCCCTGAAAGCGCGCCGCAAGAACGGCGAACTGGATGCGACGGCTTATTACAAAGGGCTGCTGGGTATTCTGGCCGATACGGTGCAGAACCTGAGCGACGAAGCGATTTCCGAGGCAGAGGTCAAAAAGCAGATTCCGCTGATTTTGGTGTTCCTGGAAGAGCAAATCGGGAAACTGGCCGGCCGCGGCGGGTAGGAGCGCGGGCTACCGGCCGGTTTCTTCGCCGCGCAGCCGCGCGAGTTCGGCTTCCAGTGCTGCCCGCTGCTCCGCGGCCGCGCGGCGGGCTTCTTCCCGAACGGCTTCCAGCCGCTGACGGAGGTTCGCCTGCAGCCCTTTGCCGGAATCAGGGGTTAGCAAAAGGGCAATGGCTGCCCCGGTGAGCAGCCCTGCCGTGACCCCGCCGATGAATTTGCCGAACTTGCCCATATTTCGCCTCCTGAGATGAGGGGTGGGCATATTATACCCGTAACGATAGGCTCCCCCGACGGGGAAGGGATGGACGATGGACGTGCCGAGCGATGGGTTTACAGATCCGCGAATGTCTTTGAGCCTGCTGTTGGCCGGGGGAGGGGTTGGCGCTTTTGCGTTGGGGGTTCATCCTGAATGGCTGGGGCTGGCGACCACGCCGGAAGTCGGCTTTTTGCAGATTGTTTTCATGGTTACGGGCATGGGGGTGTATACCGGCGCCGCCATTGCCGCGCTGCGCCTTTTGTGGCGCGGGCGCAAGTGGTCGCTTGTGGCGCAGATCGGGGCGCGCCTGATGGCCACCGGCTACGTGGCTTTTGCGGTTTCGGTCATGGCCGATATTCTGGGGCTGGGTTCCCAAACATGGCCTCAAAGCGCCCACTTTGGGGCTGTGCAGCATGATGGCATGCTGGTGGGGGAAGGCGTGATGGCGCTGGGCCTGTTGCTGATGTATCCGTACCGCCGGTATGTGAAGGGAGAAGAAAATGAAACAGCATGAGAAGCCTTCCGAGCGCCCCGCCATGCCGCCCTGGCTGTGGCAGGGGAAGATCACGCCTGCTTTTTGGACGGTGAGCAGCGTGGTTTCCATGACGGTCAATGTGATTTTGGTGGTTGTGCTGCTGGTGGTGGGCAAGCAGTTGTTTACCCTCAAACAGGCTGTTGCCCCGCTGCTCAACGGCCTCAACCGGAATTTTGTTTTGATGGACCAGGCGGTCATTGCCACGCATGTGGAAGTGCATGACCACATTCCCGTGGTTTTTGACTTGCCCGTGAAGGCCGATACCCAGGTGGTGCTTTCCGGCGATGTGCTCATCCGCAACGCGCGGGTCAATTTGAGCACGGGCGGGCTGGTGATCCAAAACGCCCCGGCCGATATTGTGCTTCCGAAGGGCGCGTCGCTGCCGGTGCGTTTGAGCATTGTGGTGCCGGTGAACACGAAAGTGCCGGTGAATTTGAATGTGCCGGTGAAAATTCCGCTGCGGGAAACCCAATTGCACCGCCCCTTTGTCGGGCTGCAGCAGGTTGTGGCCCCTTACAAGGCTTTGCTGGATGGCGTGCCCGATTCGTGGGCGGGGCTGTGTGCGCGCAACCCCAGCCTGTGGTGCGATTTTACATGGGGGATGATGGACGCCGTGCCGTAAGGCGGTGCGCAGCCGGGCGTGCGGGGCTGTCAGTGCCGCGGGCGCGTGGCCGCCGGGGGGAGCCGCCGCCTGCGCTGTGGCGCTCTCCATGCACGTTGGAGGGACGGTCACTGTTCAGCCTGCTCGCGATGCGTGGGCAGAGCGATACAAAGAGGCTTCCCGCTCGGCCGGGATGACGCCAAAAGTCCCTCGGCTGCCTCGTAGGGCGGGATGCCATCCCGCCCCACAATATGCCTCGGCGCGCCGCCAAAAGCTGAACGGTGATTTTGCCCAATCTGTGCCATCTGTGGTTTCCCCTTGCCGGGGCTGAACAGAGACGATGCCCTGGGCTTTTGGCGTCTCCCTCCCGCGGCGCTCCTCCCCACATGCGGGGAGGGGGCGGCGCAGCGCCGGAAAACACGCCCGGCATTGCCGCCGCCGCGGGTTGAGCAGGTCGTGGCCGTGGGGATGGGGAAACGTCTCCCCCTTCCGGCGCGCCTTGACCAGGGGGGAATGCCTCAGGGCCACAAATCGGGGCGCGCCAGCAGCCGGCGGGCCGAAGGGCCGAGGTGGGGGTGGGCGGTCAATGCTTCAAGGCGGGCGCGATGGCGCCGGGCGGCTTCGGCGTCTTCCGCCTCCATGCCGCCGGTGAGGCGCAGCAGTTCCAGCCCCCAGCGTTCCAGCGGCAGGTACCCGACGGCGCGGCTCAAACGCAGGCTTTCATGCACTGCGGCTTGTGCGGCTTCGGTTTTCCCCAGGCCGAGGAAGGCGATGCCCTGCTCCAGATAGGCTCCGATGGCAACTTCGGGCAGTTTCAGGGTGAGGGCTTCTTCCAGGGGGGCCTGGACGCCTTCCAGCGCCTCGGTGTGGCGGCCTTGCAGGTTGAGCACTTCGGCTTCTACGACCCGAAAGAGCGGGGGCACGCGGTGCGTGGCAGCCGCGTGTTCTTCAATGGCCTGGGCAATCTGGCGGGCGCCGCTTTCCGTTTCGCCCAGGTGGGCCAGTGCCAGCGCTGCCCGCATACGGGCTTTGCTTTCCAGCACGAAGTCGTTGCTGGCTTCCAGGCTCTGGCGGTAGAAGGCCAGGGCTTTTTCCCAGTCGTGCAGGAAGGCGAACATATCGCCGCGCAGGCTCAGCGCGAGGGCGTAGCCGGGGGTGTTATCGTAGCGGGCGTGGAGTTCCAGGGTGCTTTGGGTGGAATCCCAGGCTTCGGGGAAGCGGTCGCGTGCCAGCAGCGGCATGGCGCAATAAGAGTGGATGTAAGTGAGCATGCGCAGTTTGTGGAATTGCGCGGCGCGGGCGCGGGCTTCGGTGCAGTCGGCGAGGGCCTGGTCGGTTTCGCCGCGCATGAAATGCGCCACGGCGCGCACGCTCAGGGCGTCGGCCATGCCGAAGATGCGGTGGCTGCGGCGGAAGGACGCCAGCGATTGGTCGGCTTCCGGCAGGGCGATATCGGGGCGGGCTTGCAGCACGGCAATCAGCGCCCGCTGGTAGTGCACGCTGCCGAGGAAGAGGTCCACCAGCGGAGGCTGGCTGCCTTGAGCCAGCGCGCTGGCCTGGGCGAGGTGGGCGATGGCTTCTTCTGTTTTTCCCTGCATGGCGACCAGTAAGGCGTGGTGGGTGTGGATTTCCATGCGGGGCAGGGTGGCGTGGGGGATTTGTTCCAGCCAATTGAGGGCCTGGCGGGTGAGCACGGCTGCATCGGCATGGCGGTTGGCAATCTGGTAGATGTGCGCCTGGGCGTTGAAAAGGCTGCTGCGCAGCAGGGGGCTTTGGCGGGTTTCGGCGAGTTCTTGCAGGGCGCGGACGATGTTTTCCAGGGTGGCTACATCCACGGTGTCGCCGGCTAAAAGGATCCATTCGGCATAAAGCTGCCAGATGTTTTCGTCGCGAAAAGCGTGGGGGGCGAGGGTGACGTTTTGGGCGGCGTTGTGGAAGGCGTCGCCCGCTTGCCGGGCCAGCCCCAGGTTGAGGGCGTGGTGCGCGGCGCGGATCCACCAGCGGAAGGCGGCGGCCGGGTCGCCGGCTTCTTCGTAGTGGTGGGCAATGACGGCAGCATGGCTTTCGGCGGCTTCCCCCCATACGGCCTGCCGCGCCTCGGCCAGCCGCCGGTGGATGGCTTGCCGCCGGGGACGGCTGAGGGTGCGGGTGATGATGTCTTCCAGTTTGCTGTGGGCGAGGGTGTAGTGCAGTTGCCCTTCGGCTTCGCGCACTTCTACCCAGTGGGTTTCTTCCAGCATTTCCAGGGCGTGCACGAGTTGTGTTTCGGAAAGGTCGGTGGCTGCAGCCAGCACCTGCCAGGGGGTGCTGGCCCCTTGCAGGGCAATGTAGGCCAGCACTTCGCGCGCTTCGTCGGTCAGGTAGCGCAGGCGCTGTTCCAGCAGCGAGGCGACGTGGCGGGAAATAGACCACTGCCCTACCGGTTTGTCGGCCTGGCCGGATTCAATCTGGTAGCGCAGGATGCCGAGCAGGTAGTGGGGTGTGCCGGCGATGGCGGCGCGCCACAGGCTGTCGGTTTCTTCGGGGGAAAGCGGCCGCCCCAACATGGCCTGGGCCAGGGCGGCGGTTTCGCTTTTGCTGAGGCCGCTGAGTTCGCCCCGGGGGATGCGCCCTTCGTGCAGCAGGGGAATGAGCCGCTCGCCGAGGGGGCTTTCGTGCAGGGCTTCGCGGCTGGCGGTGAGGAGCAGAAAGCCGCGCCGGCGGTGATAGGGCGCCGGGGCAAAGGGCTCTCGCACCAGCCAGTAGGCCAGGGTGTCGGCGGTGGCGGGGTCGCTCCAGTGGGCGTCGTCAATGCAGACAAACAGAGGGGTATCTTCGGCCATCACCAGCAGCGCCTGGCGGAGGGCTTCCATCAGGTGTTGCTGCTGGGGCGGGTGCGCTGCGGTGTGCGGGGTCGGCGGCAGGTAGGGGTGCGCTTCGGGGAAGAGGTGCAGCATGGCCGGCCACCACGCTTCCGGCACTTGCGCCCATTCGTGTTTGCCCATGTGGCGGCGAATGGCTTCCACCAGGGGGGCGAAGGGCAGGGAGCGCTCGCCGTGGTGGCAGGTTACGCCGACCACGCGGTGGGCATTGGCGATGCGGCGGGTGAATTCTTGCAACAGGCGGGTTTTGCCCTGCCCGCTTTCCCCCAGCAGCAGGAAGGCGCCGCCTTCGTGGGCGCGCCGCTGAAGTGCTTGCAGCAGGTCATTGCGGCCGATGAACGGCGCGTGCAAAGTGGGGTGGGGTTCCAGGGGCAGGGGAGGGGTGTCGGGGCGTCTGCGGAGGAGGCGGCGGGCGATTTGCAGGGTTTCTGCCGGGTAGTCTTCGCCGGTGGTGTTTTGCATGCGGCGGCGCTGCGCTTCCAGGAAGGCTTCGGCTTCGGCGAACAGGTCTTGGGCGCGCAGGGCGCGCAGGGCAAGGAGGAGGATTTCGGGCTGGTCGGCCTGCAGCCGCAGGCTGGTTTCGCACAGGCGGAAGGCTTCGGCGTGGTTTTGCTGGGCGAAGGCGTGCCGGGCCACGCGGTTGAGCAGCGCCTTGTAGCGGGTTTCCAGCCGATGCGTGGCGGCGGCGAGCCAGTCGTCAAAGGCGTGGCCGGCGTGCTTGCCGGGAGAGAAGCCTTCCAGCAGCGGGCCGCGCCAGAGGGCGAGGGCCTGCTTCAGGGGGGCGGCCAGGTGGGGCTGCAGCGGAAGGTCGGCGGGAAGGCGCTGCGCCTGCGCCAGGGCGTGTTCGCAGGTGTGCAGGAAAGTGCGGTAATCAATGGAAACCTGCGGGTGGTTGAGCAGCAGGTAGTAGCCGTTGTCGCGGCGGAGGGTGCCCGGCGGGAGGATTTTCTGGATGCGGCTTAAGGTGGTGGAAAGGCCGGTGCTGACCCGGCGCGGGTCGGCGTCGTCGCCGAACAGCATTTGCATCAGGCGTTCGCGCCCGAGGGGGCGGGTGTGGGCGGCCAGCAGGAAAAGCGCGGCGCGTTCCCGCCGCCGCAGGCCTTTCAGGGCTTCGGGCGGGGCGGTGGAGGACGAGATTTCGGGCGGGCCTAACAGCAAAACCTGGAGGGTCATGGGGCAGGGGACGCGGGCCGGGGCATTAATGCTGCATTCATCAAACGGTTGTGCAAATTTTATCACTTTTGCCGCCGTAAGGGATGGGGCTGGGGAAGGGAAGAAGGGTGTCGTTTGTCAGGTTTTGGTTTTCAGAGGAAAGCCGAGCGCCGGTGCGGAACGGATTTTGTGGTAAAATGCCAGCGCGGTGCACTTTGTGAAACGTGCAACAGATGCAGCACGAGGCTATCTCTTCCCCCGCGCGCAGGGGAAGCAAACGAGGAGCGCTCATGAACACCTGGCTGTATGTGGGCATTTTTGTGGCTTTGTCGTTGTTCTTCCCGGCGTTGCTGGCCGTGTTGGGGATGATTTTAGGCCCCCGCCGCCCGAATCCGATTAAGACCGATGTTTACGAATGCGGTATGGAAACCGTGGGGGACACGTGGGTGCAGTTCAAGGTGCAGTATTACCTGTTTGCTCTGGTTTTCCTGATTTTTGATGTGGAAGTGGTGTTCCTCTACCCGTGGGCGGTGGCTTATCATGCCCTGCCTTTGTATGGCGTGGTGGAGGGTGTCCTTTTCGTGGTGATGCTTGCCGCCGCGCTGGTCTATGCGTGGCGCAAAGGTGCTTTGGAGTGGGCATAAAAGGCTGATGGGCAAAGGCGCTGCATCGGCCTTTCTTTTCGCGCGTTGAGAACCTCTTTGCAGTGGAGGAGCGTGTCCTATGGGAATTTTGAGCCAGCCCATTGGCGTCATTGCTGAATGGTTGCGCAATTTGTTGTTAGGGTGGGGCCTTTCGGAAGGGCTGACCACCGTTTTGTTGTATCTGGTGGGCGCGCTGGTCGTGGCCACGGTGGTGCAGATCTGGGTTATTTTTCTGATCTGGTATGAGCGGAAAATCATCGGCCGTATGCAAGACCGCCTGGGACCGAACCGCGTGGGGCCGTATGGCTTGTTGCAGCCGATTGCCGACGTGATCAAAATTATTACGAAAGAGGTGATTGTGCCCCGTGGCGCCGACAAGCCGCTTTACTTCCTCGGGCCCATCCTGATGAACGCGGGCGTGTTGCTGCTGTGGGCGGCCATTCCCCTGATGCCGATGGTGGGTATGGATATCAATGTCGCGGCGCTGTACATCATTGCCGTGGGCGGCTTTGCCACGCTGGGCATTTTGCTTTCCGGCTGGTCTTCTAACAACAAGTTCGCGCTGGTGAGCGCCATCCGCACGGTGGCGCAGATGGTTTCGTACGAAGTGCCGACGGTGCTGGCGCTGCTCATTCCGGTGCTGCTGGCAGGCACCATGAGCCTGCACGGCATTGTGAAGGCCCAGCATGTCTGGTACATTGTGTTTGCGCCCCTGGCCTTCCTTATCTTTTTTATCGCTTCGGTGGCGGAAAACGGCCGCTCGCCGTTTGACCTGATGGAAGCCGAATCGGAAATCGTGGCCGGGTTCCACATTGAATATTCGGGCATGGTGTTTGCCATTTTCTATGTGGCGGACTTTTTGCATGCCTTTACCATTGGGGCGCTGGCGGCGGTGCTTTTCCTGGGCGGCTGGCGCGGCCCGGGGGCGGAGAGTTTCCCGCTGCTGGGCTTTGTTTATTTGTGGATTAAGGCGTTTCTGGTGTATTCGCTGGGCGTTTGGGCGCGCGGCACGGTGCCCCGTATTCGCGTGGATCAGTTGATGGATTTCAGCTGGAAGTTCCTGACGCCGCTGGCGCTGGTGCTGTTGGTGTTGGCGGCGGTGTTGGATCATTTTGTGTTTGGCCTGGGCGCGTGGACGCGGGCTTTGGCCCATTTGCTGATGAATGTGGTGGTGGGCGTGCTGGTGTTGTATTACCTTGAGCGTCACGAACATGCCCGCGCCCGCCGTCGGCGGATGGTGGCGCAGCCGGGTCAATATCCGGTGGCGCGCCCGCCCCGTCCGGCGGTTGCCGAAAACCCGACCGAAGCGGCTTCGTAAGAGGAGCAGAAGCATGACGGCAATGCAAATTATCTTCCTGCTGACGGCAATTGTTACCCTGGTTTCGGCTTTTCGGGTGGTAACAACGCCCAACATGGTGCATGCGGCCTTGTGGCTGGTGGCCGCGCTGGTGGGCGTGGCGGTGTTGTATGTGCTTCTGAGCGCGCCTTTCCTGGCGGTTGCCCAGGTGGTCATTTATATTGGCGCCATCGCGATCCTGATGCTGTTTGTGATTATGCTCACCCGCCGCGAGATGCGCGACCGGGGCCCGCAGACCGGCAAGCAGTGGCCGTGGGCCGCCGTTTTGGCGGCATTGTTGTTCGGCGGGCTGGTGTGGATGGTGCAAAGCGTAGGCCTGGCCGCTGCACCGGCGGCCGATGTGCCGGAAACCGCCATCGCCGACCTCGGCAAGGCGCTGGTTTCGCCGAACGGCTTTGTGATTCCCTTTGAAGTGGCTTCGGTGCTGCTGCTGGCCGCGCTCATCGGCGCGGTGTATGTGGCCTGGACGCGCCGCAATTCGTAGGAGGGTTGCCATGATTCCCTTGAACTGGTATTTGATTTTGGCCGCGGCGCTGTTTGCCCTGGGGCTGTTTGGTGTGCTTTCCCGCCGGAATGCCGTGGCGATTTTGATGGGCGTGGAGTTGATGCTCAACGCGGTGAACATCAACCTGCTGGCCTTTTGGCGCTATCGTGCGCCCGTGCACTCGGCGGGCATGGTGTTCGCGGTGATTGTGTTTGCCGTGGCAGCGGCGGAAGTAGCCGTGGGCCTGGCGCTGTTCATCGCCGTTTACCGCCGCTTCAACTCGGTGGCTGCCGACGAAATCAATTTGCTGAAATGGTAGGGCCTGGCGTCGGGCTGCGGCCCGGCGGCAGGGCGTATCCCCAGAGATGATGTGAGGACGCCATGCCGACGACGACTTTGCTCTGGTTACTCCCCGTTTTCCCTCTGCTGGCCTTTGTGCTGATTGTGCTCTTCACCAATCGGAACAAGGCCCTGAGCCACACCCTGGCCGTAGGAGCGGCTTTCCTCTCCTGGCTGGGGGCGATGGTGATTTTCGTGCGGGCCCTCAACATCGGCCCGGAAGCCCTGGCCGAGCATCCTATCCGTTCGTGGGTCAACTGGCTGCCCACCGGGCACGGCTTCCTGAAAATCGGCGTGATGGTCGACCCGCTGACCGCGGCGGTGCTCTTCTTCGTGGCCTGGACGATTTTCATGATTTTCCTCTACAGCGTCGGATACCACAACTTCGGGTATCCGGAAGGCGACCACGACCAGAAGGGTTTGCCGCCCCACGGCGCGACCGTGGTGGATGAGCACGGGCACAAGCACCGCGTGCCTTCCATTGAGCCGATGTATTCCCGCTTCTTCGCCTACATCGGCCTGTTTGCCGCGGGCATGTATCTGCTGGCGATTTCCGACAACCTGCTCACCCTGTTCGTGGGCTGGGAAATCATGGGCTTGTGCTCGTACCTGCTCATCGGCTTCTGGTTCGCCAAGCCCTCGGCGCGGGCGGCGGGCATCAAGGCCTTTATGACCACCCGCGTGGGCGATGTGTTCATGCTGCTGGGCATTGCCTACCTTTACATGGCCACCGGCACGCTTTCCTTCCCCGACATTTTCAAGCCCGAAATGCTGCACCAGTTGGCTAATTTGAACAGCGGTGTGCTGGGGCTTTCGGCGGCCGGGCTGATCGGCGTGCTGCTCTTCATCGGCACGGTGGGCAAATCGGCGCAGTGGCCGCTGCATGTGTGGCTGCCCGACGCTATGGAAGGCCCGACGCCGGTTTCGGCCATGATTCACGCCGCGACGATGGTTTCGGCGGGCGTGTACATGGTCATCCGCATGTTCCCGCTGCTGAAGGCGGGGTCGCTGAACGGGGCGTTCCTCTCGCCGCTGGCCGTGATGGGCTTCATTGGCGGCTTTACCGCGCTGTTTGCCGCCACGATTGCCGTGGCGCAGAACGACATCAAGCGCGTCCTCGCTTATTCCACGATTTCTCAACTGGGCTACATGGTGGCGGCCCTCGGCGCCGGTTCCTACATCGCGGCGACCTTCCACCTGATTACCCACGCCTTCTTCAAGGCGCTGCTCTTCCTCGGCTCCGGTTCGGTGATTCACGGCATGGAACACGGCGTGCTGCACACGGGCAACCACGAGGTGGACCCGCAGGATATGTTCAACATGGGCGGCCTCGCCAGGAAGATGCCGATTACCTTCTGGACTTTCGTCATCGGCGGTTTTGCCCTCTCCGGCTTCCCGGTGCTGACCGCGGGTTTCTGGTCTAAGGACATGATTTTGAGCGCCTCGTTCTTCGGGGGGCATCCGGTGATTTTCTGGACGCTGGCCATTGCGGCCTTCCTGACGGCGTTCTACACCATGCGGCAGATTACCCTCACCTTTTTAGGGAAGCCGCGCACGCCGGAAGCCGAGCACGCCCACGAAACCCCGTGGACGATGACCGTGCCGCTGATGGTGCTGGCGTTCTTCGCTTTCACCGCCGGTTGGGTGGGCATTCCGGAGCATTTCCCCTTGCTGGGCGGGCTGCTGCCCGACTGGTTCACCCACTGGGTGGGCGCGGCGTACGAAACGTTGCTGCAACAGGCCGGGATGTTCAAGGAAATTGCGGAAGAAGGCAGCCTGGTGCCGCTTTACACCTCGCTCACCGTTTCGCTGGGTGGTTTGTTCTTCGGGTGGCTGGTGTATAAAGACGTCACCTCGCCCGACCCGGCCACCGACCCGCTCAAGAAATGGCTGGGGCCGGTGCACACGCTGCTGCAAAACAAGTACTACTTCGACGAACTCTACGGCATTCTCTTCATTCGCCCGGCTTACTGGTTCGCCGAAGTGTTGACCTTCCGCTGGCTCGATCGGGGCCTCATTGACGGCATTTTGCACGCCATTGCGCGCGCAGTGTTTGACCTCGGCAAGGCGCTGGCTTACTGGATTGACCTGCCCATCATCAGCGGCGCAGGCGACCTCATCGGGAACATCGTGCGAACCTTTGGGCGCGCCTTCCGGGTGGTGCAGACCGGCCGGGTGCAGGATTACATGGTCGCTGCCATGACCTCGGTGGTGGCCTTTGGCGCCTTGGTGTATTACCTGCTGGTCTTTGCCCACTGAGATCGGCGGATAAGGAGCGAACTATGGCGTTTCTTCAGAATCATTTGCTCTCGTGGATTTTGTTCACGCCTGCGCTGGCCGCAGTGGTGATCCTGTTCTTCCCGAAAGAAAAGGCCAATTTCCACCGCTGGTTTGCCTTCATTGCCAGCCTGGTGCCTCTGGCGCTTTCCATCTGGCTGTGGGCGGCGTTCAACCCCAACGCGGCGGGCTTCCAGTTTCAGGAACAGGCGCCGTGGTTCACCGCGGTGCATTCCACTTACCACCTCGGCGTGGATGGCATTGCCCTGACGATGGTGCTGCTGACCACGCTGCTCACCTCCGCAGCCCTGCTGGCTTCCTTCAGCATTCAGGAGCGGGTGCAAACCTACATGGTGCTTTTCCTGCTGATGGAAACCGGCATGTTGGGCGTGTTCATGGCGCTGGACCTGGTGTTCTTTTATGTGTTCTGGGAAGTCAGCCTCATCCCGATGTTCTTCCTCATCAGCCAGTGGGGCAGCGAGAAAGGCGTGCGGGTGTGGGGGCGCAAGCGGGAAGCCAAAGAACGCGACTACGCGGCGTTCAAGTTCCTGCTCTACACCATGGCCGGTTCGCTGGGCCTGCTGGCGGCCATCTTCCTGCTGGGCATGGTGAGCGGTTCGTTTGACCTGCCGACGGTGATGGCGCACTGGAAGACGGTCGGCGGCGCGCTGTGGGGCATTCCGGTGGCGACCATCAAGGCCATCGTGTTCTGGGCGTTTGTGATTGCCTTTGCCATCAAGGTGCCGGTGTGGCCCTTCCACACCTGGCTGCCCGACGCCCACACCGCGGCGCCTACCCCCGGTTCCATGATTCTGGCCGGTGTGATGCTGAAACTGGGCGCGTTTGGTTTCCTGCGCTTCATTTTGCCGCTTTACCCTGAACAGGCTAAAATCTTCGCCGGGGCGCTGGCTTTCCTCGGCATGATGTCTATCGTGATGGGCGCTTTTGCTTCGTTTGGGCAGACTGACTTTAAGCGCCTGGTGGCTTATTCGTCGGTCAACCACATGGGCTTTGTGATTTTGGGCATCGCTGCCGCGGCATACGCGGTTTCGGCCGACCCCACCACTGCGGCGATTGCCCTCAACGGCGCGGTGCTGCAGATGTTCAACCACGGCCTTTCGGCGGCGGGAATGTTCTTCCTGGTCGGCGTGATTTACGAGCGCGCCCACACCCGCGACCTGCGGGAATTCGGCGGGCTGTGGCCTTTGGTGCCGGTGTATGGCGGCATTTTGCTCTTCACTTCCATGGCCTCCCTCGGCCTGCCCGGCCTGAACGGCTTTGTGTCGGAATTCCTGGTGGTGCGGGGCGCGTGGCCGGTGTTTACCCTCTTCACGGCGCTGAGCATGTTGGGGTTGCTCTTCACCGGCGGTTACATTCTCAAAGGGCTGCGCGATGTGCTCCAGGGGCCGCTGAACACCAGGTGGGTGGGCCACCTGACCGACATTTCGGTGCGGGAAATCGCGGTGATCGCGCCGCTGATGGTGCTGATGCTGTGGATCGGCATTTGGCCGATGTGGATTCTGGATGTGATCAACAAGGCGGCAGTGCATTTGCTGGCCTTGCTCTGATGCTGGCGCGAGCCGACTTGTGTTTTGGAGGTGCCTAAGTGAGTGGCATTAACTCTGCAATGATGTTGGCGATTCTGCCCGAGTTGCTGATCCTGCTGGTGGCCGCGGCGGTGCTGTTTGTGGACCTGGTGGAACGCGGCGAGCACCCCCGCCTGTTGGGCTGGATTACCGTCGCGGGGCTGGGCGTGGCCTTTGTCGCCAGCCTGCTCTACGGCCGCCCGCCGCAAGACGGCGCGCTGGTGTGGGGCGGCATGTTGCGCCATGACTGGCTGGCTTTTGTGTTCCAGATGGTCTTCATCGTCGGCGCAGCGGCCACGGCGCTGTTTGGCATGGATGTGGAAAACCTCGGCGAGCGCGGCGAGTTTTACATCTTGCTGCTGGCTTCCACCCTGGGCATGACCCTGATGGCCGCAGCCGCCGACCTGGTGATGCTTTACCTGGCCATTGAAACCACCTCAATTCCCATGTATGTGCTCACAGGGTTCCTGCACGCCGACCGCAAGTCCAACGAAGCCGGCTTCAAGTACCTGCTCTTCGGCGCCATGTCGTCGGCGGTGATGCTTTACGGCTTCAGCCTGCTCTACGGCTTCACCGGAGAAACCCAACTGGCGGCGCTGCCCGCAGCGATTTCCCAAAGCGGGATGGGGCTGGGGGTGCTGCTGGGCATCATCTCTCTGATTCTGGTGGGCTTCGGCTTCAAAACCTCGGTCGTGCCGCTGCATTTCTGGGCGCCGGATGTGTACCAGGGCGCACCCACCCCGGTGACCGGCTTCCTTTCCACGGCGTCCAAAGCCGCCGGTTTTGCCGTGCTGGTGCGGGCCTTTTTGGTGGCTTTTCCGGGCCAGAGTATGCCCTACTGGGGCGCTTTGCTGGCCGCGATTTCGGTGGCAACCATGACCCTGGGCAACACGCTCGCCCTCGCGCAGAAAGACATCAAGCGCATGCTGGCCTATTCTTCCATTGCCCACGCGGGCTACATTCTGGTGGGCGTGGTGGCGCTGACCGAACTGGGCATCACGGGGGTGGTGTTTTACCTCGGCGTGTATTTGCTCAGCAACCTGACCGCTTTCGGCGTGGTAGCCATGGTTGAAAAGGCCGACGGCACCAACGAAATTGCCGATTACGCCGGGCTGGGCAAGCGCGCGCCGTGGCTGGCGCTGGCGCTGATGTTTGCGCTGCTTTCGCTTTCCGGCACGCCGCCTTTCGGCGGCTTTGTGGGGAAGGCGTGGCTGTTCGGCGCGGCCGTGAAAGCCAACCTGGTGTGGCTGGCCATCGTGGGTGTGCTCAACTCGGTGGTGGCGATGTACTACTACCTGGTGGTGCTCAAGGTGGCGTATTTTGACCCGCCCAGGAGTGAAAACAAAATTGCAGTGAGCACTTCTTACACCGTGGGGCTGACGGTGCTGGCGGCGGCCGTGCTGCTGGTGGGCATTGCTTTTGCCCCGTGGTTTGCCTGGGCACACCAGGCGGCGGCCGTGCTGTTCTGACATGGGGAGTTTGGGCAACTGAAACGAAACTTTGGCTGCCGCCTTTTGCAAGAAACAAACCGCAGATTTCACAGATGATGCGTAATTACCTACCCAAATCGTAGGGCGGGCAATGCCGGGCGTGTTTTCACACCGCGTTTTCCTTTGGCACTGCCCTGTGTTGCATGAACCCCACCCCCGTCCCCTCCCCGCTTGCGGGGAGGGGAGCCAGGGGAGGGGTATGACAAAAGCGCAGTACATCAAGAGGCAAGGAGAGCACAACAGCGTAGGCAGTTACGATGATGCAGAAAAAATCTGCGCCCATCTGCGGCATTTGCGGTTTGGTGAGTTTCCCGGGCGTTTTGGCGGTTCCTGATGCCGCAATGGTTGACGGCACCTTAAGCCTCATGTTACAATGCGGCCGCTATGGATGAATTCCAACGGCAGAAATTTGCCCGTCAAAAGGTGTTCAACCTCGCCCTGGCGTCGGTGATGGCGCAGGTGGGGCTGTGGACGGTGGTGGTGCTGGGCGTGGCGCTCTGGATAGGCCTTTCCCTTGACGCCCATTACGGCACCCGCCCGCTGTGGACAATTGTGCTGGTGGTGCTGAGCGTGCCCCTGACCATCGGCGGGATGGTGTGGATGGTGCGCCGCGCCGGCCGCCGCCTGGAAAACCCGCCGCCTTCCGAGGGCGAACCCCGGCAATAGTCACGCCGCGCAGGCCCCGGGCCGCGCGAGTTATCTTGGAGGAAGAATTCATGGCTGACCCCAAGAAGGACCCTGGGACCAGGAAAAAAGGCAACTTGCGCAAGGAATTCGGCATCGTTTTGCTGAGCACGGGGGTATTGGGCGCACTGGGGTGGCACTTTTTCCCGCCGGTGATGCCCCATGTGCAACTTCCCTCTGAACCGGTAGTGGCGCACCCGCTCAGCCTGCCCGTGCTGGGCGATGTGTACCTCACCAACACGCTGGTGGCCATGCTGTTGATGGACCTGGTGGTGCTGGCGTTGGTGTATGCCGTCCAGAAAGCCGCCAAAAGCGGCGACCTGGTGCCCCGCGGCATCAGCGGCGCTTTTGAAGCCCTGCTGGAAGCCATGTATAACCTGACCGAAAGCACGGCCGGCAAGTGGACGGCGGATATTTTCCCCTATTTCGCCACTTTCTTCATTCTGGTGCTGATTGCCAACTACATGGAACTGCTGCCGGGTGTGGATAGCATCGGCTGGCTGGTGCCCGCCGAGCACAGCGGTCATGCCGCCAAAGGCATCTTCCTGCTGAAGCAGGCGGGGGAATACACCGTCGTGCCGTGGGTGCGCGTGCTTTCCACCGACCTGAACTTCACTGCCGGGCTGGCGCTGGTTTCGGTGTTCATGACGCAGGTCATCGGCGTCAAAGCGCTGGGCCTGCCCTACTTCGGCAAGTTCTTCAACATCAAAGCCGTTTTCACCGTCAAGCCGCGCTGGATGGGCTTCATTGACTTCCTGGTGAGCATTCTGGAAATCATCTCCGAAGTGGCGAAAATCATCTCGTTCTCTTTCCGGTTGTTCGGCAACCTGTTTGCCGGTTCGGTGATGCTCTTTGTGATTGGCTTCCTGGTGCCCATCTGGTTCCAGAGCGCCGTGCTGCTGTTGGAAGCCTTTGTGGGCGTGATTCAGGCGCTGGTGTTTGGTATGCTGACCCTGATGTTCATGTCGCTGGCGACCCACCCGCACGGCGGCGAACACGAAGAAGCCCACGCATAAGCCGTGTTTTTGGCGGCCTGGCCGCCTTCAAAAATTCGTCACAAATCCTATCTACGGAGGTCGAGGGTAACGATGGAACAAGCAATTGTGCAAGCCGCGAAACTTATCGGTGCCGGCCTGGCGATGATTGGCGCCCTGGGCGGCGGGATTGGTATCGGCCTTTCGGCGCAGGGCGCGGTGCAGGGCATTGCCCGCAACCCCGATGCTGCCGGTCAGGTGCAGACCAACATGATTTTGGGTATCGCCTTCTCTGAGGCCGTTGCAATTTACTGTCTGGTGATTGCCCTGCTCATCCTGTTCGTGTAACGCTGATTCCAGCCCCCATCGGGAAGGAGGCTCGCCTTGGAACTCTTAGGGAAACTGGGCATTTCGCTGGGCTATCTCATCGTCCAGATTCTGAACTTTATCATTATGTTCTGGGTGCTCAAGAAATTCGCCTACCCGGCGGTCTTGGGCATGCTGGAAAAGCGGCGCGAAATCATCGCCAAAGGGCTGGAAGATGCTCGTGTGGCGGCTGAAGCGCGGGCCAACGCCGAGAAGGAAGCCGAGAAGATCCTGGCCGAAGCGCGCGCCAAAGCCAGCCAGATTGTGCGGGAAGCCAGCGAGCGCGCCGAAGCCGTGGGGCGTGAACTCAAGGCCGAGGCGGAAGCCGAAGCCGCGAAGGTGCGCGAAGAAGCGGTGGCTTCTGCCCAGGCCGAACGCGAGCGCATTCTGCGCGAACTGCGCGGCCAGGTGGCCGTGCTGGCTATTGCCGCGGCGCAAAAACTCATCGGCACCGCGCTGGACGAGCAGCGCCAGCGCGCCTTGCTGGACGAATTCTTCTCGGGCATCAAGGGCGGCAAAGTGACCGTGCTGGACGACCTGGGTACGGTAGAAGAAGCCCCGGCTGCCGAGGTGGTCAGCGCGCTGCCCCTGACCGAAGCAGAGCAGGAAACCATCAGGCAGGCCATTCTCGCCAAAGTTGGGAAGGT
>JALUXH010000088.1 GCA_027019065.1 Anaerolineales bacterium
CGGGGTTGGGGCGGGCGGGCGTGGCGGTCGGCAAGGGCTGCGTTGCCGCGGGCGCCGTCGGCGCCGGCGAAGCCGCCGTGCCGCCTTCAGGCGTCAGGGTAGGCAAAACCATCCCCGGGGTGCTCAGGGCCGTGCCGCCACCGCCTTGATCCGAAAGCAACCCCGCCACGGCCAAACCGCCCGCCGCGGCCGCCGTGCACAAGAGCCCCACCACCAGCAAAACGCCGCATCCTACCAGCACTTTCTTCATTGCACTTTTGCTCCTCACGCGCACGGCCACCTCTGTGGCCTGTAGCGAACACCCTCACCGCCTGATTATACCGCGCCCCCTCTTCCAGAAGCCCTTACAGCCACTTCACCACAATATCGCCGATGACATTGGCCGCCTGGTCGCCGCGGTCGGCTGCATTGGATAGATGGCGGTAGATTTCCCGCAATTTGAGCACATTCATCACGTCTTCCAGCGTGTGCGGCGTCGTAAAAAGGTGCGCCAGCGCCTCGCGATACACCTTTTCCACACGGTTTTCCAGCGATTTGGCGCGCACAGCGTGTTCGTTCGCCACATTGGGGTGACTTCCCAGCCGTTCCACGCCGCGATACACCTCGGCGGCCGCATCATGCAAAAGCGAAACCATGCGGCTGATATATTCATTGGGTTTCACGGCGAAGATTTCCATCTCGTCCACGGTGGTGTAGGCATAATCCAGCATGTCGTCAATGGTCAGCGAAAGGGCAAAAATATCTTCGCGGTCAAAGGGCGTTACGAAGGTACGGTTCAGTTCGTCAATCAAAATACGCCGCGCCTCATCGGCCTCTTTTTCAATTTCACGGATGCGGCGTGCGCCTTCCTCAGACGGCTCGGCGACATACGCCTGCAGCACATGAAACCCTTCCAGCGTCAATTCGGCCTGCCGTAGCAGCAAAGTAACAAAACGGTCGGCTTTCTTTTCGCGGCGGAACAAGCCCATCACTTCCTCCTCAGAGTCAGGCGCACCACCACGGTGGTGGCCGAGGTCAGGCGGGCGCGGTGGGAAATCGCCAGCAGGGGCACCCACACCACTTCGCCGCCGGAAACCACCAGCGGCCAGCGCGCCCGCAGGCGCTGCGGAATTTTTGCGTTCACCATCAGGTCGGCCACTTTCTGCCGCCGCCCGCCCATGCCCAGGGGGGCGAGCATATCGCCGGGGCGGCGCGGCCGCACCTGCAAGGGAAAAACCAGGCGTGCGGCATCCAGCCACACGCGGGCGGTTTCGGCAGGGGGGCTTTTTGGCGGCGGGGCCGGCGCCGAAGCCGTCAGCATCCAGCCGACGGCAAGGGGCAGCGCGCCGCCCGGTTCCAGCAGGAAAACCCCATCGGCGGGCAACTGCGGCCAGGCTTCGGAAGGCAGGTGCGCCCCGGCCCGCGCGGCCCACAGGGTTTCCGGCTCAACCCACAATTTCAGCCCGCGGAACCAATCGCGCGCCCCGCCCCCCGGGCGCGCCGCGGCCGCGCGCGCGGCTTCCACCTGCGCAAAGCCGATTTCCGCACCGCCCAGCCGCTCCGCCGCCCGGCGCAGCCAGCGGCGCTGCAGAGCCACCGGCGCTTCCAGAAACGCCTGCCGGTGCAGCCCCACAAAGCCCGCCCCTTCCGCCGCCAGCACCTCGCCAAAGCGGCGGCGGGCTTCTGCTGCCAGAAAGTCTTCGTCGGCAGCCGCCGCCAAGGCCAGCCGCCCCAAAGCCCCATCCAGCGCCGGATTTTCCGCCCGCAGGCGGGGCAGCAAATCCAGCCGGACACGGTTGCGGAAGAAATCCCGCTGCCAGTTGGAAGCATCCCAGCGGAGGGGCAGGCCGTGGCGGCGGGCGTAGGCCACCGTTTCGGTGCGGCGCACGCCCAGCAACGGCCGCGCCAGCGGAATTTCAGCATCCCATCGGGGCAGAAGGCGGCACGGCCGCAGCCCCGCCAGCCCCGTGAGGCCGCTGCCGCGCAAAAGGTGCATCAGCACGGTTTCGCTCTGGTCGTCGGCGGTATGCCCTACGGCCACCGCGGCCGCGCGCTGCTCACGCGCGACGGCAAAAAGGAAGCGGTAACGCGCTTCGCGGGCGGCTGCTTCCAGCCCTTCGCGGTGCGCGGCGGCCTGAGCGGCCACATCGCCCCGCCCCACCACCAGCGGCACGCCCAGCCTTCCGGCCACGGCTTCCACCGCCGCAGCGTCGGCATCGGCGGCTTCCCGCAGGCCGTGGTGAAAATGCGCCGCCGTCACCGCATAGCCCAAAGCGTGCAGCGCGTGCAGCAAGGCCAGGCTGTCGGGGCCGCCCGACACCCCCACCACCAGCGGCGCGCTGCTTTCCAGCCCGCAGGCCGAGCGCAACGCCGCGTGTACGGCTTCCTGCAATTCATCCGCCATGAAAAGATTATAACCGAACGCCTAACTGCCTACGCTGTGACGCTCTCCATGCGTCTTGATGCGCTGTGCTTTTGCCATCCCCCTCCCCTTGCTCCCCTCCCCGCATGCGGGAAGGGGATGGGGGTGGGGTCAATGCAGCGGCGGCGGCACCAAAGAAAAACGCGGTGGGAACCCATGCCCAGGGTTGCCATCGCCGCGATCTGGGTAGGTAATTACCCACGCCCCCTACGGCCACACCACCTCTTCTTTTCCGGCCAGTTTTTCCTGAATTTTGCTCACGATAAGGTCCAGGTGCGGAGGATGCGCCACATAGTCCAGGTCGTCGGCGGGCACGGTCAGCACCGGGCAAAGGGTGAAATTGTGCAGCCATGCTTCGTACAGGCGGTTGAGTTGGGCCAGGTATTCCGCCGAAATGCCGCGCTCGTAGTCGCGGCCGCGGCGGGCAATGCGTTCCTGCAGGGTGGGCACCGAAGCCCGCAAATACACCACCAGGTCGGGCGGGGGCAAAAACGTGACCAGGGCGTCGTAAAGGCCGCGGTAGGTGTGCCAATCGCGTTCGGCCATGTGCCCTTGCAGGTAGAGGTTGCGGGCAAAAACTTCGGCATCTTCGTACACGCTGCGGTCTTGCACCACCGAGGACGAGTGCAGCATCAGCCGATGATGAATGCGCAGGCGGTGGGAAAGGAAAAACACCTGCGAATGGAAAGCCCACGCCCGCATGTCGCGGTAGAAGTCGGGCAGGTAGGGGTTTTCGGCTTCCGGCTCGTAGAACGGCTTCCAGCCGAGGCGCTCGCTGAGCAAATGCACCAGCGTGGATTTGCCCACGCCGATGTTTCCGGCAACGGCAATGAACTTTTTCTGCTGCATTTACGCCTCCCCCCGCAGCACGGCCAGCATTTGGGCGTGCAGGGCGGCATTGGCCGCCACAATGGACTGGGGCGGCGAGAGGTAGTCTTCCCCGCCCTGAAGGTTGGTCACCAGCGCGCCTGCTTCGGCGGCAATCAGCCCGCCGGCGGCCACATCCCACGGCTTGAGGCGGATTTCCCAATAGCCGTCAAAGCGCCCGGCGGCCACATAGCACAAATCCAGCGCCGCCGAACCCAGCCGCCGCACACCGTGGCTGCGGACGGCAAAGCGGGCGAAGTGGTCTAAATTGTTGTCGGGGTTGGTCCAGGTGTCGTAGGGGAAGCCGGTTACAAGAAGCGCCTTCGCCAGGGAAGCGGTTGCCGAAACCCGCAGCGGCTGCCCGTTGAGGAAAGCCCCCTGCCCGCGTCCGGCGGCAAAGCACTCGTCGCGCATGGGGTCGTAGACCACACCCAGTTGCACCACGCCCGCTTCGGCGTAGGCGATGGAAACCGAGAAAATCGGCACGCCGTGGGCAAAGTTGACCGTACCGTCCAGCGGGTCCACATACCAGCGATGGGCATCGCCATCGTGGGCGCCGCTTTCCTCGGCCAGGATGCTGTGGCCGGGCCAGCGCCGCCGGATGCTTTCCAGCAGGAAGGCTTCCGAGCGGCGGTCGGTTTCCGTCACCAGGTCAATGGCGTGGCTTTTGCTGGCAATGGTATGCGCCCGCCCATAACCGGCGCGCAAAAGCACACCGGCCTGGCGGGCTAAGATCTCCAGGTCGTCTAAGGTGGGGCGCATCTCAGTTCCCTGCATTCGGGGGATGGAGCAGGCGGTTGACCGCCGTGAGTTCTTCGCGGATGGTCTGACGTTCGCGCCGCGCCTCGGTCAGCATGGCCGCGAACGAAGGCTTTTGAGCATCGGGGAGCGTAGGCAGCAGACGTTCCAGGCGGGCGATCTGGCGGTCTTTGTAGCGCAGTTTGTTTTCCAGGCGTTCGCGGTAGCCGCGGTAGAAAGTCGCGTCGTCCAGCGGCGGCTTGTCGGCGGCCTCTTGGCGGGAAAGCACCTCGGCCACGGTCAGCAGAAATTCTTCGGCGTCAATCGGCTTTTCCAGAAAGCGCACCGCGCCCAGGCTGAGGGCAAATTCTTTGTCTTCCGGGGAAACGTAAGTCGCCGAGACGAACAAAATGGGCAGGGTGCGGGTGGCCGGGTCGCGGCGCAGGCGCTGGGCCAGCGCGAAGCCGTCCAGCCGCGGCATAAGGATATCGGTAACGAGCAAATCGGGGCGGTGGGCGGCAATTTTTTGCAAAGCCTCTTCGCCATCGGCCGCGGTTTCTACCGTGTAACCCTTGAATTCCAGCGTCACCCGCAGCAGTTCCCGCACAGCCGCCACATCTTCGGCAACCAGAATAACAGGTATCATGGGCTTATTGTAGCCCGAATGCCTGCAGGCGGCAAGGGGTGCAAAACACGTTACAATTCCCCCATGATGACTTTACCGACGGTTGCCGTTGCGATGAGCGGCGGGGTGGACAGTTCTGTTGCCGCGGCGCTGTTGCGCGCCGAAGGCTACCGCGTGTTTGGCATCATGCTGCGGCTGTGGACAGAGCCGGGGCGCGAGGCCGAAAACCGCTGCTGCACCTTAGAAGCCACCGACCTTGCCCGCCACATCGCCCATCAACTGGATATTCCCTTTCACCTCATAGACGCCCGCGAAACCTTTCGCGAGACGGTGGTGGCATATTTTCTGGAAGGCTACACCGGCGGCGTGACGCCCAACCCCTGTTTGCTCTGTAACCGCGAAATCCGCTGGGGGCTGCTGTGGAAACACGCGCGCGCTTTGGGCGCCGACAAAATGGCCACCGGCCACTATGCCCGGGTCGTGCTTGATGCCGACGGGCAGGCGCATTTGCTGCGGGGCATGGACGCTCACAAAGACCAGTCCTATGTCCTCGGCCGTCTCAGGCAGGAACAATTGCGGCGCACGCTGCTGCCCATTGGGGCCTACACGAAAGCCAAAGTACGGCAAATGGCGCGCGCGTTCCACCTGCCGGTAGCCAGCCGCCCCGACAGCCAGGACCTGTGCTTTCTGGCCGGCGGCAACTACCGCGACTTCCTGCGCCGCCATGCGCCCGAGGCAGAGCGCCCCGGCCCCATCTACGACACAGGCGGACAGCGCATCGGCACCCATCGCGGGCTGGCTTTTTACACCATCGGCCAACGCAAAGGGCTGGGCCTTGCCGCCGACCGGCCGCTCTATGTGGTGGCGAAAGAGCAGGCCGGCAACGCCCTCATCGTCGGCCCGCGGGAAGCCCTGGGACAACAGGTGCTGGAAGCCGCCGAGGCGAACTGGATTGTGCCGCCGCCGGAGGAAGCCTTTCAGGCACAGGTGCAAATTCGCGCCACAGCCCGCCCTCAACCGGCACGGGTCACGCTGCTGGAAAGCGGCCGTTTCCGCGCTGTTTTCGCCCAACCCCAGCGCGACATCACCCCCGGTCAGGCCGCGGCGGTCTACGTGGGCGAGGAATGCCTGGGCAGCGGCATCATCACCCGCGCATATAACCACCGTTCCTCCCGGCCAGGGCAAAACAGAGACATCTTACCCTGATTGACCGACTAAACTCTGCCTCATGGCCAATCTCTCCTATCCCCCGCTGAGCCTCGCTTGGCCTTCGGCTTGGCTTCCGACTTCGCTCAGCCCAGGCGCTCGGCTCATCTGCCCCCTTCCCTCAACCCCTCCCCTTGCTCCCCTCCCCGCGTGCGGGGAGGGGATGGGGGTGGGGTAAAGGGGGCGGCTCTGGCGGGATGAGCGAAAGCGAAGCCTCGCCAGAGCGGGAGTAGGGAGAGAGCAAATACGAGAACCCTCCAAGTGAGATGGGTCGGTCAACCAGCATCCTGCCTGAGAATACATAAAGGAGACCACGATGATACTTCCGGCGCTTCTTTTCGGCAGTTTGCTCGGCCTGCTCTACGGCGCGCTGTTCCACCTCTGGAAAGGAGGCAGCCCGCTGCGCCTGTTGGGCGACCTGGTTTTGGGGTGGGCAGGCTTCTGGGGCGGGCACTTGCTGGGGGTGTTCCTGGCATGGCGCTGGGACCGGGTGGGCATGTTGCATTTCTGGATGGGCTCTGCCGCGGCCGCGGCCTTCCTGCTGGCAGGCCACTTTCTCAGCCAGCCCCCGCAATCATCAGACTAATCACACTAATCAGACTAATCCGACCAAAGACAAAAACGGTGGTATAATGACGCCGTTCTAACCCAACCCTGGGCTACGGCCCGAAAACCGGGGAGCTTTTATGAAACTACACGAGTACCAATCCAAGCAAATTTTTGCAAAGTATGGCGTTCCCATTCCCAAGGGGCGCGTCGCGGCCACAGCAGCAGAAGCGCGCGAAATTGCTGCCGAACTGGGTGGCCGCGTCGTCGTTAAGGCGCAGGTGCTGGTAGGCGGCCGCGGCAAGGCCGGCGGCATCAAACTCGCCAACAGTCCTGAAGAAGCCGAAGCCCAAGCAACGGCCATTCTCTCCATGAAGCTGAAGGGGCTTCCGGTGCGCAAAGTGCTGGTGGACGAAGCCGCCCACATCGCCACGGAAATTTACCTCGGCATCACCAACGACCGCGCCGCCCGCAAACCGGTGATGATGGCCTCGGCCGAAGGCGGCGTGGAAATTGAAGAAGTAGCCCGCAAAACGCCCGAAAAAATCATCAAAACCCACATCGACCCCTTGCTGGGGCTGCGCGGCTACCAAACCCGCGACCTGGCGCTGGGCATTGACCTGCCCAAAGAGCACTGGAAAGCCTTCAGCAAAGTGTGCTTCGGCCTGTGGGAAGCCTACCAGAAAAGCGATGCAACCCTGGCCGAAATCAACCCCCTCGTCGTCACCGAAGAAGGCCAGGTGCTGGCAGTGGACGGCAAGATGATTGTGGACGACAACGCGCTCTTCCGCCACCCCGAGATTGCCGAAATGCGCGACCTGGACGTGGAAGCCCCTGAAGAAATAGAAGCCCGCAAATACGGCCTCTCTTACATCAAACTGGAAGGCGACATCGGCTGCATGGTCAACGGTGCAGGCCTGGCCATGACCACCATGGACGTCATCAAACTCTACGGCGGCGAACCGGCCAACTTCCTGGACATCGGCGGCGGGGCCAACGCCGAAAAAGTTGCCGCGGCCTTCCGCATCATCCTTTCCGAGCCCAACGTCAAAGCCGTGCTGATTAACATCTTCGGCGGCATCACCCGCGGCGACGAGGTCGCCAAAGGCATTCTGGCCGCGATGGAAGAGGTCAAACCTGAAGTGCCGATGGTCGCCCGCATCGTGGGCACCAACGCCGAAGAAGGGCGGCGCCTGTTGGCCAACGCCGACATGATCACCGCCGATACCCTGGTTGAAGCAGCCCAAAAAGCCGTGGCGGCTGCAAAGGGAGGTGCCCAATGAGCATCCTGGTCAACAAAGATACCCGCCTGGTCGTTCAGGGCATTACCGGGCGCGAAGGTCTGTTCCACACCACCCAAATGGTGGCCTACGGCACGAAGGTTGTCGCCGGCGTGACCCCCGGCAAAGGCGGCCAATGGGTGCTGGACGACAAAATTCCGGTTTTCGACACCGTCAAAAAAGCCGTAGAAACCACCGGCGCCAACACCAGCGTGATCTTCGTCCCCGCCCGTTTTGCCGCCGACGCCATTTTTGAAGCCGCCGACGCGGGCGTGGAACTCATCGTCTGCATCACCGAGGGCATTCCGGTGCAAGACATGATGCGGGTACGGGCTTACCTGGACCAAAAAGGCTCGCGCCTGGTCGGCCCCAACTGCCCCGGCCTGCTGACCCCCGGCGAAGCCAAAGTCGGCATCATCCCCGGCAGCATCGCCATTCCGGGCAACGTGGGCGTGGTTTCCCGCTCGGGCACGCTGACCTACGAAGTGCTCTACGCCATGAAACAACTGGGCATCGGCGCGACCACCACCGTGGGCATCGGCGGCGACCCGGTCAACGGCACCAGTTTCCTGGATACCCTGAAAATGTTTGAAGAAGACCCGCAAACCGAGAAAGTGGTGCTCATCGGCGAAATCGGCGGCACCGACGAACAAAAAGCCGCCCAATACATCGCCGACCACATGACCAAGCCGGTGGTGGGCTTCATCGCCGGGCAAACAGCCCCGCCGGGCAAGCGCATGGGGCACGCGGGCGCAATTGTGGAAGGCGGCGAAGGCACAGCAGCCGAAAAGGTTGAAGCCCTGGAAGCCGCAGGCGTCAAAGTGGCCAAACACCCCGAAGAAATTGCCCACATCCTCAAGAGCCTGTAACAGCCCTTTTGCAAAACCAGCACCCCCTGTTCATCCGAACAGGGGGTGTTTTTGCACTTCGTCAGCCGCAGCAGCACCGGGGAACCCCGCCTCCGGCAGCTTCGCCTTGCGGGGCAAAGCGCCCCACACCCCCCAGGCCGGGATGGCACAGCGCCGCCGCTCTTTTTCTCTGCCCCCCAACGCCTTCCTCACGGCCGGGCAATGGAAACGGCCACGGTTACAAAGTGCCCGTGAACGTCATAACGCAGGCTCAGCACCACCCGATCGCCCCCGGGCTTGGCGCGGGCCATTTTGGCGGCATACCCCACCACCGTATCCTGCGCGGCAGTCTGCTGCCAGCCATAGTGAGGCAGCGTCTCCTGGTAATACTTCAACACTTCCCCCAGCAACGCCTTGACGCGATACACCACCAGCGTTCCGGCCTTTTGCACCTGCACGTCATAAGCCCCCGGCATCAGGGGCACGTCGCGGGGGACGCCGGCAACCTGCGGCGGCGGGGGGAGGGGCGATGGCGTGGGCGAGGCTGCCGCGGCCGCCGTGGGAGACACCGGCACCGACGGCCTCCCACACCCGGCTGCCGCCGCCATGGCCAGCACACCCAACCACGCCCACCAGCGCATCCGCACCTCACTCAAAACAAAGCGGGCTTTGGCAAACGCTTTTTGTCAAAACCCGCCCACTGTTTTCGCAAACCGGGAGCCCCCCGGTGCTTTCGGTTGTCGTTTCCCTGAGAGGGCTTACAGGCGTTCCTGGATATACTTCACCGCTTCGCCCACCGTGGTGATGTTTTGCGCATCCTCATCGGGAATTTCGGCGTTGAATTTGTCTTCCAGCGCCATGATCAATTCTACCAGGTCAAGCGAATCGGCTTCCAGGTCTTCCCGAAAACGGGCGTCCATCGTGACCTTCTCCGGATCCACACCCAGCAGGTCCACGATGATTGCTTTGACTTCCTCAAAGACGTTCACATCCGCCATGTTCTGCCTCCTGAATAAAGTGGTCAAGCCTTGCTAATTGTAACCCGCCTCGGCGGCCTGCGCAAGGCCGTTGACAACCAATTGGCGGGCTGGTAAGATAACTCAAAGCAGGGAACACCCTACCATGAAAAAAGTTACGCCCATCGGGCAACGCAAGTCCGACCACATTCGCATCAATCTGGAAGAAAATGTCCGCTCGGGTCTGAGCACCGGCCTGGAAAAGTACCGTTTCGTGCACCAGGCCCTGCCGGAAATTGACCTGGAAGCGGTAGATACGCGGCTGACCCTGTTCGGGCGGGCGCTGCAGGCGCCGGTGCTGATTTCTTCCATGACCGGCGGCACGACCGAAGCCGCGCGCCTCAACCGCAACCTGGCGCGGGCAGCCCAGGCGCACGGCGTGGCGCTGGGGGTGGGTTCCCAGCGGGCGGCGGTGGAACACCCCGAACTGGCAGCCACTTTCCGCGTGCGGCAGGAAGCCCCCGACATCCTGCTTTTTGCCAACCTGGGCGCCGTGCAGCTCAACTACGGCTACACGGCCGACCATTGCCGCCGGGCCGTGGCAATGATTGAAGCCGACGCGCTGATTTTGCACCTCAACCCCCTCCAGGAAGCCCTCCAGCCTGAAGGAGACACGCGCTTTTCCGGCCTGGTGGCCAAAATAGAAAAAGTGTGTCGCGCCCTGGAAGTGCCGGTAGTGGTCAAAGAAGTCGGCTGGGGCATTTCCGAAAAAGCCGCCCGCATGTTGGCCGAAGCAGGCGTCGCCGCCATTGATGTGGCCGGTGCAGGGGGCACTTCATGGAGCCAGGTTGAAATGCACCGGGCAGCAACCTCCATGCAGCGCCGGCTGGCAGCCTCTTTCATAGACTGGGGCATCCCGACGGCCGAATCCCTCCTTGCCGTGCGCCGCGCCGTGCCCGAAATCCCCGTGTTTGCTTCCGGCGGCCTGCGCACCGGCATTGACATTGCCAAAAGCATCGCCCTGGGCGCAACGCTGGGCGGAATGGCAGGCAGACTGTTGCGTGCAGCCGCCGAATCGGACAAAGCCGCCGCCGAAACCCTGCACCTCATCATTCAAGAACTGCGCGTGGCCATGTTTGCCGCCGGCGCCGCCAACCTGGAAGCCCTGCACCGCACGCCGCTGCAACGCGTCTCATAACCTCTGGAGAAACCATGCACTTCCCCGCCCCACTGCGCACTTTTCAAGAAACCATGCTGCCTGCCGTAGAAGAAGCCATGCAGGCCATTGTGGAACGCGCCCATTGCCAGGCCGACGACGGCCTGTACCACATGCTGGCATACCACCTGGGCTGGCAAGGGGAAGGCGCAGGGCCGGCAGCACAAGGCAAACGGGTGCGGCCGTTGCTGCTGCTGCTCACCACCGCGGCCACCGGCGGCCAATGGCGGCGCGCCGTGCCGGCCGCGGCAGCGGTGGAACTGCTGCACAACTTTTCCCTGATCCACGACGACATAGAAGACCGCGGCGACACCCGCCGCGGCCGCCCTACCGTCTGGAAACGCTGGGGGCTGCCCCTCGGCCTCAACAGCGGAGACGCCCTCTTTACCCTCGCCAGCATCGCCGTGCTGGAACTGCACCCCCCGACCGACGCCGCCATCACCCTCCAGGCCGCACGCATCCTGCACCAAACCGCCCTCCACCTCACCAAAGGCCAGCACCTGGATATTGCTTACGAAAACCGCCCCACCGTCAGCGTCGCGGCCTACTGGCAAATGGTAGAAGGCAAAACCGCGGCCCTGCTGGCCGCCTGCACCGAACTCGGCGCCCTGCTGGCCGGCGCATCCGACGCCCGGCGCCGCGCCTACCACGAATTCGGGCGCATGGTCGGGCTGGCCTTCCAGGCCTGGGACGACTACCTCGGCATCTGGGGCGACGCCGCCCTGACCGGCAAATCCACCACCGGCGACCTGATGGAACGCAAAAAGACCCTGCCGGTCCTCTACGGCCTAGAACAAGGCGGCGCCTTTGCCCGCGCCTGGGCTAACGGCAGCCCCCGCACCCCCGAAGAAGTGCCCGCCCTGGCAGCCGCGCTGGAAGCCGACGGCGCCCGCGCCTACACCGAAGCCACAGCGGCCAGCCTGACGGGGGAAGCGCTTCAAGCCCTCGACAAAGCCAACCCCCAGGGCCCCGCCGGAGAAGCCCTGCGGCAACTGGCGCTTTTGCTGCTCAAGCGAGCCTCTTAGTGCAGCCCGTTGGCGGTAAGGGTCGGGTTTTTCGGCCCCTTGCCTTGCCCCCCGCGGAGGGTAGTACTGCGTTCCCGGGTTCCTTTGCTTGAAAAGCGGCTTGAAACGGCCTCCCTCTTTGGCTTTTTGGGGTACAATATAGGCCGAGGAGGGCGTTTCAAGCCCGGCTCAGCGGCAAAAAGGTCGCGTAGGTAAGACGTTTGCCTGGGTTTCCCCAAATGGAGCGGCAGGTTGTCCGGAAGCCGGAGAGGCTTGCTTTTGGCCGTTCCATGCGTTACACCAAAGGAGAGAAAACATGGCCCGAACACGCTCAGAGCAAATGGTGGCCCGCTTGCAGGCCATGCAGGCTGCTGTGCCTGACATTGAAGCCTCGGCGGTGGTTTCCGTCGATGGCCTTGTCATCGCCTCGGCATTGCCTGCCGAAAGCGAAGAAGACCGTGTCTCCGCCATGTCGGCAGCCATGCTCAGCCTGGGCGAGCGCATCGCCGGCGAACTCGGCCGCGGCGCCATTGAGCAGGTGTATATCAAAGGCGATAACGGCTACGTGGTGTTAACCTCGGTCGGCGAAGAAGCCGTACTCACCGTGCTGGCGCGCAAAGAATCCAAACTCGGCCTGATTTTCCTGGAAATGCGCCGCGCGGCGGAGGACCTTCAGCGCCTGGTCTGACCCTTTTTGCTCTGCACCGAACCTGAGTAAACTTTTCGGGAGGATGCCGCGCCTTGCCTGTCGCGGCCCCTCCCGCTTTCTTTGCCGCGCGGCTGCTCAAGCCGCGGAATGCCCCTGCAGGAGGGCCTTCTGTGACCACCCAATACATTTTCGTCACCGGCGGGGTGCTGAGCTCCGTCGGGAAAGGCGTTACCGCTGCCGCCTTAGGCCGCGCCCTCAAAGAACGCGGCTTTGCCGTTTCCGCCCAAAAACTGGACCCTTACATCAATGTCGACCCGGGCACCATGAGCCCCTACCAGCACGGCGAAGTGTATGTGCTGGACGACGGCGCGGAAACCGACCTTGACCTCGGCCACTATGAACGCTTCATGGATGTCAGCCTCAACCGCTACAGCAACGTCACCACCGGCCAGGTCTATGCCGAAGTCATCGCCAAAGAGCGCCGCGGCGACTACCTCGGCGGCACCATCCAGGTCATTCCCCACATCACCAACGAAATCAAGCGCCGCATCGGCCAGGTGGCGCAAACCACCGAAGCGGAAATTGTCATCGTGGAAGTCGGCGGCACGGTGGGCGACATTGAGTCGCTCCCCTTCATAGAAGCCCTGCGGCAAATGCGCGCCAGCATCGGGCGTGAAAACTCCCTCTTCATCCACGTCACCTGGCTGCCCTACATCAAAAGCACCAGCGAACTGAAAACCAAACCCACCCAGCATTCCGTGCGGGAATTGCGCTCCCTGGGCATCCAGCCCGACATCATCGTGGCGCGCTCCGATTACCCCGTGCCCGAAAGCGTGGTAGATAAAATCTCCCTCTTCACCGATGTCGAGCCGCGCGCCGTGGTGCCGATGGTCACAACCGACGTGCTCTACGAAGTCCCCCTGCTGGTGGAAGCCAGCGGCATGCCCGATTACGCGCTTTCCCGGCTGGGCTTGCAGCCCCGCCAAAAACCCGCCTGGGAAGCCTGGCAAAACCTGGTGGCCGAAGCCCGCCGCGCCGACAAACCCACCGTGCACATTGCCCTCGTGGGCAAATATGTGGAGCTCCACGATGCCTACCTCAGCGTGCGGGAAGCCCTCTACCATGCCGGGCTGGCTTCGGGGCTGAATGTAGAAATTGCGTGGGTGCATTCCGCCGAACTGGAAAAAGGCCGCCGGTGGGAAGCCGTGCGCGCCGCCGACGGCATCCTTGTGCCCGGCGGCTTTGGCGACCGCGGCATTGAAGGCAAAATCCTCGCCGCCCGCTATGCCCGAGAACACAAAGTGCCCTACTTTGGCCTTTGCCTGGGCATGCAACTGATGGTCGTGGAATTTGCCCGCCACGTGCTGGGCGACGAAAGCGCCAACTCCACCGAATTTGACCCCGGTACGCCGCACCCGGTCATTGACCTGATGCCCGACCAGCGCGGCATTGTGGATATGGGCGGCACCATGCGGCTGGGGCTGTACCCCTGCGAATTGCAGCCGGGCACCCTTGCCGCCCAGGCCTACACCGAGCCGGTGGTGCAGGAACGCCACCGCCACCGTTTTGAGTTCAACAATGCCTATCGGGAAAAGCTGAGTAAGGCTGGCATGATGTTTTCCGGCCTTTCCCCCGACGGTCGTTTGGTAGAAATTGCCGAACTGCGCGAGCACCCCTTTATGCTGGGCACACAATTCCACCCCGAATTCCTCTCGCGGCCCAACCGCCCGCACCCGCTGTTCGTAGCCTTCCTGAAGGCCGCCCACGAGCAAAGCCAGACCGCAGGAAGAAGTTCGGGTTCCTGAGTGCGGACGGCGCAATTTTTGGGCGCAATCCGTGATACACGGGGGCTTTTCTATGGCGTGGGGGAAGCCGCCGCTGCCACCACCACAATTTGCATGTAAATCGGGTCGCCGAAAGGCCGCCCCTGGGGGTCGACCGCCTGCCAGGTAGAAAAATACTGGCCGGGCGACCGAGGCGCGGTGAAAAGGATGCGGATAACGGCTTCGGCGCCTGCCCGCGCGGGGAAAAGCGCCATCTCTTCCGGCGCGCCCAACGACTGCCCGGCAATGTGCCGCAGGCGGTAGCGGCCATCCCAGTTGCAGGTGCCGGCGTTGCGTACCCGCCAGCGCTTGTCAATGGCTTTCCCCGCCTGCACGGCCGTGCCGTCGGGGATCGTTTCATCGGCAACAAAGGCAAGAATATTAGTGCAGGCCGGAGCGGCCGTGGGCCGGGGGGCGCGCACGGCCGCAGGCGTGGAAGTGGGCTGCGGCGTGGCTGCGCCGGCGACCGCCGAGGCCACAGGGGGGACAAAGGCAGTATCTGCCCCCGCGCCGGAAGGCCGGCCCAGCGTACAGCCGGTCAGCAAAAAAAGCGGCAGGAAAAGCCAGAAAACGCGGCGCACAGGACACCTCATCAGGGACGGCGGCCCGGCGTTCGGTCGTTACCGCAGCCGCCCCGCGGCTTCCACATAAGCCAGGCTTTGGTGGCGAAAATAGGCGTTGTAGAGTTCCGCATAATGACCGCCGCGGGCCAGCAGCCCTTCATGGCTGCCTTCCTCAATAATTTGCCCCTGGCGGAGCACGATGATGCGGTCGGCCGCCCGCACGGTAGACAGCCGGTGGGCAATCAGGATGCTGGTCGTGTGGCGCAGAATCAGGTCCAGGGCTTCCTGAATTTGCGCTTCGGTGAAGGGGTCAATGCTGGCGGTGGCTTCATCAAGGATGAAAATGGCCGGGCGCTGCACCAGCACCCGCATCAGCGCCACCAGTTGCCGCTGCCCCATGCTCAGGCGGGCGCCGCGCTCGCCGACCTCGGTGGCCAGCCCGTCGGGCAGGGTTTCCAGCCACTCGCCGCCGCCGATCTGCCGCGCCAGCGCGAGCACTTCGCCTTTGGTGGCTTCCGGGCGGGCGTAGACGATGTTTTCCAACACCGTGCCGCTGAAGAGGAACGGCACCTGCGACACAATGCCCAACTGGCGGCGGTAGGCTTCCAGGTCAAAGGTGCGGATATCCAGGCCGTCAATCAAAATGCGGCCGCGCTGGAATTCGTAGAAGCGGGCAATCAGTTTGGCAATGGAAGTCTTGCCTGCCCCGGTATGGCCGACCAGCGCCAGGCTTTCTCCGGCGCGGATGTGCAGGTTGAAGTCGGCCAGCACCTGCTCCTGCTCGCTGTAGCGGAACCAGACATGCTCAAAGCGAATGTCGCCCTTCAGGCGGGGCACGGGGTGCGTGGCCGTTTGCTGCACGGCGGCTTCCACATCAATGAGCGCAAACACCCGCTCGGCTGCCGAAAGCCCGCTCTGAATTTGCGCCCAAAACGAGGAAAGGTTGAGCACCGGAAACCAGAAACGGTCCAGGCTGCTGAGGAACAGATACCACGCCCCGGCGGTCACCATGCCTTTGACCGCGCTCATGCCGCCGACATAGACCAGAATGGCCGTGCCCACGCCGCCCAAAGCGTTCAGGGTGGGAAAGACCAGCGAAAGCACAAAGCCGCGGCGCACATTAACCCGATAGGATTGCCGGTTGGCGTCGTCGAAGTCGGCGTAGATGCCCGCTTCCTGCCGGAAGTTCTTGGCAACGGCAATGCCGCTCACGGTTTCCTTGATGGCCGCGTTGACGTTGGCCATGGCCCGCATGCCTTCGCGGGTGACTTTGCGCGCCCAGCGCCGGAAGCCTAAGGCGACCCCGAAGAGCACCGGCAGGAAGGAAAACAGCAGCAGCGCAAGGTGCCACTCGGTGCGGATGAGCACCACGGCCAGAATGAGCGATTGCAGCACCTGCGAACTCAGGTCGGTGATGAGCACCACCACCTGACCGAAGTCGCGCGTGTCGGAGGTGATGCGGGAAACCACCCGCCCCGAGGAAAACTCGTCGAAGAACGAAAGGTCGTGGGCCACCACCGCGCGGAAGGCGTCTTGCCGCAATTGGAGGACGACATCGGCCACGGTGGCGACGGTGAGGCGGCGGCGCACCCAGTTCGCGCCCCAGGTGACGATGCCGATGAGCAGCACCAGGCCGGTGAGCAGGGCGGCG
>JALUXH010000089.1 GCA_027019065.1 Anaerolineales bacterium
TCCCGGTAACATTATCATTTGGCGGTCACTTTGCTCCGGTAACATTATCATTTGGCGGTTATTTCCCTTCCGGTAACATTTTCATTTGACTGGACACGAGGCGCCTGTTCTCCCCCTCCAAAGGCAGAACCAGCGAAATGTTGCTTTTTCGGTGCTCACAGGGCCGCATGGCGAAGAGAGATGATGAGCGAAATTCGCTTTTTTATCGCTAAAACAAGTCCTTTCGGAGGATGTTCTTTTGGAGTGCGGCAACATGTTGCCTCTTTGGAAAGCGGCACTGGAGCGCCGTACACCAAAAAAGGGCGTTCCCAAGAGCGGCTGTCCGCTCCGGAACGTGAGTGGGGGGAGGAGGCTTCAGGCAGAGGTGTAGGCTATGGTGTTTTCCGTTGTGTAATCAGCAAGCATCTCCTTATGGGTGGGAGCACTAAAAGGTTGTTGGGGAACACCCCCAGAGGTAGGCAAAAACACCGTTTTTACCGCTATTGACCAACACATCTTTAGTGCTCCCCTATGGGTAGCGTTGGCTACGTTTGGAATGACCAATGGCAAATGGCACAAATTTAAACCCCGATGCCCACTGTTGTGCTATAATGCCTTTGGCAGGACCTTACTTTGCAACTTTTCCCGAAAGGAGCGGTATCGTGTACGAAAAAAGTATTGCGTTGTTGAACCGCGCGGTGGCCGATGAACTGGCGGCGGTGCATCAGTATCTTTATTTCCATTTCCATTGTGAGGACCAGGGCTTTGAACTGCTGGCGGGGCTTTTCCTGCGCACGGCTATTGAAGAAATGGGGCACGTGGAACGTCTGGCCGAGCGGATTATTTTCCTCGGCGGTGATGTGGAAATGACGCCTTCTGCCGAGGTGCAAAAGATCCGCGACGTGGCTAAAATGCTTGAGATGGGTATGACGATGGAACAGGGCAGTGTGCGCGATTACAACGTTTGGGCCAACGAGTGCGCCGCCAATGCCGATTCCGGCTCCAGAGGCATTTTTGAACAACTGGTGGCTGACGAGGAGCGCCATTACGATCAGTACGACAACGAGCGGCAAAATCTGGCGCGCTTCGGGGACCGCTATTTGGCTTTGCAGTCTATTGAGCGCAGCAAGCGGGTGGCGTCTTCCGGCGGTGGAGAAGCATAACCCCCGAAGCCGCGTGTGTGAGCTCTATGCGTGGCGCGTTGCGGCCAAAAGAGGCTGCGGCGCGCCGCTGTTTTTTGGGGGGCCGGGAAGAGGCACGTTGCCGTCGCCAGCACCGCGATAGCGCAATGGCGTCGTCGGTGGGATGGTGGTTTTCGGGATAAGCGGGTGTAGGGGCCGTAAGTGCTATTTCCCCCGCACCACCGCCCACAGCGCCGGATGGTCGGAGGGGCCGGGGGGCAGGTATGCTGCCTGGGGCGCCGTCAGGTCGGGGGTGATGAAGATGTGGTCAATGGGGTCGGGCGGCAGATAGGGGTTCGCGCTGCCGCGGCCGCGGGCCACCAGCCAGGCGTCTCGCAGGGTTTCCACCGTGCGGCGGTATTGCGGCGTGTTGGGTGTGAAGTTGAAGTCGCCCATCAGCACCACCGGCGCCAGCCCCTGGATGGCTTGCAAGAGGTTGGCTTCTTGCACCATCGGGCCGTGGTTTCCCAGATGCGTGACCACCACATGCAGGGGGCGATGACCGACGCTCACCGTGGCGAGAATGGCCGCGGTTTGCTCGCCTTTGCTGTACAGGTAGACCGTGTGGGCATCAAGGATGGGGTCGCGGGAAAGCAGCGCGATGCCAAAGGTGCCGTTCACCGTGGGCGGGCCGTAGTAGGCTTCCATGCCCAACGCATGGGCAAAGTAGCCCACCAGGTCGTTGTTGGCCCCGCTGAGGCGAGCCGTGTCGGATTCCTGCAGGCCGATGATGTCGGCGTTCGCCTGCCGCATCAGGGCCAGTTGGTCTTCCCAGCCTTTTTGGCCGTCGGCGCGGTAGCCCTGCTGGATGTTGTAAGTGAGCACGCGGGCCCGAAAGGCGGTTCCCTCTGCCGGTTGCGGGCGCGGGGTGCGGGCGTAAGCGAGGCCCACCATTGCAAGCGCCAGCAGGGCAAGGATGCCTCCGCTCATCAGCCGCTCGTTGCGGGAAAGCGCCCCACGGGGCGCACCGCCCGGAAAGAGGAAGGCGGCCAGCGCCGCCACGGCTGCCGGCAGCGCATACACCAGCCAGAAGCGGTCGCGCCACAGCGGCCCCACCACGGGGATGTAGTCGTAGGTGGTGGTGCAGACATGGGCGAAGATGAGCACGAGGAGATACAGCGCCCCCAGCCCGAAAGCCGCGCCCAGGGTGCGGCCCGGGGGAGGTGTTTCGTATAGCCATGCACTGAAGCGGTAGAAGGCCGGGAAGAGCAGCCCAAACGTCAATGCGGCCAGCAGCACAGCCCAGCCGGCGTGGGGGAGGGACGGTGTGTAGGGATAGGCGGCGGGGTCTGTGGGGAAGGTGGTTTCCAGGCTGTACAGTCCGCCGCCGAGGAGCACAGCCCACGCTGCCAGCGCCCCCGAGTCAAGGTTGTGCCAGGCGGCCAGCCGTTGCCGCGCCCATGCCAGCGCCACGCCGAGCAGCGCCATGCCGGTGAGGCCGTAGAGGGTGGCGGGGCGCCAGCCGCCCCAGCGGGCAATCACCGCGGGCGCGGCGAAGGCGGCTTCCAGCAGGAAGAGCACCGAAGCAAGACCCAGCGCGGCGGCCAGGGCCTTCCCGAAGGCGGGCGCGGCGGCGGGGGCGGGTTTTCCCGCGGGGTGGGCAGGCGGCTCGCGCCGGCTTGCCGGCCAGCCCCATACGCCTAAAGCGGCCACGGCCCAGCCGATGGCCTGCCCGTGAGGGCTGAGCGAGAGGTCAATGCCCGCCCCGGCGGCGCGCAGCAGCCCCGCCGCGGCAACGGCCCACGCCAGCCCTAAGGTGCTCGCCGTGGCCGGAAAGCGCTTCAGCAGCAGGGGCAGCGCCAGCAGCGCCGCGGCAGCCCCAATGCCGCCCACCCACAGCACCCCGCGCGTCGGCAACAGCGGGAGCGCCAGCCGCGCGGCAACCAGCACCCCCAGCAGCGCGGGCAGCACCGCACGCGGCGTTTCCCGCCGCCAGAGCAGCAGCAGAAAGGGGCTGAGCAGCAGCACCAGCGCCCCAATTTCCGGCGGAATGCTGGTGCCCATCAGGCCGAAGGCATACACCGCCGCTACGAACTCCGTGAGGGTCTGGAAGAAAAAGAGGAAAAAGGCGCTTGTGGTCAATACAGCCGTCATTTTTCGCCTTCCCGGAAAACAGTGCGGTACAATCTTTGTAGTGATTATAGCATTGTGAGCAAGGGCCGCGGTCTCCTGACCGAAGGATGTTCCCATGCGTTTTCGCCGTTGGAAGCGTTGGCTTCATGACCACCCGGCAGGGGTGCTTTTCGTCATTGCGCCCGTGCTGGCCGAGGTGTTTTCCGGCTCGACGCCGCTCAGTGAATTCATCAACCCGCTGGCGTTCATCCCGCTGATGATGCTCTACGGTTCGGGGGCGGTGCTGGCGCGTGAAGCGGTGGTGCGCTGGCGCAAAGGCTGGTTCAGCCTGCTCTTGCTGGGTTTTGCCTATGGCATTTACGAAGAGGGGCTGGTGGTGCGGTCGTTCTTCAACCCTCACTGGATGGATTTGGGCAATCTGGGGACTTATGGCCGGGCGGCGGGCGTGAATTGGGTGTGGGTGGAGCAGCTGGTGATTTTCCATGCCCTCATCAGCATCCTGACCACCGTGGCGTTTGTGGAGATGCTGTTTCCGGAGCATCGGCGGGAGCCCTGGCTGCACAGCCGCCGTGCCTGGGGTTTTTATTTCGCCAATCTGGTGCTGGTGCTGCTCATCGGGCGCGCGCTCACCCCTTACGATGCGCCCGATATCGGCGTGCTTTTGTGCTGGGTGAGCATCATGGCGCTGATCGGGATGGCGCGAGTGTGGCCTGTTCGGCCCCGGGCGGCGCGCGGCGGGAAGCCGCCGCCCCCGCTGGCTTTTTTCTCCCTCGGTTTTTTGGGCCTGTTGTTGATGTTCTTGCTGGTGTCGCAGGGGGCTGACGCCGGGCGTTACCCGCCGCTGGTTGCCATGGGGTTGCTGGCGCTGGAAGCCGGTGTGGTGCTGGCGGTCGTTCTGCGCTGGAGCGGCCGCGGCAGCCGGTGGAACGACCGCCACCGCTTTGCCTTGCTCGCGGGCGGGCTGAGCTTTCTGCTCATTTTCACCGCGCTGCTGGCGGGGCGGGTGTACCCCGTGATGGTTGTGACCAGCCCGCTCTTTTTGCTGGCCCTGGCGGTGGCTTATCGCCGCGTTTCACGCCGCGTTGCGGGGGAAGCATCTTCGCCCTGAACGCGACGCCGTGCCCCTGGAGGGGTTTTAAAACTTACATACAATGGTCATATTGCCCGCCCGAAGCGGCGCCGGCAATGCCAGGCGTGTTTTCAGACAGCGCCAAAGGAAAACACGGGGTGAACCCAGCCGGTGTGGCCATTGCCGCGATCTGGGCAGGCCGTTACTTTTGGATTGCTAAAACCGCCCCTTGCGGAGGGTGTGCTTTTGGAGTGCGGCAACATGCTGCCGCTTTGGAAAGCGGCGCTGGAGCGCTGCACTCCAAAAAAGGGCGTTTCCAAGAGCGGCTCTGTCCGCCCCTGAACGCATGTGGGGAGGGAAGCCGGGGCGGGGGATGCCAAAGGCATCGCGCCTCAAGACGCACGGAGAGCACCACAGCGCGGGCAGTGACGGTTGGCGCGTCTGCTGCGCTCAGTGGTGAAATCCCCGTGGTTCTCTCTGCCGGGGCTGCACAGTTCCCTTTTGGGGTTGCAAAGCCGCCCCGCCTGTGGGCGGCCTCGTGGCAGTTTATTTCAATTCAGGAGGTTTCGTATGGCGCAATGGAATGCTCCCCCTAATGCTTATCCTCGGCAAGCCGCCCCGCCGCCGGCCTCCGGCGACAGCACCGATACGATTGCCATGGTGTTGGAAATCCTTTTTGGCCTGTTCGGCATTCTCGGCATGGGGTGGCTCTATGCCGGACGCATCATGACGGGCGTTTTGGCGTTCTTTGGCTACCTGGTGCTGGTGGCCATAGAGGTTGTGGTCGTTTCGGCAACCTTTGGGTTTGCGGCCTGCATCACCCTGCCGTTGAACCTGGCCGTGGTGGTGATCTCGGGCATCAAGGCGCGCGATTACGTCCGCCGCGCCGGGGCGCGCGGCTCGGTCGTTTACGTGCTCGCGGGCCTGGTGGGCGGCGTTATCATCGCCTGCCTGGTCATCTTTTTGCTGGCCAGCGGTCTGGGGTTGTTGAGCAGCCTGTCGGGCAACCTTTCGTAACGGCGGCCGAACCCCTCCGCGGGAAGCCGCTGCCCTGCTGCCTTCCGGAGAGAGACGGTAACTGTTCAGCCCACCTGCGATGAGAACGCCAAGGCACACAGGAAACCCAAAGGCTACAACGGCGTAACGCCAAGCGCAAAGGGAACAAAGACGCAAAGTCAACTTCTGTGTTTTCTGCGACGCTTTTGTGCTTTCTGGGGTTGCAATCGGTGCGAATCTGTGGAATCTGTGGATGTTTTTTCTGCGGAATCTGCGTCATCTGCGGTTTCTCCTTACCGAGGCTGAACAGTTACGAGAGACGCCGCGTTCAGGGCCTGATTTCCACCACCACACCGTTGCTGCGCCCGCTCACATCGGGGAAGAAGACCTCGCCGGCGGTAGCCGGGCGCGTCTGGTAGGTGCCCGGCACCGCGGCGCGGGCATAATACACGATGGTGTACACGCCCGCGGGCAGGAAGTCGGCCGAGAAGACCACCCGCTCGTCGTAGGCTTCCCGATGGTAGAAGTACCACCCGCCCCAGCCGTAACGGCGGAAATCTTCCCATGAAAAGGCGTCGGTGGCTTCGGGCTTCCAGGTGCGGTTGGGGTCCAGGGCTTCCATGCCCGCGGGGAGATAGTCGGTGAGCAATGTCTGGCGCAGGTCGTGAGGGGCCACCACCGTCAGCCGCACCTGCACCAGCGCCCCCACCGGCACGCTGGTGACGGGTGTGTTGAGATCGCTCAGCAGGTAGTAGGCGCGGGAAACCGCCACGCCGTTGGCGCGGGCGGCAGCCTGGGACGCGGGCAGGGCGGCGGTGAGGTAGGCGTTGTAGTAGAGGATCCCCGGCCCGGCAGTGCGGCGGACGGTGAGGGTGTTGGGGCGGCCGGGCTGCAGGTCGGGCGCGCGCCAGGTGAAGCGGCGCGGAGCGAGGTTGCTTTCGGGGGTGACGGCAAACGCGGCGGCCTGCTGCCCGTTGAGCATGACCGCGGCCCGGTAGTTGGGCCGGCTTTCGCCGCTGAAACGCACCCAGTGGGCCAGTGCCAGCACGGCGATGGCGGTATCCTGTCCGGAGGGCCAGCGGCCGTTGCCCTGGCGGGCCTGCATCAGCCAGCGTACCGCCTTCGGCAGGAAGGGCGCCTGCGGGTCGGCTTCCAGCAGGGCATCCAGGGCCAGGGCAGTGGCGGCGGTGTCGGTGTTCCACATCCAGCCGGGGCCGGCGCCGCTATCCCAGTGGGCGCCTGCTGCCGAGAGGACGGCCGCGTTTTCTACCCGCCGCAGGATGGGGGCGGTGAAGGCGGTGCCCATGCCGGTGCTCTGGGCGGCGTGCAGCAACAGCGCCCAGCCGGCGGTGCCCATGCCCCGGTCGGCGGCTTGCTTGGAGAGGGCGTAAATTTCCGTAGTCAGTGCGCCGGAAAAGCGGAAGGGCAGGCGGGTGAGGGTGTCGGTGATGAAGGCCCGGGTTTCCGGGGAAAGCGGCTCGCCCGCGCCGGCGGCCCGGCCTTTGGAAGGCTGCCGGGGGCGGGTGAGGGAGAGGTAGAGGTTATCGGCGGCCGCGCGCAGGCTTTTGTCGTCCACGGCATCACCGGCGCGGGCGGCTTCCGAGAGGGCGAAGGTGGCGTAGGCGGTGGGCAGGGGGGCGGTATCGCCCTGGGGGCACCAGCCCCAGCCGCCGTCGGGGTGCTGGGCGGCTTCCAGCGCCTGCACGGCGCGGTGGATGGCGGCGATGAGGCGCTGCTGGTCGGGGGGGGGGGGGCCAGCGCCTGGAAGGCCTGCGCCGCGGCCGCGTGGGTGAGCAGGTCTTCGGCCCAGGTGTAGGTGCAGTGGGCGGTCTGAGCGGAATCGGTGTGCAGGGCCTGGGCCAGGCCGGCGGTGAGCGAGGCGGCTATATCCAGCCGCAGGCTGAAGTCGGCGGCGTCGGCGGGGGGCACGATGACTTCTCCGGCTTCGGCGGCCTGCGGCAGCACGCCCGCCGTGCCCACGGTTTCGGTGGTGGTGAATTGATAGACCGGAATGCCGCCATCGGGCAGGGTGGTGAGGGTGGGGCGGGTGGCGTCGCGGTAGTTCCCGGCGCGGGCTTCGGCTTCCAGATCCACGCGGGTGGCGGTGAAGGGCACTTTGGCCCGCCACATCACGGCGGCCTGGCCTTTTGCGGGCACGGTTACGGTTTGTTCGGCGGGGCTTTCCAGGGTGAGGCCTTCGGCGCGGGTGAGGCGCACGGTGGCTTGCAGGGGGGAGTCGGTGGCGTTGTGGACCACGGCCTGGATGCGGGGCTGATCGCCGCCGGTGAAGAAGGCCGGGGCGTGCAGCCGCACGAAGAAGGGACGGTTGACGGTGATTTCGGCGGTGGCGGTGCCCACGCGCGTGTCGGCGGTGATGGCGCGGGCGCGCATGACCCAGGTGGTCATGTTGTCGGGCAGACGGATGTCTACCGCGGCCTGCCCCTGCGCGTCGGTGCGGACGTCGGCGCGCCAGTAGGCCGTGTCGCGGAAGGTTTCCCGCACGGCAATGACCCCGCCGAGGTTGGCGCCTTTTGCGCCCCCGCCGCCGCTGCCCATGCCTGCGCCTTCGGGCAGGATCTTCCAGACGCGGGCGTTGTAGTCTTCCAGATCGTGGACCAGTCCCAAAGCGGCGGCCACGCGCAGGCTGTCTTCCGGGTAAAGCCGCCTGAGCAGGTTGAAGGTATCGGGGGCCAGGGCGTAGATGGCCTTATCTACCAGGGCAAGGGAAACCTCGGCGGGCACGGGCCGGCCGTCGCGCGTGCGGGTTTGGACCGTGAAGCGGACGGTTTCGCCCGGGGCGAGGTGGTCGCGGTCGGGGGTGAGGGAGACGTCCAGCCGTTGTTCGTCCAGCGCGACGGGCAGGCGCACGATGCCGCTGCGGAAGTCGGCCGGGGTGCCGCCCCGGGCGGGGCGCACGGTCAGCAGGGAGGCGTAGGCCACCGGGGCCATTTCGGGGGTGAGGGGGATTTCCAGCAAGGTGGTGGGCCTGGCGAGCCGCACCACCCGGTAGGTGAAGATGTGCCCCCGCGCCACGGTGAGCAGGGCGTAGGTCGGTTCGCCGAAGGGCCGGGGGGTCAGCAGGCGGGCGGTTTCGCCGGGGTGGTAGGCGGTTTTGTCGGGGATGAGGGGGAGGGTGTGTTCGCCCTGGGCCCAGAGGAGGGCTTCTTTGCCTGCCACCCAGAACCGCAGGGAAGCCTCGCGCCGGCGGCCGTCCTGATCGCGGGCTGCAGCGGTGAAGCGGTAGGTGCCGCTGTGGTCGGGGGTGAAGGTTACGGCGGCGCGGCCGTGGTCATCGGTGGTCAGGTCGGTGAAGGTGGTGACCGGCACGGTTTCCAGGGTGTTGTGCCAGCGCAAGATGCCGGCGGCATCGCGCTGCTGCACGCTGTGCCAGCGTTCTTCTTCTACCGTGAGCGTCAGGGGGTAGTGCGGCAGGGGGCGGCCTTCGGGGGTGAGCACCACCAGGTGGATGGTGGTCGGCTGGCCTGCGGTGCCCGTCCAGCCTTCGGTTTGCAGGCCGACGTAGACGTTGCTCTGGCGCACCACGATGGCGGTGTGGCCGTCGGCGGTGTTGCCGCCCGCGTCGGTGACGGAAGCCCATACGGTGAGCTGCCGGTCGCCGTCTTTCAGGGTGAGGGGCGCTTCTACGGGGATTGCGGCGTGCCCTTGCGCGTCGGTGGCGGCGTGGCCGTTCTGGGGGTGCTGTTCGGCAGCCTGGGAAGCGGGTGCGCCGCCGGTGAAGTAGAAATTCCATGCCCAGGCGGTGGTTTTCTGAAAGGTGTAGTCGGCCCACTCGTCGGGCGGGCGGAAGGTGAAGGGGTGCGTTTCCACGTGGTAGTTCACCGCGGCGCGGCCGACGGCGTCGCCGGCGTAGTAGGCGGCTTCCAGGTGCACGACGGTGCTGCCGCCGGGCATGAGGGCCGGGGTTTCCGGTTTGAGCCGGACTTCAAAAACCGGTTTGTGGTAGAGCGCCACCCGCACGCTGCCCCAGCCGATGGGGTCATCTTGGGGGGCGAGGCGGATGGTCCAGGTGTAGGTGCCGGGTGGGGCTTCATCGGCCAGCAAGACCGAGCCGTGGAAAGTGCCCAGCGCCGAAAGGGGCAGGCGCTGCTGGCTGATGATTTTGCCTTCGCGGGAGAGGCTGACCCACACTTCGGTGGCGTTGGGGAGGGTGTAGTGCAGGTCGCGGTTGCGGCGTATCACCCCTTTGAAGAAAATTTCCTGCCCGGGGCGGTAGAGGGGGCGGTCGGTGTAGATGAGGGCGGTGATCTCGCGGGCGCGGGCGTAGGCGGCTTCCCAGTATGAAGCGGCGAGGGGCTGCTGGAAATTGCCCGCCCCCCATTGGGCATCGGTGAAGGCGAAGCGGTCGGCCGTGTGCACCAGGGCGAAGCGGGCGGCGTGGGGCAGGTTGGGCCAGGAAGCCACGCCGTCGGTGCTGGTTGCGATGGTGCCGGCGGAGGTGATGGTGGGCGGGGAAGCGTGGGTGTTGGCGGTGAAGAGCTGCACCGGCAGGTCGGGCCGAGGGGCGCCGGTGCCCAGGTCGGTGGCCCATACCAGGGCATCGCCGGGGCCGGTTTCCAGGGTCAGGTTGTCGGTGGAAACCAGCAGCCAGTGGGCGGGGTCGTGCTCGTAGGGCGGATGGGGTTCTGCGTGCAGGGTGAGGCAGTAGGCGCCGGGGGGCAGGGGGCGGCCGCCGTTCAGGGCGCTGAGAGGAACTTTGAGGATCTGGAGGGTGTCGCGGGGCGCGGCGGCCACGGCTTTTGCCTGCCAGACGCCCACCGGCGGGCCTGCAGGGGTGCAGGTGTTGCTCCGGGCGAGGGATTGGACCATCGCCAGGTCGCTGACGGCGGCGTACAGGCTGAAGGTGGCGCTTTTCAGGTTGGCGTAGCGCAGCCCGATGGTTTGGGGGCCGTTGGCGCGCACGACGGTCGGCATGTAGGGCAGCAGCAGATCGGCGCGCGGCTGCAGATGGGCGGTGGTGATGCGGAAGGTGTAGGCCTGCTGCAGGGTGTGGCCGTAAACGTCGGGCAGGCCGGGCAGCAGCGTGATGGTGTAGGTGGTGCCTGCCGCCAATGAGCCGATGAAGAGGCGCCGGCCGTAGACCTGAATTTTGAGCGCGGAGGGTGCGGGGGCCACGCGAATGTAGCGCGCCGCGGCCTGGGCGTCGGGGTAGGTGTTGAACACTACGGTTGCCCAGGGGTCGTAGCCGCTCTGGGCCCGGCCGTTGGCGGGAACGGTGCTCAGGACACGCGGCAGGCCCACGGTGTGGAAGGCGAAACGGTAGGCGCGCCCGAGGTTGCCGCCATCTTCGCTGCGGGCGTCGGCGGCAACGGTGAGGATGTAGGTGGCATTGGGGCTGTAAAGGCTCTGGGGCGTGAGGGTCAGTTGGGTGTGGTCGTCGTTCCAGCGGGTGTGAAGCGGCGGAATGGGCGCACCGAGGGACGCCACTTTTACGGCCTGCCCGGTGGCATCCGGATCCATGGGCTGGCTGAAAGTGATTTGCAGCGCCGTGTCGAGGCGGACGTAATCCAGCGGCGTTGTTTCATCCAGGCGCCGGTGGTCGCTGTTTGCCCGAAGCACTTTGGCGGCGTGGGTGTGGAACGACCATGTGACCGGCGTGTCCAGGGCTTCCCCCTGCAGGGATTTGACGCCTGCGGGCAGGGTGACGGTGTAGGTGGTGTTGCTGGTGAGGGGGCGGCGGGGGTGGAAGGCGTAGATGGCCGTGCTGATCCAGGCGCCGGTGCCTTCCACGGCCGGGGAAATTTGGAGCGGCAGGGGGGCGGCGGCTTCGCGCGTGGTCAGCGGCACCACCGGTTTGTTGAACACCACCGTGATGTCGGCGTTGACCGGCGCGTCTTCGCTGTCTTCTGCCGGAAACACGCGCAGCACGGCAAACCGGGCTTCGGTGGTGTAGCGCAGGCGCAGGGGCGTGCGGAGGAGGGTGCCGTCGGCGGCCTGCAGGGCGGCATCAAGCACCACGGTGTAGGTGCTTGAGGGGGCTAAAGGGCGGGCAGGGGTGAAGCGCAGGGTGTGGTCGTCGGGGAAAGCAAAGGTGCCCGGGACGGGCTCCCCTTTCGCGGAAAGCATGTGGAAGGCCTGCCGCGCACGCGCGCGGGCGAGGGGGCGGCTGAACACCAGGGTGATCACGCCGGTGCGCGGGAGCGCAGCCCCTTTGGAGGGGAAAGCCTGCACCAGCGCGAAGGCGGTTGGGGTGGCCTGGGTCGCGGCGGCGAGGTGCGCGCCGGCGGCGCCTGGCCTTTGTGTGGAAGGCCAGGGCGTTGCGGGGCCGCAGGCTGCTGTCATGAAGAGAAGAGATGCCAACACGACCCCCGGGATGAGCCTGCGGAAGATAGACATGGGAACCTCCCAAACCACGTTGGGGCATCAGGGCCCTGATAACGGCTTCGTGCATTCTCAAACAAGGTTTTGGTAATTCGGAAAGCACAATCAGTCCTGCTTGTGGCAAGATCTCACCTCCCCCGATGAGCCGCGCTTGGCCTTCGGCTACGCTCAGGCCGGGCGCTCGGCTCATCTGCCCCCTTCCCTCAACTCCTCCCCTTGCTCCCCTCCCCGCGTGCGGGGAGGGGATGGGGGTGGGGTGAAGGGGGCGGCTCCGGCGGGCTGAGCGAAAGCGAAGCCTCGCCGGAGCGGAGGTAGGGAGAGATCAGGCAAAGCGACTTTGCCTTGAGTACCGCCGTGGGGTCTACACCCATGATCATGTTTGATTATGCATTAGACTTTATCCGGAAAATATGTCACGGTCTGCGCTGTGGCGCTCTCATGCATCTGGTGCGCTGTGCTTTTGTCGTATCCCTTCCCTGCCTCCCTGCTCTGCACGCGGGGAGGGGACGGGGGGCAACGCAGCGGCGTTATTTTGATTATAGCACGCGCGTTCAGCCCCGCCTTTGCCGGAGGCGGGGCTGAACGGATGGAGGAGATGGAAAAGAGGAGGCAAGCGCGGGGTTCAGGCGGCGAGGGTGAGGTCTTCTACGATGGCGCAGTCGTCGCCCATGAGGGTGGCCGTGTGGCCGGCGCGGCAGCGCGGGCACGGAACGTTCTGTTTGCGGGAAGCAAAGGTATAGCCGCAATAAGGGCATTCCTGAATGAAGGGCACGCGCCGGTAGGTAATGTGCGCCCCCTGGCAAACGGTGTCGGCAGCGTAGCGGTCCCAGTAAAAGCGCACCAGCCCTTCATCCAGCCCGGCGCATTTGGCTGCGGCGATTTTGACTTCCAGCACGGGTGTGTCGTGTGCCCGCCGGCAGGTTTCGCGAATGAGCCGCTGCACCAGCAGGGCTTCGCGGGTTTCCGTTTGGGTTGTCATGGGGCACCTCCGGGGTGAGAGCCCGCCCGCGGGGGGCGGGGCGGTTTCTGGTTTCAGTATCGCGCCCGATGGTGCGAGTATCAAGTGACAAAATTCACTATTTTGTCGGGCAGGTGTCACCTTTTGGAAAGCAGCGCGCTGCGCCGGGGGGGGCCTTGTGCGAGCAGGGTTTCCAGGGCGGGCGCATCGCGGGCGGCGAGGGCGGTTTCCAGGGCGTCCAGGGTGCTGCGAAAGCGGTGCAGGGCTTCCAGCACGGGGCGGCGGTTGGTGGCGAGGATGTCGGCCATCATGCGGGGTGGAGACGACGCCAGGCGGGTGGTGGAGCGGAAGCCGGGGCCGGCGATGCGGGCGGCTTCCGGAGGGGTGGCCAGGGTGAGGGCCAGGCTGAGCAGGTAGGGCAGGTGGCTGATGGCGGCGGCGTGGCGGTCGTGGGTGGCGGCGTCGAGCCAGAGGGGGCGCGCGCCGAGGGCGCGGGCCAGAGCGAGGCCGAACGCGCGGGCCCGCGCCGTGGTGCGGGGGAGGGGTGTGAGCACGAAAGGCGCATCGCGAAACAGGGGGGCCTCGGCGTGGGCGAAGCCGCCATGCTCTTTGCCCGCCATGGGGTGCCCGCCGATGGGGTCAAAGCGGGGGGGCAGGGCGGCCATGCGGGCGGTGATGGCGGCTTTGGTGGAGCCGACATCCAGCACGATGGCCTGGCCGGGGTGGAGGGCGGGCAGGGTGTCCAGCAGGGCAAGGATGGCGCGTACCGGCGCGGCCAGGACGACGACGTCGGCGTTGGGGAGGACGGCAGCAGGGTCGGCGGCCACGGCGTCCAGCGCGCCGCTGGCCCGGGCAAGGGCGCGGGCTTCGGGGTCGGGGTCGGCCCCCAGCAGGGCTGCACATTGGCCGCGCAGCGCCAGCGCCAGCGAGCCGCCAATCAGCCCCAGCCCCAGAATGGCGAGGCGCGCTTCATGCAGGGCAAAGTCGGCGGGGAAGTCGGCTTCGGCGGCGTCGGCTTCAGTCGGCGGCCACATGGGGCACCTCCCGCAGGGTTTCCCGCCCTACGGCCCGGGCGATGGCGCGCGCTTCGGCCACCAGGCGGGCGAAGCGCTCCGGCTTGAGCGATTGTGCCCCGTCGGAAAGGGCTTCGGCGGGGCGGGGGTGAACTTCTACAATCAGCCCGTCGGCGCCGGCGGCGATGGCGGCGCGCGCGATGGGCGCGACATAGGCCCAATGGCCGGTGCTGTGGCTGGGGTCTAAAATCACAGGCAGCGAGGTGCGCGCCTTGAGCGCGGGGATGGCGTTGATGTCGGTGGTGTTGCGGGTGGCCGTTTCAAAGGTGCGGATGCCGCGCTCGCAGAGCACCAGGTTTTCGTTGCCGCTGCTGAGGATGTATTCTGCCGCCAGCAGCAATTCGTCTAAAGTGGCGCTCATGCCGCGTTTGAGCAAAATGGGTTTGCCGCTGGCCCCCGCGGCTCGCAGCAGGGCGTAGTTTTGCATGTTGCGCGCCCCAATTTGCAGCATGTCGGCGTAGCGGGCCACCAGGGGCACCCGTTCGGGCGACATCACCTCGGTGACGACGGGCAGGCCGGTGGCTTCGCGGGCTTCGGCCAGAAGTTCCAGGCCGCGCTCCCCCAGCCCCTGGAACGAGTAGGGCGAGGTGCGGGGTTTGAAAGCGCCGCCGCGCAGGATGCTGGCGCCGGCTTCCTTGACGGCGTGGGCGGTTTCCAGCAGCTGGCTGCGGCTTTCCACGGAGCACGGCCCGGCCATGAAGACCGGCTCGGCGCGGCCGCCGATGGGCACGCCGCCAACCGCTACGGTGCGGTCGGCGGGGTGGAATTCCCGCGAAGCGAGTTTGTAAGGGCTGGAAAGCGGCACCACGCGCGCCACGCCGGGCAGCCGCAGGAAAGCGTCGGGCTCGGCGCGGCGGGCCTCGCCGACCACGCCGATGACCACGCGCTCTTCCCCCTGCGAGAGGTGGGGCTGGAAGCCGCGGCGGCGGACCGCCTGCAGTACGGTCTGGACGTCTTCTTCGCTCGCGTGGGCGTGCATCACGATCATCATAGGGCACCTCCAAACGGGTGGTTTCTCCCTGCCGGGGCTGAACGGTTACGGCTTAAAAATGAAAGGGCGAGGCCGTCAGACCTCGCCCGGACGCTCAGGGGCTTCCCTGCTCACGCGCCACGAACGGCCGGCGGCAGCGGGCCGTTAGAGATGGGGCGGTAATAATAGCCAAACGCGTGAAGAAGCAGGGCAGGTATGTTCATCGGAAGCAATTTTACGGCGAAAGGAGCGTTTCGGCAAGGTTTTTGCGGTCTTGCGCTCCGGCCGTTTTTCATGTATGCTTAAGGTAATGACCTTTTGGGGCACGTCCCCCCTTTCACCGTTCAGGAGGGTTTACGATGACCAAGCGAAGGCTGCTTCAGAGTGCCGCGGGCCTGGTGCTGGGGCTGCTCATGGCGTTGGGGCAGTCCTGGTTTCCGGCGCGCGGCGCGGTGCCGGGCTATGTGGGCTATCCTTATTTCTACATTGCCGCTGTGGTGCGCGATACCAGCGTAACCATCTTGCCTTACAATTTCCCGCCCAATGACACTTTCACGGTGCGGATGAACTACTACGGCACGTACGGCATCGGCGGCTATGTGGTGGATACCGTGACCACCGACGCCAGCGGTACGCTGAGCAAAACGGTGTTCAACGTGCCTGCCGGGCTGGCCGGGCAGGTGCGTATTGCCATCCGGCTGGAAAGCCCGACCACAGGCTACTATGCGTACAACTGGTTCTGGAACAATAACACTGCGGTGACGCCGACGGCCACCCCCAGCGCGACGCCGGCGCCTACCCCCACGGCGACGCCGCTGCCCTGGCCCGGCTATCCTTATTTCTTCATCACCGCGGTGGCGCGCAATGCCACGGTGACCATCAAGCCGCACAATTTCCCCGCCAACGATACCTTCACGGTGCGGATGAACTACTACGGCACGTACGGCATCGGCGGCTATGTGGTGGATACCGTGACCACCGACGCCAGCGGCACGCTGAGCAAAACCACTTTCAACATCCCGGCCGGGCTGGCGAACCTGGACCGCATCGCCATCCGGCTGGAAAGCCCGACCACGGGCTACTACGCCTATAACTGGTTCTGGAACTTTGACGCGACCGTGCCTGCTCCGTAATGGGCGGAGGGAAAGCGGGCAGGTTCCGTTTGCGGGGTGCGCCGCGGGTTGCCCGAAAGCCCGCGGCGCGCGTCGTCTTGCTCAGCGGGCGGGGGGCCTCTGGCGGAAGCCGCGGCCGCCGAAAAAGAGGATGGCTGCGACGCTGAGCAAAATAGCCCCCCATTTCAGCGCGGTGAGCCAGGGCGCCAGGGCTGCAAGGAAAGGCAGAGGGCGAGGGTAAGCCCACAGCAAAGCGGCGAGGCAGAGGTTTTCGCCGTAATCGGCTGCCAGGGCCAGCCACGGCAGGGCGAGCACGCGGCGGGCGCGCGCGGAAGGCGTTCCCCCGAGCGCCGCCAGCAGGAATACGCTCAGGGTGATAGCGTACACGAGGGGGTAAAGCGCGTCGGCCGTCAAATGCCCCCATGCGATGACGTTGCGCTGAGCCGGGGTCAGCCGGTGGAAGGCCTGCTGAAGGTCGGCGGGGGTGTAACCCAGGCGCACGTCGAAAACGGGCACGT
>JALUXH010000090.1 GCA_027019065.1 Anaerolineales bacterium
CACATCGGCAACGCGCTTGCCATCAAGACAGCCCGTCACGGTGAGCACACTGAGAGAATCCAGAAAGTGCTTGACGACAATCTGCTCGGGTTCCCGAATGGCCGTCAGGTTGAAACGCCGGTTCCATGCCAGCAGTTCCTGCAGGTAGCGGTCAAAAGCAGCCTGCTGAGCAGGTGTCAGACGCCAATGCAGCCAGCGTTGGGCCAGGCGGGCAAGGGCTTCCATACGGGTTTCCTCGCAAGGTCAAAGGAAGCAAAACAGCCCTGGGGCGAACCGCCGGGGCTGTTTCACATCTCAAGGCACGGGGGCTGCACGCCGGGAAGGCGGCAAAGGCCCCCACACGCACCCTTCGGAGGCGTTACGCGGCGTGCTGCTGCGGGCGGGAACGCTTGTAGCGGTAGGTAATGCGTCCACGGCTCAGGTCGTAAGGGGACATTTCCACCCGCACCCGGTCGCCCAGCAGAATGCGGATGTAATACTTCCGCATCTTGCCGGAAAGGTAGGCCAGGATCTCATGGCCGTTATCCAGCCGCACTTTGAACTGCGTGCCGGGGAGGGCCTCAATCACTGTGCCTTCCACTTCAATTTTTTCTTCTGCCATCGAACAACACCTCCGAAAAGTGGGGCTTAGCGGCCCTTTTGGCGCTCCTGAATCTTGCGCAAGCGCCGCCGCATTCGCCGAATGGCCTTTTTCTTCTGCATCCGATTCAATTCACTCTTGGAGACATACCAGCGCTTCCGCCGCACGGCGCTCAGAATGCCGCTCTTGGCAACCTGCTTGCGGAACCGGCGCAGAAGTTGCTCGGATGTCTCGTTGGGGCGTAACACTACGCTGACGGGCAAAGGTCTCACCTCCCTTCTGTCGTGAATTTTGCCTGCCACGGGAGGGCATAAAAAACTCGGCTGCGTCCACACGCGGCCGAGTCGGGTTGACAACCTGAACGGGTCAAACGCAATGCCACATCGCCATGGAAAGCACTCCTGAGAAAGACCTCAGCCTCAGCAAACCGCGGACGCATAAGAATTATACCCCCGCGGCACAGTTTTTGCCAAGTTTTTGCCAACGCTCAGCCCAACTCACAAGCGCCTGCTACGCCGCGCCCAGCACGCGCCGGTAGGCTTCCCACACCTGCGGCGCTTTGGCGCGGGCTTCGGCAGCAATGCGGGCTTCATCCAAAGTCAGCAGTTGGCGGTCCCGCATCAGCACCTCGCCCGCCACGATGGTCGTGGTAATCATGCGCTCGTAAGCGCCAAAAATCAGGTGCCAGGGCAAATTGTCGGGGGTCACGGGCGTGTGGGGGTGGAAATCGGCCAGGATGATGTCCGCCGCCGCGCCGGGTTCCAGCACGCCCAGCCGCGCCGCGGGGAAGTAGAGGTTGGCGAGGGCGCGGTTGTTTTCCACCAGCAGGCGCATCACCGTGTTGCCGTCCATCCGGCGGGGGTCGCGGTGGGCCAGTTTGTGCACGAAATAGGCAAAGCGGGCTTCTTCCCACATCGCGCTGGGGAAGCCGTCGGTGCCCAGCCCCACGCGGATGCCCATGCGCAGCATTTCTTCCACCCGCGCCGTGCCGACGGCGTTGTTCATGTTGGAACGCGGCTGATGCGTCACCCAGGTGCCGCTTTCGGCCAGCAGCGCCATTTCGCGGGCATCCACATGCACGGCGTGCGCCACGATGGTGCGCTCGCCCAGAATGCCGTGCTTTGCCAGCCGGTCGACCGCCCGCAGGCCGGTGCGGGCAAGGCTATCATCTTCGTCGGATTCATGCTCAGCAACGTGGATGTGGAAGCCCACACCGGGGGGGCAGGCCTCGCGGGCGGCATCCAGGGTATCGTCATCCAGGCTCAGGCTGGCGTGCAGCCCAAAGGTAGCGGCCAGCCGCTGCGCGGGGGTGTTGTAGTCGCTTTCCTGCTTTACGGCCTGCGCAAAGCGGACGTTTTCGGCAATGCTTTCCCGCGCGCTGGCCTTGCCATAGCGGTCGGTCACTTCATAAGCCAGCACGGCGCGCACGCCGGCGCGGCGCACCGCCTCGGCGATCACATCCAGCGAGCCGGCAAGGGCATTGGGCGAGGCGTGGTGGTCGAAAAGGGTGGTCGCGCCGTTACGGATGGCGTCCACCAGCATCACCTCGGCAGAAAGCCGCACGGCTTCCTCGTCCAGCGCCTGGTCCAACGGCCACCAGAGGCGCCGCAAAATTTCGGGGAACACCTTGGGCGCGGGGCCGGGAATCGCCATGCCGCGGGCGAACGCGCCGTAGAAATGGGTATGGGCCACAATCTGGCCGGGGAAGGCCCACCGGCCGCGGGCATCAAGGCGTTCCTCGGCGGGGCAGCGGGCTTCCAGCGCGTCGCTGGGGCCGATTTCGGCAATCACGCCGTCGCGGATGAGCAGCGCGTGGTCGGGCAGGATACGGCGCCGGTCGTCCCAGGTGGCGAGAATAGCGTGAGTGATGAGCATCGCAACCTCCAAAGAAGCAGCCACAGATCCCGCAGAGGGGCGCAGATTTTTTCGTAACCGTTCAGCCCACCTGCGATGAAAACACCAAGGCCCACAGGAGACCAAAGGTTACAACGGCATCACGCCAAGCGCAAAGGGAACAAAGACGCAAAGTCAACTTCTGTGTTTTCTGCGACGCTTCTGTGCTTTCTGGGGTTGCAATCGGTGCGAATCTGTGGAATCTGTGGATGATTTTCTGCGGAATCTGCGTCATCTGTGGTTTCTCCTTGCCTGAGCTGAACAGATACTTTTTTCTGTGCAATCGGCATCATCTGCGGTTAATCGTAACTGCCTACGCTGGGGTGCCCTCCATGCGTCTTGATGCGCTGTGCTTTTGCCATACCCCTCCCCTGGCTCCCCTCCCCGCATGCGGGGAGGGGACGGGGGTGGGGTCAACGTAGCGGCGGCGGCGCCAAAGGAAAACGCGGTGTGAAAACCCGCCTTGCATTGCCAGCGCTACGATTTGGGTAGGCAATTACA
>JALUXH010000091.1 GCA_027019065.1 Anaerolineales bacterium
GACACCACCAACCGTGCCGAGGTGCGCAAATTCGTGCGTTTTCACTACGACCTGTACCGCGGCACACCGCAGTGGGTGCCCCCTTTCATGCACGACATTGAATTGACCCTCAACAAACAAAAGCACCCTTTCTACGAACATTCCGATGCCGATTTTTTCATCGCCGAGCGCGATGGCGAGGTTGTAGGGCGCATTTCAGCGCTGGAAATCAAGCCCTACAATAAATACCACGGCAAGAAAACCGCCAGTTTTTATTTCTTTGATGTCATTGAAGACCTGGAAGTCGCTAAAGCCCTTTTTGCCCGCGTGGAAGAATGGGCCCACAAGCGCGGCCTGGATACGCTGGTCGGCCCCAAGGGCTTCAGCGCCTTCAACGGCTATGGCATTCAGATTGAGGGCTTTGAACACCGGCAGATGATGGACATGATGAACTACAACTTCCCCTACTACCCCAAATTCATGGAGGCCATGGGGTTTGAAAAAGAGGTAGATTTCGTGTCCACCTACCTGCACGCCCCCGACTATGAATTGCCGGAGCGCGTCCACCGCATTGCCCGCCGTGTGCAGGAACGCGGCACCTTCCGCGTGCACACCTTCAAGAGCACCCGCGAAATCCGCCGCTGGGCCAACAAAATCGGCGAAACCTATAACAACACCTTCGTCAACAATTGGGAATACTACCCACTCACAGAAAGAGAAGTCAAGTACATTGTAGACACCCTGGTGCTGGTCGCGGTGCCGCGCTACATCAAGGTGATCTTCCACGGCGATGATGAAATCATCGGCTTCCTGTTCGGTTTCCCCGATGTTTCCAAAGCCATGCAGCGCGCCAAAGGCCACCTTTACCCGTGGAACATTGCCGACTTGCTCATTGAGCGCTCTCGCACCCACTGGATTTCCCTCAACGGCGCGGGGGTGCTGCCGAAATACCACGGCAGGGGCGCCAATGTGCTGCTCTACGAAGAAATGTACCAGACTGTCAAATCGGAAGGCCGTTACGAACACGCCGAACTGACCCAGGTTGCCGAAACTGCCCGCCAGATGCGGAAAGACCTCATCAACATCGGGGCCAAGGAATACAAAAACCACCGCGTGTTCCGAAAAGCGATTTAGTCTCTTTGCGCAAAGCCCGCGCTCACCGGTGCGGGCTTTACTTTCAGATGCTATGCGCGGTTCCAAGAGTCGCCTCTTCGTGCTTATCGCGGGCGTGCTGAGCATGTGGCTTGACGGGTGTGTGTACGCTGCGCGCCCGTTCCCTGTGCGCGTGCAGCCCCTGCCTTCAGCCACGGCAACGCCGTTTTCTCCCCTGACCAACACGCCCCCGCCCCCCACCGCCACCCCGACCGCCACCCCCTGGGCTTCCCCCACACCGCGCCCCACGCTCACCGCTTCCCCCACGGCCACGCCCGCCCCGCTGCTCCGGCCACTGTACAACATCAGCGCCGTGCTGGATTTCTGGCAGCGCACCCTCACCGCCGATGAACGCATTCTTTACACCAACACCGCTTCCGCAAGCCTCAACCGGCTGGTGCTCAATGTAGAGCCCAACCAGTGGGAAGGCGTTTTCCATCTCCTGTCCGCGACCGCAAACGGCCGCCCCGTGCAGGGAACCCTTCGCGGCACCTTGTGGACGCTGCCGCTGCCGCACCCCCTCGCCCCAGGCCGCAGCCTAGCCCTGGAAATCCACTACCGCCTGACGCTGCCCTACCGCACCGGAAGCCGTATTTTCGGCATGGACGCCCGGCAAACCAATCTGGTGGACTGGTACCCTTTCATCGTGCCATACGACGGGCAAACAGGCTGGCTCTGGCACAAGCCGTGGCCTTTCGGCGACCATCTCGTCTATCCTTCTGCCGATTTTGATATTACGCTGAAACTCAAACACGCGGCGGCAAACACGCAAATTGCAGCCAGCGCGCCGCCCGATGCCCACGGCCACTACCGCCTGCATGCCGCCCGCACCTTTGTTTTTTCCCTCAGCGCCGCCTTTGAAACCACCACCAGCAAAGCGGGCGCCATCACCATCACCAGTTACTATTTCGCCGACCTGGCAGACGGCGGGAAAGCGCTTCCCGCCTATGCTGCCAAAGCCGTGCAGACATTTTCCGCCGCCTATGGGGTGCTGCCCCGCCGCCACCTGGCTATTGTGGCTACCGACGCCCCCGACGGCATGGAATACAGCGGGCTGGTCTTCCTGAGCAGGAATTTTTACACCACCTACGCGAAAAACGCCCGCGGCACGGTGATCAACAACCTGGTTTCGTTAGGAATGCACGAACTTTCCCACCAATGGTGGTACGACCAGGTAGGCAACGACCAGGCCCTGCACCCCTGGATGGATGAGGCGCTGGCCGTGTACAGTGAATGGCTGTTTTACCGCCAAAATTACCCTGCCGATGTGCCCCTCTGGTGGGCTTTCCGGGTCAATTACTTCCAGCCCCGCGGCGAGGTCAACCGCAGCATTTACGATTACCCCTCCTTTCGCCCCTACGTCAACGCCACTTACCTGCAAGGGGCGCGCTTTCTGGAAGCCCTCCGCCGCCGCATCGGCGACCGCGCCTTTTTCGCCTTCCTGCACGATTACTACACCCAAATGCAGGGGCGCATCGCCACACCGGAAGACTTCTTCCGCATTTTGAACGCCCACACCGACACCCCTTACCAGGATATTCTGACGGCCTATTTCGCCCCCATGAAATGATGCCTTCCTCGTAACTGCTCAGCCTGCCTGCGGCAGAAAAGACCCACAAAGGTTGCAAAGCGTAACGCAAAGAGCGCCAAGCAACCACAAAGACGCAAAGTAAACTTCCGTGTTTTCTGCAGTTCTTCTCTGTGCTTTCCAGGGCTGCAAGCGGTGCTCGTCTGTGGAATCTGCGGTTTCTCTTTGCCCGGGCTGAATAAATACCCTTCCTCAAAAAACCCATCCGTTCACGCGAGGTTCACGATGAAAATTGCCATTGGTTGCGACCACGGCGGATTCCCGCTGAAAGAAGCCGTTCTGCAAGCCGTACGCGCCGCAGGCCACGAGGCGCTGGATTTCGGCACCGACAGCCCCGCCTCGGTGGACTTTCCCGATTATGCAGAGAAGGTCGGGCGCGCCATCCAGCAAGGGGAAGCCGACCGCGGCATTTTGATGTGCGGCAGCGGCGTGGGCATGAGCATGGCCGCCAACAAAATGCGCGGCATCTACGCCTCGGTGTGCCACGACACCTACTCCGCGCATCAGGGCGTGGAACACGACGGCATGAACGTGCTCTGCCTGGGCGGGCGCATTATCGGCGCCGAACTGGCGCGCGAAATTGTGCTGGCCTTCCTGCGGGCAGAGCCCGGCGGCTCGGAACGCCACGCCCGCCGCCGCGAAAAAGTCCGCCAAATGGAAACGGAATGCCGCCGTTAACTCACAAACGCTGCCCGTCGGCCATGTTAGAGAAGAAACCATGAGCCCTTCCCCTTGCCAAAGACGGCCCTACGCCATCGTTTTTGGTCTCAAGCACAGTTTCAACCACTTGTTCAAAGAAGCCGCCGACACCCCTGCACCGGCGTGGTATCGGCCGGTGGGGGCCGAAGCGCCGGGCGGGCACGGCAAAGGGCCGGCGATGGGTGCGTCGGCACGTGCGGCTTCAGCGCCCTCGTTAGAGCAGGCGCTTGATCACGCCTCTGAGAGCGCCTTTCAATCCCTCTCGCAAGTTGCCGACAGCCTGTTTGCAAGCCTGGAAGCCGCCACAGCGGCTTTCACCAGCCCCCCTGCGAGCAGCGAAAGCCGTTGGAGCGGCGGCGGGGAAAGCAGTTTCGGCGGCTTTAGCCACAGCAGTTTCGGCGGCTTTAGCGGCAGCGGGGGCGGAGGCGGCTCCAGCGGTTTTGGATAACCCCCATACAGCCATCACGCACAGGAGGCCGAGAAAATGAAAGTTGCCGACTATCATCGTCAGGGGCTGCGCCGTTATGTCGGCGCCCCGCCGGAAGGCTACCGGCCGTTGGGCACAGAAGCCCGCCGCGGCGCACACAGGGTAGCCTTCTTCGGCCGCGTGGCCGACGGAAGGCTGGAAGACGTCCGCTTCACCAGCAGCAGGCGCTGCCGCAAATTGCTGGCTCTGGCCGACCTCGCCGCCGAGCGCCTGCAAGGGCAGCCTTTTCCCGATTTTCGGCTGGACCCTGCCGAATTGCAGGCCTTCTTTGCCGAAGAACGCGACCAGGCCAAAATGGCCGACCGCGCCGACTTGATCGCCGAGGCTTTGGGGCTTTCCCGGCCGTAGCCCCGGCCGCGGCAGCCTTCGGCCTGGCCCTTTTTAAACCCGCGAGCACCGGAAACCTCCGGCCCTCGCAAAATCCGCGCCCAACCGGCTCACCCACCAGGTCAAGCCGTGAGGCCCAACGCCTGCAAATCGGCCAGCACCTGCTGGCTGTGCCCGGCAGGCTTGACCCGCTTGTAAACCTTCACGATTTTGCCTTCGGGGTTGATGATGTAAGTGGTGCGCGCAATGCCAAAATACGTTTTGCCGAAGTTTTTCTTTTCCTTCCACACATCATACAGTTCACAAACTTTGTGGTCGGGGTCGGCCAAAAGCGTAAATGGCAAGTCGTGCTTCATCTTGAAGCGGATATGCCGCTCCGGCGGGTCGGCGCTGACGCCCAGCACCACCACCCCTGCCTGCCGGAAAGCAGCATAATCGTCCCGAAACCCCTCGGCTTCACGGGTGCAGCCGGGGGTGTTGTCTTTGGGGTAAAAATAGAGCACAACCACCTTTCCACGATAATCGGAAAGGCGGTGAGGTTGGCCGTTCTCATCCTGCAAAACGAAATCAGGGGCTTCTCGCCCGGCTTCCAGCGCCATCGCTCACTCCTTAGGCAGAAGGCCGGCGCGCCGCAAGGCGGCTTCCAGCGCGCCGACCGTAGGGGGTTTGACGATTAAATCCAGTGCGCCGGCACGGCGCACGGCTTCTCGGGTTTCCGGCTGGTCATCGGAAGTTACCACAATCACAGGCACAGTGGCCAGTTTCGGCTCGCGCTTGAAAAAACGCAGCACTTCCAGCCCGTTCACGCCCGGCATGTTCAAATCCAGCATCACCACATCCGGGCGGCGAGCAGCCGCCATTTCCAGCGCGCTCAGGGGGCTATAGGCTGCCTGCGCTTCCAGGCCCAACACCGCCAGCAGGCTGCAAAGCGCGTCAGCCGTCGCCCGGTTATCATCCACAACCAAAGCCGTTGCCATCGCTCACTCCAGTTCGGCAATCTCACGTCCCATGTTTTCTACATTATACCCCGGCAAACGCATCACCGCCCGGCGGAAAGCGTCGTCCGCGAGCACCTGCCACAAAGGCTGAAGTAGCGGGCTTTCGGCGTGCTCACGGGGCACCACCAGGTCGTACCGCTCCCAAAAGAGGGGCACGAAATCCAGGCCAAGCGCCTGAGCTGCCGCAGGAATGCCCAGGCCGCAATCGGCGCGCCCGGTGGCAACGGCCGCGGCCACGCTCAGATGGGTAAACTCTTCCTGGTCATAGCCGCGCACCTGCTCGGGCGCAATGCCCAACCGCTGCAGGTGATAATCCAGCAGCACCCGGGTGCCCGCGCCGCGCTGGCGGTTCACAAAGGCCACATCCTCGCGGGCCAGGTCTTCCAGGCTGCGGATGCCCTTGGGGTTGCCGGGCAACACCATCAGCCCCTGCTGGCGTTCCACCAATTGCACCACCCGCACCGGCACGCCGGGCAGGTAACGGCGAATGTAAGCCAGGTTGTATTCGCCGCTCTCGGCATCCAGCAGGTGGCTTCCGGCGAAATGCGCTTCGCCGCGGCGCAGCGCCACCAGGCCGCCCAGGCTGCCGACGTGCGCCGAAGCCAGCCTGCGGCCGTGAGCGCTGAGAAACTGCGCCAGCAAATCCAGAATCACATCGTGCGAGCCGATGGCGAAAATGGTGCTTTCCAGTTCGTGAGCCGGGCGGTAAAGGCGCACGTCCACTGCGCTGCCTGCCTCATAGCCCTGCAGCCCCCGCGGCACCACCACAATGCCGTCAGCGCGCACCAGCGAAGTCAACACCCCGGCACCGCGCGCCAGCGGCGCGGCCAGCCATTTTTCCCCCACTTTGCCCACGGCCACGCGCACATAGTCATCGTCGCCGGCCGGGGAAGCCAGTTTGCGGGTGAGGTGCGCTTTCAGCACCGGCGGGCGGTGGGGGGCGCGCCCTAACCAGCGCGCCAGCAACGGCTCAACAAAAATTTCGCCCGTCAGCGCCGCCGAAGCCGGATACCCCGGCACGCCCACCACGGGCACGGTGCGGCCTTCCACCTGCACCATGCCCAAAATCACCGGATGCCCGGGCCGCACCGCGATGCCGTGCACCAGCAGCGTGCCCAGGCTCGCCACCACGCGGGCGGAAAAATCTTCTGCCCCGGCAGAAGAGCCGGCATTCAGCAGCACCAGGTCGTGGCTGCGGGCGGCCTCGGCCACGCGGCTGCGGATGAGGTCAAAATCGTCTGCGCTGATGGGAAAACGCGTCGGCTCACCACCCCACTGCCGCACCTGTGCGGCCAGCACCACCGAGTTGAATTCCAAAATATCGCCGGGGCCGGGGTCGGTGCCGATGGGCACCAGTTCGGTGCCGGTGGGCAAAATGGCCACTTTCGGACGGCGCGCCACGGTTACTTCGGTGTGCCCGCAGGCGGCTACCGCGCCCAGGTCCACCGGCCGCAGCACGTGCCCCGCAGGCAGCACCAGCGAAGTGGCCACAATATCTTCGCCCAGCGGCCGAATGTGCTGCCAGGGGCGCGCCGCCTGCCGCAGGCGGATGGCCGCAGGCTGCCGCGGGCGCCCGGTTTCCACTTCGCCCGCCGCGTTGAGCGGCTCGACCTGCTCAATCGGCACCACCGCGTTGGCCCACGGCGGCAGCGGGTCGCCGGTATCCACATACTGCACGCCGTCGCCATAAGTCAGCGTGACCGGAGAAGCAGGCTGGGCGCCAAAAGTGGCTTCAGCCCGCAGAGCAAAGCCATCCATCGCGGCGGCATGGTAATGAGGCGAAGAAATGCGCGCCCAAACCGGCCCGGCCAACACGCGTCCGACGGCGCGGTCGTCCAGCGGCAGGGTCTCCGTGCCCAGCACGCCGTCTAAGCCGGCTTCCTGCAAAGCCGTTTCAAAACGGCGGCGGGCTTCATTGAGGGGAATATCGTGAAGGTAAACAGACATAGGCATTTAACAGGGCGCAGAGGGGTCAGGCAGTGAGCGTCAGGGTCAGGGTTGTTGCGGTGGGTGGAAGGCGAAACGCGCCGTCGGCCGCGGGGAGCACCCGGCGGCCGTCGGCTTCCAGCCGCAACGCCGCCGCCCCGTGCACTGCCAGCCGAAGGTGTTGGTAGGGGAAGGGGTACTCGCCTTCCACGGTGCGGTGCAAGGCAAGCACTTCGCCGCGGCGATGCGCCGTCCAGATTTCCAGCCGGAAAGGGCCGTCGCCATCGCCGGCATCGCAGAACAGGCGGCTGCGGAATTCGCCTTCCGGCGGCCAGCCCAGCCAGAGGGTGAGCGTCTCGCCATCGTCCAGCGGCAGCAGTGCGCCCGCCCGCACCAGCAGCGGAATGCGCTCCAGCGGGGTGGGCAGCAGCACCTCGGCGGGGCCGTAGTGGGGTTCGGCGGGCTCCCAGAAATCGTACCACGCCCCCCAGGGCAGCCGCAAGAAACGTTCTTCCTGGGAGGGTCTCAGCGCGGGAGCCACCAGGAGGGCATCGCCGAGCAGGAAAGCATCGTTCACGCGCCAGAGGTCGGCGTCCGCAGGATCATACCACCAGAGAGGGCGCACAAGGGGTTTGCCGCGGGTGTGGGCTTCCTGAGCGAGCGTGTAGAGATACGGCAGCAGGCGGCGGCGGAAGCGCAGCGTTTGCCGCGCCAGGCGGGTGAACGGTTCGCCAAAGGCCCACGGCTCACGCGGCGGCGTGTGCAGCGCCGAGTGGGTGCGGAAAAAGGGCAGCAGCGCGGCCATCTGCAGCCAGCGGAGGTAAAGTTCGCCATCGGGAGCGCCCGCAAAGCCGCCCACATCGGGCCCCACGAACGGCAGGCCGCTGAGGCTCATCCCCAGCACAGTCGCTACCGTCAGGCGGAGGGTTTCCCAGGTGCTTTCGGTGTCGCCCGTCCACGCCCAGGCGTAGCGCTGCAGCCCCACCCAGCCGGAGCGGCTGAGCAGCCAGGGGCGGCGGTCGGGGCGCAGGCGGCGCAGGGCGTCATACGCGGCGTGCGCCATTTGCAGGCCGTACACGTTGTGGGCGGCGCGGTGGTCGCCTCCGGCGCCTTCCAGCGCGTGGCGGGTCGCCAGGGGCAGGGTGGGGTCGCCAGCATCCACAAAAGCCGCCGGTTCGTTCATATCCAGCCAGAGGCCGTCCACGCCCATGCCGAGCAGGGCTTCCAGCTGCGCCCCCCACCAGGCGCGGGCTTCGGGGTCGGTAAAATCGGGGAAAACGCACCAACCCGGCCACACCGGCGCAGCAACCTCTTCACCCTCAGGAAGGCGGCAAAAAGCGCCCGCGGCGCGGCCTTCCCGATACACGCGCCAGCGCGGGTCGCGCTTGACGCCTGCATCCACAATCGTGACGAGGTGCGCCCCCTGCCCATGCGCCTTGGCCGCCAGCGCCTGCAGGTCGGGGAAGCGCCGCCGGTTCACCGTGAAAACACGGTAGCCGTCCATGTAGTCAATATCCAGATGCAAGGCATCCAGGGGCATCTCGTGCTTGCGGAAGCCATCCAGCACGGCGGCGGCCTGCTGCCGGGTGCGGTAGCCCCAGCGGGACTGGTGATAGCCCAGCGCCCAGCGGGGCGGCATGGCCGGGAAGCCGGTCAGTTCGGCGAAGCGGCGGGCGATGTGCCCCGGTTCGCCGAACAGAAAGTAACTCACCAGTGCGCCGTGGTCAAAGCGCACATGGAAGCCGTCATCAAGGCGGATTTCACCCGCGGCGGGGTTGTTGTAGAAAATCAGGTAAGCGCCTGCGGGCTGCAGCACCCACGCCACGGGCAGGGCCATGTAAAGGGGGTCGCGGCCGGGGCCGTAGTGGCCGTTGGGGTCCTGGTTCCAGAGGCGGTACACGCCCGGGCGCAGGTCGGGGCCGGCGGCGCGTTCGCCGAGGCCGAAAACGGCCGCCTGGGGGTGCAGCCACGCGCTCTGCCGCCAGCCTTCCCCGCGGCGGGAAGGCCACGCCTCCCGGCGCAGCAGGTCGCCCAAAGCGGTGTGGAAGGCCAGCCCTTCGGCGGTAATGACCAGTTCCAGCGCGCCGGTACGCAGCCACCAGGCATCCCCGCGGCGGCGGAAATCTACCGGCGGGGCAGGCCAGGGCGGCGGGGCGGGCACAGCGTAAGGCGGCGGGGGCGCGCCGGGTTCCCACGCCAGGCGGACGACGTCGGCGGCCAGAAAGGTGATTTCCAGCGCGGCGAAGGCGAAGGCGAGGTGTGCGCCTTGCGCAGCGGGGGCGACGGTGTGCAAAGCACCGACGCCCTGCAAGGGCGCAGGCCGGCGCAAGAGCGGGGCGTCAAGGGCTTCCTTGCGGCGGCGGTAAGCCCGCGCCCGCAAGGCATTCCGCAGGCCGACCAGCCGCAAGGCAGCGAGCGCTTCTTTCCATTGCATGGGGCTATTTTATCAGCCTTCTTCCCAACATCCGGCCTGAGCGGGGCAGAAAAGGGAAACGTCCCGCGCCGCGGCGCGTCTCAGCCCGGCACCCAAGGCCCACAAAGGCCCAACGGCCGCGAGGGAAGCGCCCGCGGCCGTTGTGGATGTTCCGGCGGCATCATGCGCCGCCGCGCTGCCCTGCGGCCGGTGACGGCGCAGGGGCATTGAACGCCGCCCACATGCCCAGCACCACGGCAACCAACCCCACCAGCAGGTCGTTCCAAAACGCTGCCCCGGCGGCCGCATAGCCCAGCAAGGCCGGGGAAAACACCAGCCAGCCCCCCAGGCACGCGCTCAGCCAGCCCAGCAGGTTCACGGCCTCGCCCCGAACGCTCAACGCCGCCCAAAGGCCAAAAGATGCCCACGCTGCGCCGAGGGCAAGGCTTTGCACCTCCGCAGCCCCTTCGGTATAGCCCAACACAAACGGCGCCGCGGCTTCCCACACCCCCAGCACAAAGAGAGCCCATCCGAGAGCTTTTGCCATTTTCATCGTTCACCTCCAGGTTATGATGGTGTCATTGCAAGCCGCCGAAGGGTAACACGGCGGCGGGATGACGTCTCCCCTCCGGCGCCCACGGAAGCGCGCCTGTGCGCCGGAGCGGTCGTGGAGAGATCAAGCCAGGTGACTGAGCACTGCCGGAGAGCCTAATCCCAACAAGCATCTGTGTTGATGATGCATTAAGTCAAGCGGCGTTCCAACACGTAGCCCACGCCGCGCACGTTGCCCACCCAGCCGCGGCCGCCCGGGATGTGCGCCAGTTTGGAACGCAGGCGGCTGACCAAAGGCCGCAGCATTTCCGATGCCTCTCCTGCTTCCACTTCGTAGCCCTGCACCAGGCGCACCAGTTCGGCGTGCGGCACAACTTCGCCTTCTCTCGCCAACAGAATTTCCAGCAGGCGCGCTTCGGTGGGGGAAAGCGAAACCGTTTCATCGCCCACATACAACTGCCGCCGCTTGAAGTCCACCGAGGCCGCGGGCGTCAGTGGCACGCGCTCGTCTTCCCTGCGGCGGGCAGCGGGCTGAGCGGGTTCGTCGCCGTGCATGGTCTTCATCAGTTCTTCCAGCAGGCGGCGCTGCTTCATCCGCTGGCGGCGGCGCTCCAGCGCCTTTTGTACGGCCGCGATGATTTCCGGCGCGGAAGCCGGTTTGAGGAGGTAATCGGCTGCCCCGTGCCGCAAGGCACCAATGGCCGATTCCACCGAACTGTGGGCGGTCAGCAAGACAACTTCCCCATCCCAGTCGGCTTCCCGAAGACGCGCCAGCACTTCCAGCCCGCTCATGCCCGGCATCATTAAATCCAGCAGCATGACATCGTATTCCTGCCGCTCCAACGCCGCCAGTGCAGCGGGGCCGTCGGCTGCAGGCGTCACTTCGTAGCCTTCCAGCCGCAAAATGTCGGCAAGGGTGGTGCGGGTGATTTGCTGATCGTCGACTACCAGGACTTTACCCTTGTTTTCCATGACCGCCTCCCTTTGTCTGGGCAGTTTTCGTGGCGGTGCGGCCCTGCCACTTCGGCAGCACCACCCGGAAAGCCGCGCCGGTGCCGCGCGTCGGTTCGCCGAGCGCCAGATGCCCGCCGTGGTCGGCAATGATGTTGTAACTGACCGCCAACCCCAGGCCGGTGCCGGTATCTTTGGTGCTGACCAACGGTTCAAAAAGATTATCGCGCACTTCAGGCGCAATGCCGGGGCCGGTATCTTCCACCGCCAGCACCACCCGGTCGCCTTCCGCCCACCCCAGCACAAACAATCGGCCGCCTTCAGGCATGGCTTCCATCGCGTTGAGCACCAGGTTCAGGACAACCTGCTGCAATTGATCTTCTACGCCATAGACGGGCGGCAAGTCGGCGGGCATCTCGCGCACAACGGTAATGTGGTGTTTTTCCAACTGGGCTGCCAGCAAGCCCAGCACCCGTCCGACGAGGGTTGCCAGCGCCACCTTTCGCCGCTCGGCTTTGCCGGGGCGGTAGAAGTTCAACATCCGGTGCACCAGCGCCGAAAGGCGTTCAATTTCTTCCGTCGCCAGGCGCAGGTATTCTGCCCGGCGGGAGGGGTCAACTTCCGGATGGGTGGCAAGGTAAAGGCTGTTCCGCACGGCCTGGATGGGGTTGTTCACTTCGTGGGCCAGCGAACCGGTCAGCCGCCCGACGGCGGCCATTTTTTCGGCCTGGGCCAGGGCGCGCTGGGAACGCCGCAGTTCTTCCAACGAAGAACGCAGGGCTTCGTACAGCCGGGCGCTTTCCAGCGCCGTAGCCGCCAGCCGCGCCAGAATGCCCAATGCCGTGGCATCCACTTCTTCATGGAAAAAGGGCATTTGCTCCCGGGCAACCAGCAGGGCGTACCGCCGCTCTTCACGCGGCACCACGGTCAGCAGCGCGCTGCTCCAACCGTAGGCTTCCAGCAGGGCGCGGTCGTCTTCGTCGCCGCTTTGGATATCCAGCCGCAAAGGGTGGCGGTGGGGCGGCACGGTTTGCCACAGGGGGGCGTTCGGCGGCAGCACTTTGCCTACGGAAGCCAGCACCTGCCCTTCCTCCGCCGCGCCCTCTTCCCACAGGTAGAGGCCAACCGCCGAGCCCGGAAGCACTTCCTGCACTTTTTCCACCACCAGCGTTTGCAAAGGCGCCAGCCGCCGTTCGGAAAGCAGCGCTTCGGCCACGTCAAACAGGGGGCGCAAGGCCGCCATGCGGGCGGTTTCTTCCTGACGCTGGCGATGCGCTACCGCCCGCCAAACGCTTTCTACCAGCATCATCCGCTCAAAAGGTTTGAGCAGCAGGCCGTTGGCGCCCTGGTTAAGCGCCTCTACGGCTCTCTCTATCGTATCATAGCGGCTCATAATCACAACCGCCAGGTTCGGTTGCAATAAACGCGCCTGCTGCATCAACGCGAAACCGTTCATGGCCGGGATATCGGAATCGGCGATCAGCACATCGGCGGTGTGCTGTTCCAGGTAATCCAGGGCGGCATAAGGCTGCTCAAAGGCCGCCGCCTCAAAGCCGGCCCGTTCCAGCACCCGCTGGCACAAGCGCAACACACCTTCGTTGCTGTCCACGACGACGACCCGCCGCGGGGGACGTCCGGCCATAATGCCTCCTTGCTTGTTTGACGCTGGACGCGCCTGCTCCGCCTGCAAAGGGCGGCTTTTTCGGCCCCAAGATGCCCGAACACCCGCCGGGGCAGCCCCCATGCCGCTGCCCACGCGCCGGTTACATTGCGGGCAAATAGATGGCAAACACGTTGCCCAGGGGCTCCCGCGCTTCGTCTTCCAGCGGGAAGGTGCTGCGGTCTTCCTGCACCACGCCATAGCTCATGGCCGTGCGCCGGAGTGTGCGGTCGCGGGGCGCCACGTAAAACGGCTCAAACAGGGTTTCAATTTGCCCGGCTTCCAGTTTGGCGCCGGTATCGGCCGTGCGCACCACCACCCACCGGCCGGTATCATCTTCTTCAATGCCGGTGGTAATATAAAGTTGACCACCGTGGGGCATCGTTTGCAGCAAGGTGTGAATCAGGTTGAGGAACACGTATTTGACCTCGCCCGGGTCGACGATGACCAACGGGAGGTCATCCTGCAAGGTCAGGTGCAGCGCCACCCCTCTGGAAAGCATATACTGGGAAACCAGCGACAACGTTTCGTTCAACAAAGTGTTGACATCGGCGGCAATCTGGTAGGGTTCGGGGTAGCGGGCAAAATCCAGCAGTTCCTGCACCACTTCGCTGGCCTTGCGGGATTCCCGCAAGATCATTTGGGCATCTGCATAGGCTGCGCCGTCGGGAGGGATGTCTTCCAGAAGCAGTTCGGCAAAGCCCAGCACGGTGGTGAGGGGGCCGTTGAGTTTGTGGGCAATGGCCATGGCGGTTTCGCCCATGGCGGCCAACCGCCCGGCTTTCATCAATTCTTCTTCTGCCCGCTGCTGGCGCGCCATGCGGTCGGCCAGTTCCCGATAGAGGCGGGCGTTCCGCAGGGCCACGCCAATTTGCGGCGCCAGCACTTCCAGCAGCCGGATCTCATCGGGGGTAAAGCGGCGTTCCGGGCGGTCGTCATACACGGTCAGCACGCCCAGCACCTCATCGCCGAACTTCAGCGGCACGCTGGCTGCAGCCCGAAACATTTCATCTGCGTCGCCTTCAGGGCGGCCTTCCCATGTGGCGTAATCGTCCACCACAATCGTCTTGCCGCTCACGGCAGCCTGGCCGCCAATGCCCCACCCCAACGGCATGGTGAAGCCATCGCATTCGCCGTGGGGGGTATCGGCTGCTGCCACCCGCACTTCCCCTTTTTCGGCATCTACCAGGCCGATTTCCACGCCCTGAACCACCAGCAAATGCTTCACCCGGCGCACAATCCGCTGCAAGAGGGTATCCATTTCCAGGTCGGCGATGATGTCCAATGCGGTCTGGCGGGCTGCTTCCAGATGCTGAATGGTGTTTTCCAGGCGTTCGTAACGGAAAGCGCTGGTCAGCACGGCAGAGAGCGCGCCGGCCACGGTTTCCATAGCCATTTTGTCTTCTTCGGTGAAGGCGTGTTTGCGGGCGCGCTCAATGTTGATGAAGCCGAGCACGCGTGCCTGCCCTTCGGGGGACAAAATGGGCACACACAATTCCGAGCCGGCCTTAAAGCCGGGGAAAAACCGGTAAAGCGGGTCGCTGTCGGCATCGTCCACAAGCCTGCTGCGGCCGGTAGCCAGCACGTGGGCAATCACCCCGTCGGGCGGCCAGGCCCCGGCATCGTCGTTCAGGTTCAGGTGCAGCGCATCGGCGCCGGCCGCGCCGAAAAACAGGGGCCGCCGGTGGGCTTCGTCGGCCACCGTGACCACCGCCACTTCGTAGCCAAAATAGGCCGCAATGCGCCGGGCAGCCACTTCCACCACCTGCCGGGCATCCAGCAGCCCCACCACGTCTTTGATGACCTGATGCACCAGTTCCATGCGCAAGGCCCGGGCTGCGGTTTCTTCACGCAAGCGGATGGCTTCCAGCATCAAAGCCAGGTGCCCGGCCACGGCCGCCAGCAGGCGCTCGTCTTCTTCGGTGAAGGCGTCCAGGCGTGTGCTTTCCAGGTCGAGCACGCCCACCACCCCGGCCTTGCTTTTCAGCGGCACGCACAATTCCGAGCGAATGGCATCGTTGAGGGGGAAATAACGCGGGGCGCGGCGCACGTCGCCCACCCGGGCAGGCCGCCCGGTTTCCAGCACCTGGCCGCAAAGGGAAAGTTCAATCGGCACCGGCGCTGGGAAAGGCCCCGGCGGGTACATCCCCACCGGCATCAGGGAGCCTTCCGGCGTAGGCAGCATGACCAGCGCCACATCGGCCTGCAGCACACGCCGCAGGTGGCGGGTGGCACTGAGGGCAGCCTCTTCCACATCGTCGCTGGAAAGCATCGCCAGCAGCACGTCGTTGAGCACCGCCTTGCGGCGCAGGTGTTCGGTGGTCTCTTCAAAAGCCAGGGCCTGCTCCAGCACCCACACCACCCGGCGGGCAAAAGCCCGCAAGATTTCTTCAAGTGCAGGGGAAAGCGTCGCAGAAGGCGGCAGGGCCGCGGCCATGAAGCCGATCAGCCGCCGCCGCTGGAACAACGGCACCCCTACCCACTGCCCCAGAGGCGTTCGGGGAAGGCGGGGGCAGGGTTCGGAAGGCAGTGTCACGATTTCATTTTGCCAAAGGGGCCGCAACTGGGGCAGGCGGTCGGCAGGCAGGGCCGCCGGCAGCCAGCCTTCCACAGCCTCGCCTTCGGCCGTCAACACGCGAAAACTGCGCCCTTCCAGCACGGCCAGGTAAACGTAAAGCGCTTCGGTGGCCTCGTGGAGGGTCGTCGCCACCGCGCGCGCCACCTGGGTCATTTGCCCGCCGCTATCGGCCAGCCGCTGGATAAACTGCTCACAAATGGGCTGCTGCACAGGGCGCAGCAAAGGCCCCGCGTCTTCGGCAGGCGGCGGAGCGCTCAGCGCAGCCACGCGCCACATTTCCCGCGCCGCGGCATCCAGCGCGCCGGCCGAAACCGCCAAAGCCCCTTCACCTTTCAACGGGAAAACATGCAGCCGTTCGCCCAGCCGTTTCCGGAGCGTCTGAGGCACACGGCGGCGACGCCAGCGCCCCTGCACCAGCGCACCGTTCAACCAGCTGCGCCACTCGGCCGTTTCCAGCAAATGTTCCCACGCCTGCCGCCGAGACGCCGTCAGGCCCCATGCCGCGGCAATGTGCCAGCCTCCATTGGCAGGCAACAGCCACGCCGCCCATTGCGCCCCCGTCAGGCGCCCCACACGGCGCATTTGTTCTTGAAAACGCTCCCAGCGAGCCATGGTCACCTCCCCCTCCATTATACAGGATTTATCCTCATCTGCCTTGCGGAAAGTAATTACCTACCCCGAAGCACTGCGGATGGCCCTGTGCCCGTCAATGCTTCCACAAAGAACACAGAGGACACGGAGAATATTTCCCTTTGCAAGCGCTTTTTGGAGTGCGGTGCCTGGGCACCGCTTTGGAAAGCGGCGACTCGTCGCCGCACTCCAAAGAAAAACTGCCGCCAGAGGCGTTTTGCCAC
>JALUXH010000092.1 GCA_027019065.1 Anaerolineales bacterium
CTGCTGATTTCCGGCCTGGTGCAGGGCGGCATGGCCGAGGTGGTCTTCGCTGCCACGGGCTACAAGAAATACAACCTCGCCACGTTGATGATTGCCGGTGCCGCCGCGGGCGCGGGCAGCCTGGTGGTGGATTACATGTTCTGGTACAGCAATTTGCAGTCGGGCGTGCTCGCCGCGATGCTCGTGGCGCGGCTGATTTCCGGTGCCGTGCTTTCGGGCTGGCTGGGCAAAGCCATCGCCGACGGCCTCTACCGCGCCGGCGCGCTCAATTCCTTCGCCATCGCCCGCGACGAGGCGTAAAAAAGTGTCCCCCGGTGTTCCGGTGTCAAGTGTTCCGGTGGACAGAGCCACAGGGCACCGGAACACAGGGTAACAGGGCATCTTTTTTCTCATGATTTCTGCCTCTCACCTCACCATTCGCTACCCCCGCACGCCAAAGCCCGCGGTGCAGGGTGTTTCCTTCACCCTGCCCGCGGGCGAATTGGCGCTGCTGCTGGGGCCTTCCGGCGGCGGCAAGTCCACCCTTGCCCTGGCCCTCACCGGCATTGTGCCGCACCATATTTTCGCCCATGTTGAGGGGAAAATCCGCCTGAACGGCCTCAACCCCGCCGAAACCGAGCCCGCCCGCATCGCTGCCACGGCGGGCATCCTCTTTCAGGACCCCGAGGCTGGTTTCGCCACCCTCACCGTGGAAGACGAACTTGCCTTTGGCCTGGAAAACCTCGCCGTGCCGCGGGAAGCCATGCCCGCCCGCATCCGGGAAGCCCTTGCCAAAGTGGGCATGGAAGCCTTCCTCAAGCGCCGCCTGGAGACCCTTTCGGGCGGGGAAGCCCAGCGGATTGCCCTCGCCGCGCTGCTTGCCATGCAGCCCCCGGTGCTGATTCTGGACGAGCCGACCGCCAACCTTGACCCCCAGGCTACCCGCGATTTCTTTGCTACCTTAGCACGCCTCAAAGGCGAGCACACCATTTTGCTCATTGAGCACAAACTGGATGCCTGCTGGCACCTTGCCGACCGGGTGCTGTTCTTGGGGGAAGGCGGGCGGCTGCTGGCTGTCGGGGAACCCGACGCCACCCTGCAAGCCCACCTGCCCCAAATTTTGGAAGCCGGCATCTGGGTGCCCTCGCACCTTGACCCGCGCGCCGGACGTCGTCCCCCGCCCGACGCTTTCCCGCCCCTGCACGCCGACACGCCCGCGGTGGAAGTCCGCGGCCTGGAATTCGCCTACCCCGGCGGTACGCCCGTGCTCCGCGGGGTGGATTTGCGCATTCCCCAGGGCGACTTCGTGGCACTGATGGGCGCCAACGGGGCGGGAAAATCCACCTTGGCGCTGCACATGGCCGGGCTGCTGCCGCCGCCCCAGACGGGCGAAGTGCGTCTGTTCGGTAAGCCGTTGGCTTCCCTTTCGCCGCGCGAGCAGGCCGATTTGGTGGGCTTCGTTTTCCAGAACCCGGAGCACCAGTTCGTTACCGACCGGGTATGGGATGAACTGGCCTACAGCCTGCGGGTGCGGGCATGGCCTGAGGAGGAGATTCGCGCGCGGGTGGAGCACCTGCTGGCGGCTTTCCGCCTCACCGCCCACGCCGACCGTAACCCTTTCACCCTCAGCCAGGGGCAAAAGCGCCGCCTGAGCGTGGGCACCATGCTGGCCGCGGGGCAGCGGCTGCTCATTCTGGATGAGCCCACCTTTGGGCAGGACCGCAACACCGCCTACGCCCTGATGGAACGCCTGCGGGCGCTCAACCGTGAGGGTGTGACGATTGTGATGATTACCCACGATGAGCGGCTGGCGCGCGAATACGCTCGTCGCAAGGTAGTGCTTGCCGACGGGCGGGTGGTGGGAAATGAAGTGTTGAGGGGGTGAGGGGAAGCCGGGATGCGGGGATGCCGGGATGCCCTGTGCCCTGTGCCCTGTGCCCTGTGCCCTGTGCCCGGTGCACAGTTTTAGGGGAACAACCGCCGCGCTTTCACCTCGGCGACGGCGTCGGGCTTGTAGCGGTAGAGGCGGGCGGGGCGGCCTTCCCGCCCGCGCCGGTAGTGGGGGGTGGCTTCAATGACGCCCGATTGCAAAATGCGCCGCCGAAAGTTCCGCTTGTCCAGACTTTCCCCCAAGATGATTTCGTAAACCCGCTGCAATTCGCTCAGCGTGAAGGTTTCCGGCAGCAGTTGGAAGCCTACCGCGGTGTATTCCAGTTTGTAGCGCAGGCGGCGCAGGGCATAGGCAATGATGTCGGCGTGGTCAAAAGCGAGGGGCGGCAAGGCGTCCATGGGAAACCAGCGCGCCTGGGCGGCGTCGTCGCCGCCTTCGGCGCGCACTGCCGCGTCGGCCGGAATCAGGGCAAAGTAGGCCACGGTGATGACCCGCCCGCGCGGGTCGCGCCCGAGGTCGCCATAGGTATAAAGCTGCTCCAGATAGGCATCCCCGACGCCGGTTTCCTCGGTCAGTTCGCGGGAAGCCGCGGCCTCAAGGGATTCTTCCATGCCCACAAAGCCCCCCGGCAGCGCCCATTTGCCTGCAAACGGCGCTCTGCCGCGGCGGATGAGCAGCACTTGCAGCCGGTTTTGCCGCACCGTGAAAGCCACAACATCCACGGTAACGGCCGGGCGGGGGTATTCATAGCAGTAGGGCATGGTTTTGTCTTCCCTGGCAACTTTTGGCGCTTGGACGCTTGGACGCTATCCGGAAAATATCGTATCTGTTCAGTCCAGGCAAGGAGAAACCACAGATGACGCAGATTTCGCAGAAAATCATCCACAGATTCCACAGATTCGCACCGATTGCAACCCCAGAAAGCACAGAAGCGTCGTAACTGCCTACGCTGGGGTGCCCTCCATGCGTTTTGATGCGCTGTGCCTTTGCCATACCCCTCCCCTGGCTCCCCTCCCCGCATGCGGGGAGGGGACGGGGGTGGGGTCAACGCAGCGGCGGCGGCGCCAAAGGAAAACGCGGTGTGAAAA
>JALUXH010000093.1 GCA_027019065.1 Anaerolineales bacterium
AGGTGGTGGGGAACACAACGGCCGTTGCCGTGGCAGGGCAGGGCGGGAACTTTGAACTCAACACCATGCTGCCGCTCATTGCCTATGACCTGCTGCAATCCATTCGCCTGCTGGCCAATGCGTCGGCGGTGCTGGCCGAAAAAGCCCTGCGCGGCCTGAAACCCCGGCCGGAAAAAGCGCAGGAAGCCCTCGCGCGCAATCCGATTTTGGTCACGGCGCTCAACCCTATCATCGGCTACGACCGCGCCGCCGAAATTGCCAAGCGCGCCTATCGGGAAGGCCGCCCTGTGCTGGAAGTGGCGCTGGAAATGACCGACCTTTCGGAAGCAGACCTCCGCCGCTTGCTGGACCCCGCAGCGCTGACGTGAAAACCCCCAAAGCCCGCGCAACACGCAGAGCAAACACGGCCATTCACGGCGCAAAGGCCGCGCCGGGGCGCCCAACGGCCTCTTGCTGTTTCCCCAACCAACCTTCACCGAATCTTCACACGATCTTGAGAAAGCCTTGACCTCAGGGCGCTATCCTTGAAAGCGTCAAATGCAACAAAACTTTGTTCAAGGAGGTGCCCCCATGATGGGTGGTTGCTGTGGAGGTTTGGGATGGTTCGGAGGCTGGGGCTGGTTTGGCGCTTTGCTGAACCTGTTCCTGTTGCTGCTGTTCGTTGGCGGCATGGTGTGGCTGGTTGTCTGGCTGGTGCGCCGCTCGGGCTATGGCCGGGGAATGTCTGCTGCCCCGTTCCAGGCGCCTGCTGCTCACGCCGCGGCAGATGAGCCGAAAGTGATCCTGAAAGCCCGCTATGCCCGTGGCGAAATCACGCGCGAACAGTACTTGCAAATGCTGCGCGACCTGGAAGGCAAGGAGGCAGCGTCATGATGTTCTTCGGCTTTTTCTTCCTGATGGTGCTGGTGGTGATCGGCATCCTGGCGATGCCGCCCCGCTACCACCACCACCACATGATGCCCCCGATGGCAATGCACCGCGACGCCATGCCGGAAGAGATCCTGCGTGCCCGCTACGCACGGGGCGAAATCTCTCACGAAGAATTCGTGCAGATGATGCACGACCTGCACGCCTCGTAGCCTCTTTCCCAAAACCTCATTTCAACGAAACCGCCGGGCGTTGGTCGCTCGGCGGCTGCTGTTTGGGGAAAGCGGGGGGGCGACGGTCAGGGCCGCCTTGAGGTGTCTTCCCAGGAAAAAAGGGGCGGCTCGTAAGGCGGTTGCACTTCCAGCGCCTCGTCGGGCAGGGGCGGAGGCGCGCCGCGCATTCCCAACCAGGCCATGTGCGCCAGCCCTTTCAGCAGGCGGAAACCCCGCAGCGTGCGGTATTCCACGAAAGGGCGGGTGTTGCGTTCCAGCAGGCGCGCCAATGCCTCGGCGGGGGCTTCCGGCGGCGTGGCGAGGGCGGCCAGCACGCGGGGGAGGTGCCGCAGGCGCGCCGCGGCCTGCCTGCCCACCACTTCCCGCACACGCAGCATGTCGGTGGTCATCATGCCCGGGCTGAAGCCGATGAAGCGGATGGGCAGGCCCTTGTGTTCCTGGGCCGCGGTGCGGGTGAATGAAGTAATCCAGGCTTTGCTGGCAGCATACAGGCCGTTGGGGCTTGCGGGGCGCAAATCGCTGCCGCGGCCGTAAAGGTTGACGATGGTGCCGCCTTCCGGCTGGCGCTTCATCACCGCTACGGCAGCCTGGGTGCTGTGCAGCGTGCCCAGTGCATTGACGCGCCAGACACGTTCGGCGGTTTCCGGCGGGAAATCAAGCACGCCGCCCGGCAGCGCCGCGATGCCCGCGTTGTTCACCCACACGTCAATGCGCCCAAAACGCTCCACGGCGGCACGTGCCAGGGCGTTGACTTCCGCCGCGACGCTGACATCGCAGGCCACACCGGCAACGCTGCCTTCCGAGGCCAGTGCGGCTGCTGCCGCGGCGACGGTTTCCTGCTGCCGGCCGGAAATCACCACTTTGGCGCCCCGAGCCAGCAACGCCCGCGCCAGGGCATGACCAAAACCGCGCGTTGCCCCCGTGATGACGACCACGGCTCCTTGTAACTGCATGGCGTCCTCCTTATCCGTTGAATGCGTGGGTGCCGCGCGGGGCGCGTCGGCACCTTTTTGCCAATCATACCACCCTGCAGCCACACTTCCCCGCCCCGACAAGAGGCCGGACGTTGGAAAAAAGAGGCAGGCTCTCGGTGCCCCGCAACATTTTAGATGGTAACTGTTCAGCCCTGGGAGAATCGGCGGCGGAAGTAACACGAAGGCGCAGAGAGGGCAAAGAACGCAAAGAAAAAATCTGTGTTTTCCGGTAACTGCTCAGCCCTGGCAGGGAATCCACAGATTTCACAGATTGGCACAGAAAACGTCATTACCTACCCAAATCGTAGCGCTGGCAATGCAAGGCGGGTTTTCACACCGCGTTTTCCTTTGGCGCCGCTGCCGCCGCGTTGACCCCACCCCTGTCCCCTCCCCGCATGCGGGGAGGGGAGCCAGGGGAGGGGTATGGCAAAGGCACAGCGCATCAAAACGCATGGAGAGCACCACAGCGTAGGCAGTTACCAGAAAACACAGAATTGCTCTTTGCGCCATTTGCCTTCCTTTGCGTCTTTGCGTTACCCTCTTTTTATGCTTCTGGGTGCGCATCGCGGGCAGGCTGAACAGTTACTTTAGAGCCTATCCGAAAAATCCACCATGCCCGCGGCTCTCTTTCTCGGCAAGGACGCCGATCTCCCCTTCCCCCAAGGAGCCTCGCTACGGCTCGGCTCCTTTGCCCCCTTCCCCTCTTACTAAGAGGGGAAGGGGGCGGCCCTGGCCGCGCAACGCGCGGCCAGGGCGGGGGTTAGGGAGATCAGCAGCGAGATCGTCGCCGCAAGGCGATGCATCGTACAGCCCCGCCGTTTTTTCGGATAGATACTTAGATGATAGAACAT
>JALUXH010000094.1 GCA_027019065.1 Anaerolineales bacterium
TTGCACACGCGTGGCGGCCTGGGTACAAGCAAATGTTGTAGAAGCGCCATTTCGCCCTCACCCCACTTTGGCTCGCTGCGCTCGCCGTTTCTCCCCTCTCCCACTGGGAGAGGGGAGAAAGCCGCCGCCAGGCGGCTTGAGGGGTGAGGGCGTTTCCGCAACGCGGCGGGTATTTCTACAGATTTTGCATGCCCCCCTATTCCTCTTTCGCTCCACCGGTGCCGTCGGGGAACATGCGCGCCATGTGGGCTGCAATGCGCGCGACGGCCTGACGCACCAGGGCGCGGTTGGCCTCACTTTGATGCCAGCGGCTGGCCCCGGAAGGGTGCGGCAGGGGCACAATCCAGCGGCCATCCACCTGCTTTTCGGTGCCGATGATTTCCCCCAGTTTGGCTTTGGCGGGATAGAACATGTTGACGGCCAGTCTGCCCACAGGCAAAATCAGTTCGGGGTCCACCAGCGCGATTTCGGCTTCCAGAAAAGGGCGGCACAGCATCTGCTCTTTGCGGCTGGGGGCGCGGTCGCCGCTGCCTGATTTGGCCCGCCCGGGGTAGCATTTCGTCACCGAAGTCATGTATTGCGTGCGGCGGAACCAGGCTTCCTCAATGCCCGCATCGGCAAGCCAGCGGAAAAGGCGCGAGCCGCTGCCCGCGTTGAACGGCCGCCCGGCTTCCACTTCGGTGATGCCGGGGGCCTGCCCAATGACCATGATGCGCGCCCCCACATGGCCGGAATAAATCGGGCGGGGGTGCACCCAGTAGCCGGCTTCCAGGCAGGCGCGGCACACAGCCATGCGTTCGCGCAGGGCGTCCAGTTGGGCGCGGCGGGCTGCCAGGTCATCCATCGGGAAGCCTCCGCGGGGCATCGGGCAGCGCCAGCAAGACGCCAAAGCGCCCGGTCTTGCCCTGCTCGGCGCGGTGGGAATACCAGTCTGCGACGTGGCAGGCAGTGCAGATTTCAGCCATTTCAATGTGGCCGGAAGGCACACCGGCGCGTTCCAGTTGCAGGCGGTTGGCCTGCCAGAGGTCAAAATGCCGCCGCTCGCCGTAGCGCGGCAGCAGCGCCTCGGACTGCGCGCCGAAGGCTTCCCGCACCTGCGCCACCACTTCAGCGCCCACTTCGTAATGGTCGGGGCCAATGGCGGGGCCAATGGCCGCCAGCAAATCGGCGGGGCGGCTGCCGAAGGCTTCCTGCATGGCTTCCACCGCCGCCGCGGCTGTGCCGACGACCGTGCCCCGCCAGCCCGCGTGCGCCAGCCCAATGGCCTGCTGCCGCGGGTCGTAGAGCAAAATCGGCACGCAGTCGGCGTAGCGCATCACCAGCGTTACGGCGGGGTTGGCGGTGAGGATAATGTCGGCTTTGGGCGGCGGCGCGGGGCTGTTTACGGGGCGGGGCTGTGCGGCCACCACCGCATCGCGGCCATGCACCAGCCAGGCGTCGTAGCGGCTGGCGACCGAAAGCCCCAGCGCGCCAAACGCCCGCCGGATGTTGAACTGCACCCGCCCCCAATCGTCGCCCACGGTGGAACCCATGTTGAGGGAAGCCCACGGGCGCGGGCTGGCCCCGCCGCGGCGGGTAAACACGCCGTGCACCACGCCGTGGCGGGTGAGGTTGGCGAAGGTGTAGTAGCGCAGGCCGCCGTGATCGGTGAAGGGCATGGGGGGTAGTCAGATAGTCGGGTAGTCAGGTGGTCAGGGAGTCGGGTAGTCAGGGGGTCGGGTGGTCGTCGCCGTAGACGGCGCGCGAGATGTGGAAGCGGGCTTCCAGCGCCTTGAGGTTCTGACGCATACTCTCTTCCACCAGGGGGTAGCCAAACCACGCGGTGGTGAAGCCAAACAGGAAGCCGGTCAGGGTGCGCAGCAACGGTGTGCTTTCCCGATAAGGGATGAACGAATGGGGAATCTGGCTCAAAAGCTGGCTGAAGCCGTCCAGGCCAATGGGCCCCCAGCCGATCAGCAGCCAGAGATACCACGGCAGCGGCGGGATGCGGCGGCGGGTAAGGGCATAGAGCAGCCCAAAGAGCAGAATGGCGCCGTAAATGGCGATATCGCGCTCACAAATGGCCACCTTGAAGCCAATCTGCCGGTTGCCGAGGAAGCGGCGCGCCTGCCAGAGGTCATTTTCGTCCAGGCCGGTGGCTTTGCCGTAGGGCTTGAGGCCGGGCACGTGCGCCGCTGCCCGCGGGTAGGCAGGCTGCTCGCCAAAGAGAAACCACGAGCGGAAAGCCAGTTGGTGACAGGTGGCGCCGTAAACGGTGTAAATGGCTTTGGCGGGGGTGGTCAGCCCGGCTTCCATCAAGGTGGGGGCCAGAAACGGGAGGCCAACATACAACCCCACCAGCAGGTTGAACACCAGAAGCCAGTGTTTGCTGAACCAGTAGAGAAAACGGTCGGTGGCCGTCGCGCGGCGCGGGGCCACATTCCGCCCCTCGGCTTTGCCTTTGGCGGCTGCCCGCAACGCAATCAGAATACGCGTGCGGTTGAGGTCGCCTTCCAAGGTGTAAGGGCCGATTTTGAGCACCGGGGTGCGCCCGGCCAGTTTTTCGGCCAGCCCGGCATTTTGGGAAACATCTACCGTCACCAGGCGATGCGGCACCTCGCTTTGCAGGCCTTCCAGCAATGCCCGCAGCGCGCCGAGGCTTTCATCTTCAGGATGGGTGTACAGCACCACGGTGATCATGGCGTCACGCCAATGCTTTGCAAACCGGCGCGCAGGTCGCCTTCCTGCAACATGCCGACGTGCATGTAACGAATCACGCCCTGTTTGTCAATGAAAAAGGTGGTCGGGAAGCCCTGAATGCGGTACATTTGCACCAGCGCCTGCTGAGGGTCAAGCAATACCGTAAAGGTAAAGCCCTTTTGCTTGATGAAATCGGCCACCTGGCTGCGCGGCTCGGCATCATTGACGGCCAGCATGACGTAATCGTTTTGGTGTTTGAGGTAATACTGCTGCAACATGGGCATTTCGGCGCGGCAGGGCGGGCACCAGGTTGCCCAAAAGTTGAGCACCACGGGCTTGCCGCGGAAATCTTTCAAATGCACCACCTGCCCCTGCAAGGATTCGGCGGCAAATGTGGGGGCGTTGGCTCCCACCACAGGGGCCGACGCCCGCGCCGGGCCGTTGCCGTTCCCTTTGATCAACATGCTGCCGCCCCACACGGCCAGAAACAAACCCACAATCAGCAAAGCGCCGCGCAGCAAGGCGGTTTCCGGCGAGGTGTTGGAGGATTTTCTGGGTTTGACAGATTTTTTGCGGGCCATGGCTACAATCCTAAGTTAAAGAGATTGCCCAAACGGGCGATGTAAGAAAAGGTGCCAAACATCAGCATCGCACCCACGATAATGAGCGTAACGCCCATAAGGATTTCCACAATGCGGCTCAGGCGGCTGTATTTTTGCAAAATGACCGTGACCCAATCAATGCTCAGCGCCGCCAGCAGGAAAGGCACCGCCAGCCCGGCGGAGTACGCCGTGAGCAGCACGGTGCCCTGCGCCACCGAGCCGCCGTTGAGCGCAATGGTCAAAATGGCGCCCAACACCGGCCCCACGCAAGGGCTCCAGCCGGCCGAAAAGAAAATGCCCATCAGCACCGAAGAAAGCAGCCCTTTGCTGTCCACTTCAGCATCGGGGCGAATGTCGTATTCCAGGAAAGGAATCCGCACCATGCCGGTCATGTGAATGCCGAAAATCACCACGATGACGCCGCCGATTTTCGCCAGCCACCCCCGCACATTGTAAAGCAGGCCGCCCAACGCCGAAGTCGCCACACCCAAGAGAATAAAAACCAGGCTAAAGCCGATCACAAAGGCCAGGCCGTGCAGCAACGCCTGGCTGCGCTGCCTGCCGGTAGAAGTTTCGGCCAGAGCACGCCCGCTGAGATAGCCGATGTAAGCAGGCACCAGGGGCAGCACACACGGGGAAAGGAAAGAAGCCAACCCGGCCACGAAAGCCAGGCCAATGGTGACGTTCATGCACACCTCCAAAGCGAGGTTCGTCGTTCACCGCCCGCGGGCGATGGGGTGAATTTTACCAAACTTTTTCGGGGAAGCCTCAGCGCCGCGGCGGGCGTTCCAGCAGCGCCTCGCCACGGCGAATTTGAAAATGGTCAAAATCGCGCGCCACAAAAGTGCGGGGGAAAACGGCCCGCGCCTCTCGGAGCACATCCTGCTCGCGATAGCGGCGGGAAAGGTGGGTAAGGATGAGCTGCCCCACCCCGGCGCGGGCCGCCAGTTCCGCGGCCTGCCGCGCGGTGAGGTGGGCAAAGCGCTGCGCCATCTCGGCTTCTTCTTCCAGATAGGTCGCCTCAATGACCAGCGCATCTGCGCCGCGGCAGGTTTCCACCAGTTCGTCGGTGCGGCCGACATCGCCGATGTGCACATAGCGCACCCCGCGCCGCGGCGGGCCAAGCACCGCATCAGGTTGAATCACCCGGCCGTCGGGCAGTTGTGCGGGGCGGCCTTCCACCAGGTCGCGCCGCCACGGCCCGGCAGGAATGCCCAACGCCTCGGCCTTTTCGGGCAAAAAGGGGCGGCGGCTCTTTTCTTCAAAGCGATAGCCGTAGCAATCGGGCCCGCGATGCCACACCGGGAAAGCCGTTACCGTGAAATCATCAGCCTCAAAAATCACGCCCGGGCGCACCGGAATGAGCGCCAGGTCCAGCGGCGGGTGATGCCCCCCCAAGACAACATCATACAACAAAACGCGGATGCGTTCCAGCGCCCACGCCCCGGCGTAGATCTCCAGCCGCTCAATGGCCTCCCAGCGCATGAAAGTAGAAAGCAGGCCTCCCAGCCCGAGGATGTGATCCAGATGCCCGTGGGTAATCAAAATGCGGTTGAGGCGCTTGAAACCCACTCCGGCGCGCAGAATCTGCCGCTGGGTGCCCTCACCGCAGTCCAGCAAAAAGCGGTGCTCATTGTGCTGAATGATATGCGCCGAAAGCCCCCGATGCACCGAGGGCGCCGAAGCCGATGTGCCCAGGAAAGTCAGTTCAAACAAGGAAAACTCCGATAGAAAAAGGGGTTGTGGTTCGCCAGCCCGCCGCTCCGCTGCCTCGCTGATCCGCTGCCTCGCCGACTCGCTGATCCGCTGCCTCGTTAGTTCGCTTCACCTTCCCGCAAGGCTTCCACCTGCGCGGGCTTGATGCCTTCCCGCGCCAGGTAATAAGCGCCCAGCAGGGTAATCGGCAGCCAGAGCGCGCCGTGCAGCACCAAAGTATACCCCGCCGCGAGGCCTTTTTCCACCCCATAGGCCATCAGCACGGCAATGCCGGGGGTGTCAAAAGTGCCGACATAACCGGGGGCCGAAGGCAGCGTGGTCGCCAGGTTGACCACGCCGTTCATCAGCATGAGGGCAAAGAAACTGACATGGAAGGGGAACGCGTGCATCACCAGCCAGTATTTGCCGGTTTCCAGCAGCCAGATGACCAGCGAAGTGAGGAAGACCATCAGGGCTTCCTGCGGCGAGCGTAGCGCCTCGAGGCCGGAAAGGAACTTGCGCCCCAGCCCCAGCAGCCGCTCGCGAAAGCGCTCCGGCGCCCACCGCGCCCCCCACCCCAGCACCGCCTCGGCCCGCTGGGGGAACATGGCCGCCAGCAGAAAAGCCGCCAGCGCCCCCAAAAAGGCCACCGCCCCGCCAATGGCAAGGTTCTGGATGCTGCCCACAAAGCCCGAATTGGCCGTCAGGCGGGTGAGTTCCGGCAGGTTGAGGAACACAAAAGCCAGCATCACCACGCCATCGTAGACGCGCTCCACCAAGATCGTGCTCAGAGATGCCGAAACCGGCACCCCCTCATGGCGCTTGAGCAGCACCGCCCGCAGCAGTTCGCCGGCACGCGCCGGGTAGATATTGTTGCCCATGTAGCCGATGGCCACCAGCCGGAACATGGTGGGCACCGGCACCGGCTTGATGGGGCGCACCAGGTAATGCCAGCGCCACGCCCGCACAATCACGGCCAGGAAATACACCGCCACGCCCGGCACCAGCCACCAGTAATCGGCGTGGCGCAGCGCCGCCCAAAACGCCGCCAGCCGCATTCCTTTCAGCGCGAGGTAAAGGAAGCCCGCGCTGACGGCCACGCCCAGCAGAAAATGCCATCGTTTCATACCCGCTGCCTCGCTTCACGCGCCATACACGCGCACCTCATCCTGCGCCAGGGTCTCTTCCAGCAGCGAGGGGATATCCAGCAAGGCTTCCATCTCGGCCACGCGCTGCAAATTGGCGCGCGTCGCGGGCTTGCGCGCCAGCAAAGCGCAGCCATCGCGGTAAGGCTGTTTGGCAAGGTCGTAAAGCCCCAGCCGCTCGCCGAAGTCAATAATTTCCTGCTTGCTCCACGCCAGCAGCGGGCGAAACATCGGGAAGCCTTCCAGCGCGGCGTTGACGGCCAGCATGTTTTCCAGCGTTTGGGAAGCCACCTGCCCCAGGCTGTCGCCGCTGAAAACCGCCTGGCCGCCTTCCCGCCGGGCAATGGCTGCCGCCGCGCGGGCAATGAAGCGGCGGAACGTCACCACCCGATAGGGCTGGTACTTCTGCGGCAGGTCGGCCGCCCGCCAGTGATAGGGGCGGTAGGGCAAATAATGCACTTTCAGGCCCGGGATGTAGCCTCCCAGCCGCGCCGCCAGTTGCCCCACCTTCTGCACATGGGCTTCCTCGGCTTCTTCAAACACATGGAAGTGCACCAGCGCCAGCCGTGCGCCGCGCCGCGCCATCAGGTAGGCCGCGAGCACCGAGTCTATGCCGCCGGAATACAGCCCCACCAGTTTGCCGCTTGTGCCCACAGGTAAACCGCCGGGGCCGGGGTGCCGCTCTGCAAACACGAAAATGGCCCCGGGCGCCACCTCCACAAACACTTCCACATCAGGAGCATCCAGGTTCACCCCCATACCGGTGGCCTCGGCCACTGCCGCCCCGGCCACCCGACCGATGCCCTGAGAATCCAGCGGGAAACGCTTTTCGGCACGGCGGGCGCGGATGGCAAACGTCTTCCCCGGCGCGGCCTGCCGCCGGGCTTCGGCCACCGCCGCGGCGGTCATGGCTTCCACTTCGGCAGGCACCACGGTCACTTCCGCCCACCACGCCACCCCAAACACATCGCCGAAATCTTCCGCCTGGGGGCTTTCAACCACCAGCCGCCCCATCAAATGTTCCACCGACGTTGCCGCCGGATGCTGGCGGCGGATGTTGCGGCGCAACTGATTGATGAAATCGCGGCGGTTGTGCCCCTTGAGGCCGATTTCACTGCTGTAATGGAGCAAAAACGTGCTCATTTCACACTCCTGCGGCCCGAAAGGCCAGGTACACCAGGCCGGCAACCAGCCCGCTAATCGGGATGGTCAGCAGCCAGGCATACACCATGTCGCCGGCAATTTGCCAGCGCACCTTGTTGAAACGCTCGGCCGCGCCAGAGCCCATCAGCGAGGAAGTCATCACGTGGGTGGTGCTCACCGGCCCGCCGAGAATGGACGCCCCGGCAATCACCAGCGCGCTGCCGACCTGCGAACTGAAGCCGTGCACCGGCCGGATGCGGAAAACCCGCCCGCCCAGGGTGAGAATCAGCCGCCAGCCGCCCACACCGGAACCCAGCGCCAGCGCCCCCGCAGCCAGCACCACCACCCAAAACGGCACCACAAAATGTGAAAGGCGGCCGCTCACCACCAGCGCCAGGGTCACCACGCCCATCGTTTTCTGGGAATCATTGGCCCCGTGGCTCATGGCTAACCCTATGGCCGTGAACCACTGCCCGCGGCGAAAAACTTCCTGCACGCGGGGCGGTGCATTCCTGAACGCCGTGAAATTGAAGCGGGTGATGCCATAACCGGCAATAAAACCGAGAAAGGGAGAAATAAAGAGGGCAAGCAACACACGTTCCAGGCCGGGCCACCTGACAACCCCCACCCCGCGCGCCAGCATCGCCGCCCCAAGCAGCCCCCCCACCAGCGCATGAGAAGACGAAGACGGGATGCCAAACCACCAGGTCACAATGTCCCAGACAATCGCTCCGGCCAGCGCGGCCGCGAGGATGGTGGGCGTGATCACGCTGCCGTGGAGCATATCCGCCCCGATGGTTTTCGCCACGGCCGAGCCGAAGATGAGGGGCCCGGCGAACTCGCCCACGGCCACCCACAGCAGAGCCGTGCGCGGCCGCAGCGCCCGCGTGGAAATCAGCGGTGCGGCAATGTTGGCACTATCGTGAAAACCGTTCAGGAAGCCATACGCCAGGCCCAGCAAAACCACAACGACAAGCACAGAAAGGACCTCCTTTGCGTCTTTCAGGTGGGAAGGCGTCCCGCACCCGCCTCGGCGGCTACCACGCCCAAAACGCAGCCCAGAGGGCAATCATCACCACGCCGAGGCCAAAGCGCACCACAAAAGCCCAGCCGCAGCCCCACAAGTAGCCGCGCGCGGCTTTCCAGGCGGCGTGCGCGTCGCGCCGACGCAGGTATTCCACGAGCAGAAGCACCAGGGGCGCCGCGAGCAGTCCGCCCAGCGGCGGGAAGAAATACGTGCCGGCCAGCCCGGCAACCAGGGCAGCAACGATGCTATACCACGCGGCGCCGCCGCTGTGCGCGCCGCGGGCCATCAGGATGTTATCAATAGTCGCGCCCACCACCATAAGCACGGTGAGAACGATGAACACCCACACGCCCGCGCCGCCAAAGCCCGCCGCCAGGCCGTAGCCCAGCGCCGCCAGCCAGATGACCACGATGCCGGGGAAAATCGGCACCACCAGCCCGAACAGCCCCACCAGCATCACCACCAGAGTGGCTATACGAAGCGTCCACCCCAGCCAGTCCATCGCCGCCGCCTTTGCCTGCCGCCGTTACGCCGGACGGATGACTTCCAGCCCGCCCATATAGGGCCGCAACACCTCCGGCACCACCACGCTGCCGTCGGGCTGCTGGTAGTTTTCCAGCACGGCAATCAGGGTGCGCGGCAGCCCCAGCCCGGAGCCGTTGAGGGTGTGCAGAAACCGGGGCTTCTTGCTGCCCTTTGGGCGGTAGCGGATGTTGGCGCGGCGCGCCTGGAAATCGCCGACGTTGGAAACCGAAGAGACTTCCAGCCATTCGCCGCTGCCGGGCGCCCACACTTCCAGGTCGTAGGTGATGCGGGCCGCAAAGCCGAGGTCGCCGGTGCACAGTTGCACCACCCGGTAGGTCAGGCCGAGTTCGGCCAGGGTGGCTTCGGCATCGGCAAGCATTTTTTCCAGCGCCTTATCCGATTCCTCCGGGCGGGTGTAAATATACATTTCCACTTTGTCGAACTGGTGGCCGCGCTTGATGCCGCGCACGTCGCGGCCGGCGCTCATCTTTTCCCGCCGAAAGCAGGGCGTGTAGGCGGTGTAGTGCCGCGGCAGGTCTTCTTCTTCAAAGATTTCGCCCATGTGCATGCCGGTCAACGGCACTTCGGCGGTGGGCACCCACCAAAAGTCTTCCTCGGCGTCGTGGTAGAGGTTGTCGCGGAATTTGGGCAGCTGGCCGGAAGCAAACACCACGGCTTCCTTGACCATGAACGGCGGGTAGATTTCGGTGTAGCCCTGGCGGCGGTGCAGGTCAAGCATCCAGGCAATGAGGGCGCGTTCCAGGCGCGCCCCGGCACCCTTGAGGATGTAGAAACGGCTGCCGCTGAGTTTGACGCCGCGCTCAAAATCCATGATACCGAGGCGGGGGCCGAGTTCCCAATGCGGCAGCGGCCGAAAATCCAGTTGCGGTTTCTCGCCTATCTGGCGCAGCACCACGTTTTCGCTCTCATCACGCCCTTGAGGTACACGCGGGTCGGGAATGTTGGGTATCGTGGCCAGCAGTTGATGCAGTTGGGTTTCCTTCTCCCGCAGGGTCTCATCAAGGGAAGCAATTTCCTCCCGCACCTGCCGCATGGCAGCGATTTTCGCCTCACGCGCTGCGGCGTCTTTGGCGCGGCCGATTTCTTTGGAAACCCGATTGCGTTCGGCCTTCAAGGCTTCGCTCTTCTGGATGAGCGCCCGGCGCTCGGCATCCAGGGTCAGTACCCTGTCGACGATGGTCGGCCGCATCTGGCGTTTACGCAACGCCTCGCGCACCATCTCAGGGTCTTCGCGGAACCAGCGGATGTCCAGCATGTTATACCTCCTCACAAACGGCAAAGCCCCCCGCGCGCAGGACGAGGGGGGCGCTCGTGGTGCCACCTGCCTTCACAGCCCAAATGCGGCTGCCTCTGGCGCTGTAACGGGCGCAACCCGATACCCCTTACGGCGGCTCGGCCGCCCCTGCAGGGATGCCCCGGTGTGGCCACCGGCGGGGTGGATTTCGCCGCTGCGCCGACCGCCTCGCACCGTCCGGCGGCTCGCTGCACAACGCTCACGGCTACTTGGCCCCGCGCTGGGCTTATTCTTCTTGAATGTGGGCAGATTATAACGAAGGGTGGGAAGTTTGTCCAGCGGTGCTAAAATGTGGGGTGCATGCAAAATCTGTAGAAATGTGCGTCGGCTTTTGGAGTGCGGCGACAAGTCGCCGCTTTCCAAAGCGGTGCCTCGGCACCGCACACCAAAAAACGCTTGCACGGTAATTACCTACCCGAATCGCGGCGGGGGCAAGAGCAGGCAATGACGCCGGATAACAAAAAATCCCCCAATTGCGGGGGATTTTTCATTGCTGCGGATGGGAAGGCATCAGAAGAACAGCGGATACTTCTGCGGCGAGATTTCGTGGAACATGCGGTAAACCTTGAAGAAGATTTCTTCCACGTTGGGCTTGGAGAAGTAGTCGCCGTCAAAGCCGTAGGCGGGACGGTGCTCTTTGGCGGGAATGGTGAGCGGCGGGGTGTCCAGCCACACGAAGCCGCCCTGGGTTTCCAGCACTTCCCGCATCATGAAGGCGGTAGTGCCGCCGGGCACGTCTTCATCGGCAAAGACGATGCGGTTGGTCTTCTTCAGCGATTCCAGAATCAGCCCGTGGCGGTCAAAGGGCAGCAGTGATTGGACATCAATCACCTCGGCGTCAATGCCCACGTCGGCCAGCCGTTTGGCGGCTTCCATCACGATGCGGCACATTGCCCCGTAGGTCACAATGGTCACATCCTTGCCCTCGCGCAACACTTCGGGCACGCCGATGGGCACGGTGAACTCGCCCAGGTTGTCGGGCAGGCGCTCTTTCAGGCGGTAGCCGTTGAGCACCTCAATGAGCAGCGCCGGGCCGGGGTTTTCGGCTTTCAGCAGGGTGTTGTAGAAGCCCGCGGCGCGGGTCATGTCGCGCGGCACCAGGACGTGCATCCCGCGGAGCAAATCCAGCAGGCTGGAAGTCAGCGAGCCGGAATGCCACACGCCCACCAGCCGATGGCCGCGGGTGCGGATGATGACCGGCGCAATCTGCCCGCCCGCGGTGCGCCAGAGCATGGTGGCGAGGTCGTCCGAGGTGATTTGCAGCGCGTAGAGGAAGTAGTCCAGGTACTGAATTTCGGCAATCGGGCGCAGGCCGCGAATCGCCATGCCGATGGCCTGGCCGATGATGGTGGTTTCTCGGATGCCGGTGTCGGAAACCCGCAGTTCGCCGTATTTCGCCTGCAAGCCCTTGAAGCCCTGGTTCACGCCGCCCAAGTAGCCCACATCTTCGCCGAAAGCAATCACGCGCGGGTCGCGGGCGAGGGCAATGTCAAAGAATTTGTTGAGCACCTGATGGCCGGGCACTTCGGGCGAGGCGTCGGAATACACCGGCGGCACTTCGGGCACGTGCAGCGCCGAGGAAGGCCACGGGCTGTAAAGGTGCGAGCCGTAGCGCTTGAGATTTTCCTCTTCGTGGTGCTGCCGCCAGCGGGCGAGCACCTGTTTGGCAGGGTTGGGGTCGTCTTTCAGCGTCAAAAGCGCCTGCGCCGCGGCTTCCTGAATGTGCTTCCGCAGCACTAAGGGCTTCTTCGCCAGCAATTCCTGCTTGATTTTGTCTAACGCCGCCCGCTTTTCGTCGGAAACCGGCATCTCGTCCAGAATGTCGGCCAACGCCTGCGCCTCGTCGTGCATGGGCTGCACGAAAGCCTGGAAAGCGGCCTTCTGGATGCGCAGCACCTCGGCGTAATCTTCCTTTTCCATTGCCGTCAGTTCTTCGTCGGTGGCGATGCCCTGAGCGATAATCCACTCGCGGAATTTGCGGTTGCAGTCGTATTCCTCTTCCCAGGCCAGGCGCTCTTTGGATTTGTAGCGCTCGTGGCTGCCCGAGGTGGAATGCCCCTTGGGCTGGGTGAGTTCCACCACATGGATGATACTGGGCACGTGCTCTTCGCGGGCAAGGCGGGCGGCTTCGTGGTAGGCGTCCACCAGGGCGGGGTAATCCCAGCCTTTGACGGTGAAAATTTCGTAGCCGGGTTTGCCGGGGCCTTCCCGCCGGAAGCCGGCCAGCGCGGCGGAGAGGTTGTTTTTGGTAATCTGGTATTTGCCGGGCACGGAAATGCCGTAGTCGTCGTCCCAAATGGAAATCACCGCCGGGGCCTGCAGCACGCCGACGGCATTGACGGTTTCCCAGAACATGCCCTCAGCCGCGGCGGCGTTGCCGATGGTGGCCCAGGCCACCTCGTCGCCGTTGTGGGAAAACTGCGTGAGGTGCTTCAGTTCGGGCAGTTTGCGGTAGAGCACCGAAGCGTAGGCCAGGCCGGTCAGGCGGGGCATTTGCGAGCCGGTGGGGGAAACATCGCCCACCGTGTTGAAGCGCTCGGTTTGGGAACGCCACGTGCCATCGGGGTTGAGCAGGGGGTAGCCGAGGTGGTTGTTCATGTTGCGCCCGCCGGTGGCCGGATCGTAGGCGGTATCGGCGTGGCCGTAGAGTTGGGCAAAAAAGATTTCCAGGGTGAGCAGGCCGACGGCCATCATGAAGGTCTGGTCGCGGTAATAGCCGGTGCGCCAGTCGCCGGGGCGGGCGGCGCGCGCCCATGCCAGTTGGGGCACTTCTTTGCCGTCGCCGAAAATGCCAAACTGCGCGTGGCCGATCATCACCTCGCGGTGCGCCATCAGGCTGGCCTGACGGCTGCGGTAGGCCAGGCGGTAGTCGTCCAGAATCTCTTTGGCGGTCAGCGTGACATGCTTAAACTGGATGGTTTTGGTAAGGTCGGGCATGATGACCTCCGGTAGTCGTTTAGTCAGTCGTCAGGTAGTCGGTTAGTCAATCTGTGCCAATCTGTGGAACCTCTGTGTTTTTTTATTGAGCGGTGCAAAAACTGGTTAGCAACAGGGCAGTGGAGGCTGTTGATATTACCTGAAAGCCCTCACTTATCCCCCGCCGCCTCGCTCGGCCTTCGGCTTCGCTCAGGCCAGGCGCTCGGCGGCTGCCCCCTTCTCTCTCCCAGTGGGAGAGAGAAGGGGGCGCGGTGCTGAGGCCTTGCCGAAGCATCCGCGGGGGAAGAGTGAGGGCGCTACCATGGCGAAGACGCTAACCATTTTTTGATGGGCTCAATAAGCCGCCGAACGCCCGCAAAACGGGCGCTCGGTGGGGTTCAGATATGGATGGGCTGGCCTTCCGCCACGTGAGCGGCTTCCATAAGGACTTCGCTCAGCGTGGGGTGAGCGTGAACATTGCGGGCAATTTCTGCCGGGGTAATCTCCATCAGGCGGGCAAGGGTGAGTTCGGGCAGCAGTTCGGTGACTTCGGGGCCGACGAGTTGCGCGCCCAGCAGTTCGCCGTCTTCGGCGTTGACCACCAGTTTGGCCCAGCCGCTGCTCTCGCCCAGCCCTAAGGCCTTGCCGTTGGCCTGGAAGGGGAAACGGCCGATTTTGACCGCGTAGCCGCGTTCCTTTGCCTGGGCTTCGGTGAGGCCAAAGGCGGCCACCTGCGGCGTGGTGTAAACCGCCCGCGGCATGGCTTCGTAATCCAGTTTGATGGTTTCTGCCCCGGCAATGTTTTCGGCGCACACAATGCCCTGCGCCGAGCCGACATGGGCTAACATCATCTTGCCGGTCACATCGCCAATCGCCCAAATGCCGGGGATGTTGGTTGCCATGCGGTCGTCAATTTCAATCGCGCCTTTGGGGGTAAGGCGGATGCCCAGGTCTTCCAGCCCCAGCCCGGCGCTGTTGGGCTTGAAGCCGATGGCGACAAGCACCTGTTCGGCTTCCAGGGTGTCGGCGCCCTTCTTGCCCTGCACCTTCACCTGCACGCCGCCTTTGGTGGGCTGCACGGCTTCCACCTTGGTGCCGGTAAGCACCTTGATGCCCCGCTTGGTGAAGGCTTTACCGAGTTCGGTGCCCAGTTCAGGGTCTTCAGCGGGCAGCAGGGTAGGCAGCATTTCCACCACGGTGACGGCCACGCCATAGGCATTCCACACGGTGGCAAATTCCACGCCGATGGGGCCGCCGCCGATGATGATGGCCGATTTCGGCAGGCGTTCCTGCAAGATGGCGTGGCGGTAGGTGAGCACCTTCTCGCCGTCGGCTTCCACGCCCGGAATCATGGCCGGGCGCGCGCCGGTGGCGACCACGATGTTGGCGGTGCGCAGGGTGGTTTCGCCCTCGGCGGTGCTCACCACCACCTCGGTGGGGGAAGCCACCCGAGCGGTGCCCATCACCACGTCCACTTTGTTCTTCTTCATCAGGAAGCCCACGCCTTTGGTGAGGCGTCCGGCCACCTTGCGGCTGCGCTTGACCGCGGCTTTGTAGTCCAGTTTCAGGTCGGAAAACGAGAAGCCGAATTCCTTGCCCTTCTTGCGCAGGGTGAAAGCGATTTCGGCGTTCTTGAGCAGGGCTTTGGAAGGCACGCAGCCGACGTTCAGGCAGACACCGCCGAGCCATTCTTTATCCACAATGGCGGTTTTCAGACCAAGTTGCGCTGCTCGTATGGCGGAAACATAGCCCGCCGGGCCTGCGCCGATGATGACGACATCGTAAAGTGCCATGGGGGTTCCTCCGAGGTCGTTACTTCGCGGTTCGCTGATTCGCCGATCCGCTGATTCGCTGATTCGCTTGGCGCTCTTACCAGTTCTCCAAAATCTCCACCACCTTGCCCAGGAACCTGTCGGCCACGGCGCCATCTACCACGCGGTGGTCAAAGGAAAGGCTGAGGTAAATCATCGGGCGGATGGCGATGCTGTCGTTGCCCAGGTCGTCGGTGACCACAATGGGGCGTTTTTTGATGGCGCCGGTGCCCATGATGGCGACGTTGGGCTGGTTGATGATGGGCGCGGCGAAAAGCGAGTGGGTCACGCCGTGGTTGGTAACGCTGAAGGTGCTGCCGCCGATTTCGTCGGGGCGCAGTTTGCGGCTGCGGGCGCGCTCGGCGAGGTCGTTCACCGCGCGGGCGATGCCCAGCAGCGAAAGTTCGTCGGCGTGGCGGATGACCGGCACGATGAGGCCGTCTTCGTCTAAGGAAACCGCCATGCCGATGTTGACTTCCTGATGCCAGATCAGCCCCTCATCGCTCCATGAGGTGTTGACCAGCGGGAAGGCGCGCAGCGCCTGCGCCGCGGCGGCGATGAAATAGGCAGTGAAGGTCAGCCGCACGCCCGCCTGGGCGAATTCGGCCTTGTGGGCGGCGCGGTGGGCGGCCACGCGGGAAAGGTCGGCTTCCATCACGGTGACGGCATGGGGGGCGGTGAACTTGGAGCGCACCATGTGGTCGGCAATGGATTTGCGCATCCGGTTGAGGGGCGCGATGGTGTCGCCCGGCAGCATGGGGGCCGCGGCGGGCTTTGCTCCCGGCGGCGGTGCCATTGGCGGCGGGGCAGGGGCAGCCGCAGGCGCTGGGGGGGGCGGCGGGGGCGGTGCGGGTGCGCCGCTTTCCAGATAGGCCAGCACATCCTCTTTGGTGATGCGCCCGCCGAGGCCGGTGCCTTTCACAAAGGCCAGGTTGATGCCCTTTTCGTTGGCAAGTTTGGCCACTAAGGGCGAAATGTAGCCCAGTTGGGGATGACGGCCGGGGCGGTATTGTTCGGGCGGGGGCGGCGGGGGTGCCGCGGCGGGCGGTGGAGGCGGCGCGGGGGCTGCCG
>JALUXH010000095.1 GCA_027019065.1 Anaerolineales bacterium
CATGGCGAGTGGCGAATGGCGAATCGCGAATGGCGAATGGCGAATGGCGAATGGCGAATGGCGAATGGCGAATCAGGGTTATGACCATTCCCTCTGGGGAAGGTATATTCCACGGCAAACTGCACCGCCAGCAGCACGCCCACCAACACCACACCGAAAGGGGAAAGCAACGCCAGGCCAAAGGCCACCGGCACGTGCCACCAGCGGGGAGCGCCGGGGCGCAAAAGCACAACCACGGCCGCAAGCGTCCAGGGAAAATGGGCATTCGTGAGCAGCGTGAGCAGTGGGTACGCCTCGGTGAGCCAGAAATCGGCCGGGGGCATGGCCTGCGCCCACGGCAAAACCGTCCACCCCATGCCCAACGCCAGCAACGACGCCGCCCACGCAAAACGCCGCGCAAACGCATCTTCGGGAAACACCGCACCGAAAAACCACCCCAGCGCCGCAGCCAGCGCACCATCGCCCGCCAGGCGGGCAAGGTTGTAAGTCAGGGGCAGCGAAAGCCCCAGCAGCCTCGCCAAATGCCCCAGCGCGATGTGGAAAAGATAAAGGTAAGCCCCCCGTCCCGGATGCGGCGTGTAAGGCAGCGTAAAACGCCACGCGCCCATCCAGCCTTCCCGCATTTTTGCGAGGTAAGTGTAGCCATCGGAAGGATTGTAAAGCAAACCGCTGAAAACAAGATCTTTCCCCGCGCGCAGCCACAGGGCGCCATAAGGCGCCGCGGCCACCACCAGGGCGACGGCAGTCAGCCCCCAATACCAGCGGCGGTCTTCCGGAAGCCTCACCCGTCCCCCTCCGGCAGCCGGTAGGCTTCAGGGCGGCGGTGCACCCACACGGGGAAGGCTTCCCGATAGGCATCGGCCTGTTGCAGCGCCACCTCGGCCAGCAAAAGCGTTTCGTTTGCCCCCGCCTGCGCCGTCACTTCGCCCTGCGGTGAAAACACGGCGCTGCAGCCGCCGAAACGGGGCTCGCCGCCGCCGTCGGCGCGGTTCACCGCAGCCACAAAAGCCTGGTTTTCCAGCGCACGGGCACGCAAGAGCGCCTTCCAGTGGGCCATGCGGGAAAGCGGCCAGGCCGCGACCAGCAACAGCAGCCGCGCACCGGCTTCCCGCTGCACTCGGAAAACCTCCGGAAACCGGAGGTCGTAACAGACCGCGAGACCGGCAGCGCCCCACGGGGTTTCGGCCAGCCCCACGGCCTCACCTGCGGCCAGCACGCCCTCGCCCAGCGGCAAAAAGCGGTGGATCTTGCGATAAGCCCCCCAGCGGCGGCCGTCGGGGCCGTAAAGCGCGAAGGTGTTGTAAAGGCGCCCGCCTGCCCGTTCCACATGCGAGCCGCCCACTGCAATGCGGTACGCCGCCGCCAGCGCGGCCATGCGGGCAAAAGCGCCCTCACCCAACCCTGCCGCACAATCGGGGAAATAGGCTGCGCCGTAACCGCAGGCCCACAATTCGGGCAGCAGCACCAAAGCAGCACCGCGGCGGGAAGCCGCGGCCACCATTTCGGCCGCCCGCCGGAAGTTGGTTTCCGGCGCGTCGGCTTCCACGGCCATTTGCGCCAATGCCAGGGTCAACCGTCCGCCCGCCATCGCCGCCTCACGCCATGTAAGCCGTCGGCGCGGGGAAAAGCGCCCGCGCAATTTGCGCCGCGACGGCCGCGTTGTGCTTCAGGAGCGCCAGGTTGGCCCGCAAACTGGCGCGGCCGGTCAGTTCGCTGACCCGCGCCAGCAGGAAAGGCGTGCTGGCCTGGCCGCGGATGCCCTGCGCTTCGGCTTCCTTCAAGGCCTGGGTTATGGCTGCATCTACCTTTTCGCGGGGCAAAGCCGCCCCGGCCGGCGGCGGCACCACCACCAGCACCGCGCTGGGCAGCCCCAGCGCCCAGTGCGCGCGGGCTATTTCGGCAACGGCTTTGGGGGTGTCGGCGCGGGCGGGCGTCCGCAGGCCGCTTTCCCGCGAGTAGAAAGCCGGGAACTCGTCGGTCTGATAGCCCACCACCGGCACTGCCAGGGTTTCCAGCATTTCAAGCGTGGCGGGCAAATCCAAAATCGCCTTTGCGCCCGCGCAAACCACCACCACAGGGCTTTGCGCCAAAGCAGGCAGGTCGGCGGAAACATCATAAGGCGGCCAGCGGTGCACGCCGCCGATGCCGCCGGTGGCAAAAACACGAATGCCTGCCAGGCGTGAGGCCAGCAAAGTGCCCGCCACCGTGGTGCCGCCGGTGGCTTTCTGGGCAATGGCCGCGCCGAAGTCGCGCATGCTGATTTTGCGGGGGGAAGCCGCGCCCGCAAGGGCGGTCAATTCGTCATCGTCCAGGCCGACGATTACTTTCCCGCCGAGCACGCCCACGGTGGCGGGCGTGGCCCCGGCGTTTTGCACGGCGGTTTCCATATCGTGAGCCAGGGCGAGGTTATCGGGCCTGGGCAGGCCGTGGGTGATCACGGTGGATTCCAACGCCACCACGGGCATCTTTAACGAAAGCGCCCGCGCAACATGCGGGGCGATTCGGAAAGCAGGGGGCAATTGACGGTTTTCCATAGGCTCCTCGTTACACCACCAGTTGGTCGTAGAGTCGTTCCAGCGAGAGGTCGGCGGGCACATTGCCTTCGGCGTTCAGGGCCAGCGAGGCCGCCGAGATGCCCAATTGTATCGCGTCATCTACGGGAAAACCATGCAGCAGGCCGTAGAGCACAACGGCGGTGAGGGCATCGCCTGCGCCGGTAGGGTCTATGATTTCGGTACGCAAGGCAGGGAGATGCCCCTGGGCGTCGGAAGTGGCATAACAAAGGCCAAACTCGGCCAGTGTAATGACGGCAAGGCCGACGCCCTGTGCCACCAGGTCTTTGGCCGCGCGGGTGATTTCGCCAAAGCGGGTGGGGTCCAGGGAACGCCCCAACAGGGCTGCGGCT
>JALUXH010000096.1 GCA_027019065.1 Anaerolineales bacterium
AAGGAGAAACCACAGATGACGCAGATTTCGCAGAAAAACATCCACCGATTTCACAGATTGACACAGATTGGGTGAAAAACGCGGAAAAGCGCCGCACTTACTTCCGTTTCTTGGCGGTCTAAAATCCGCGCCATCCGCGGCCCGTTTTTCCAAGGCTGAACAGTTCGAAAGAAAAGGTAATTGCCTACCCGAATCGTAGCGCTGGCAATGCAGGGCGTGTTTTCACACCGCGTTTTCCTTTGGCGCCGCTGCCGCTGCGTTGACCCCACCCCCGGCTCCTCCCCGCATGCGGAGAGGAGCCGGGGGAGGGATATGGCAAAGGCTCAGCGCATCAAAACGCATGGAGGGCACCACAGCGTAGGCAGTTACCAGAAAACACAGCATTGCTCTTTGCGCCATTTGCCTTCTTTGCGTCTTTGCGTTCACCTCTTTTGATGCTTCTGGGTGCGCATCGCGGGCAGGCTGAACAGTTACAGATTTTGTATGCGCCCAACGCCGGCAAAGCCCTTGACAAAGAGTATTCTGCAATGTATAATACTCTATGATACAAAGTACTTTACACCCACAAAAGGAGGCAAAAGATGAACGCTCAAGTTTCCTCCCAAGAAGCCGAAGAAGCCCTGAAACTGGCCGACCAAACAGCCCGGCGGATGCGCCGCATGCTCGGTGAAGGCACGATGTGGGCCTATCTCGTCATTTGGGGCACGGTGTGGGCCTTGGGCTTTCTCGGCGACGCCTTCCTCCCCCCCGCGTGGACGGGGCGCGCCTGGATGGCGCTGGACGGCATCGGCATTGTGCTTTCCTTCGGCCTCGGCCTCTACTACGGCCAGAGATTCCGCGTACGGCACGGCGCGCAAATGGGGCTTTTCTGGCTGGCCTGGCTGGTCTACGGCGGCCTCATCGTGTCCCTCGCCCGGCCGCAAAGCGCCTTCCAGGTCGGCGTGCTGGTAACCACCCTGGCCATGTTCGCCTATGTGGTGCTGGCTATCTGGGCGCGGAGCACCCTCTTGGGCGGGCTTGGTTTGGTGATCACCGTTTGCACGCTGGCAGCCTACTACCTCTGGCCTGCGGGGTTCAACTTCGTGATGGCTCTGGTAGGGCTGGGGATGTTAGCAAGCGGCATCTACATGCATCAGGCCTGGAGGTGAGCCATGGAAGGCTTCAACGAACTCATCCACCAGAGGGTCAGGCTGCAGATTATGGCAGCCCTTCATGCCCTGCCGCCGGAAGCCGAGATAGATTTCAGCACCTTGCGGGATTCCCTGGAAACCACCGACGGCAACCTCGGCGCGCACCTGCGCAAACTGGAAGACGCCGGCTACGTGGCCGTCCGCAAAACCTTTGTCGGGCGCAAGCCGCGCACCTACGTCGCCATCACACCCCAGGGCCGCCTGGCTTTCGAAGCCCACCTCGCCGCCCTGCGGGGCATCCTGAGCAGAGAAAACCCCGCGTAGAGGCAATGTGCACCCCACCCGCCAGGGCGAGGCATGCTGCCTCGCCCTTTTGCTGGTGATTACCCAAAACTCGGAAGAAGGGTGATCTCACCCCTCCCCCAAGCCGCCTGCGGCGGCTTTTCCCCCTCCCCTCCCTTTGTAAGGGAGGGGAGGGGGAGGCCCCGGCGGGGCGGGGGTGGGGAGAGATCTGGGTAATCACCGCCCTTTTGCCATTGACCGCAAGCCGCCCAAACTACCCCCGGGCGTTACCGCTGCCCCGCGTCATTTCCCCCAATCTCAGTGCTCAGGGGCAAGATGCGCTATAATCTTCCCAAAGCCTCTCCGTTTCGGCCCCGCCCACCGGCGCGGCTTCCCCTTCCCTCCCTCGGATGCCATGATTCCCCGCAAACTCACCCTCTCCGGCTTCCTCTCCTACCGCGATGCCGTCACGGTGGATTTTACCCCCCTCACCCTGGCCTGCATCAGCGGCCCCAACGGCGCCGGGAAATCCACCCTGCTGGACGCGATGACCTGGGCGCTGTTCGGCCAGGCTCGCCAGCGCGGCGACGGCGTCATCAACACCGCTGCTTCCAAACCCACCGCCTCGGTAACGCTGGAATTTGCCTACGAAGGCAACATCTACCAGGTCCAGCGCACGCGCACCCGCGGCAAGAGCACCACCCTGGAATTCCAGTTGCGCCGCCCCGACGGCACCTGGAAACCCCTCACCGCAGCCAGCGTGCGGGAAACCCAGGCGCGCATTGAAGAAACCCTGCGCATGGACTACGACACCTTCATCCATGCCTCGTTTTTCCTGCAGGGCGAAGCCGACAAATTTTCGCGCGAGCGTCCCGGCAAACGCAAGGAAGTTTTGGGGCGCATCCTGGGGTTAGAAGTGTGGGAAACCTACCGCGAAGCAGCCGCCGAACGCCGCCGCGCCGCCCAGGCCGAAATTGAACGCCTTGACGGCCGGATGGCCGAAATGCGCGCCGAAATTGCCCACGAAACCGACATTGCCGCCCAGTTGAAAGAAGTGGAAGCCGACATCACCCGCCTCACCGAAGCCGCCGCCGCCCAGGAAGCCCTGCTGCGGGAACACGCCCGCGCCCAGGCCGCATTGGAACAACAGCGCCTGCTGGTCGGCGAACTGGAAGCCCAAACCCGGCGGCTGGAAGCCAGCCTGACCGACCTCACCGCCCGCCTCGCCGAGCGGGAAACCGAACACGACAAACTGAACGCCCTGCTGGCGCGGGAAGACGCCATCCGCGCCGCCTACGAAACCTGGCAGCGCGCCCGCGACGAACTGGCCCGCTGGGAAACCCAGGCCGAAAAGTTCCACGCCCTGGACGAAGCGCGCCAGCCCCTGCTGCGCGCCATCCAGGCCGAAGAAGCCAAACTGCGCGAAGCGCTGGCCCATTTGCAACGGCAGGCGGAAGAAGCCGGGAAAGCCCGCCAGGAC
>JALUXH010000097.1 GCA_027019065.1 Anaerolineales bacterium
GGCGAGGGGAAGCCAACGCCGCCGCGCAAGCCACGCTCAACGCGGCGCGCGACGCGCTGGAAGCCTTCCCGCCGTTTGCCCCAACCGTGAAGGCGCTGCTGCACAGCCTGTACGACTTCCCCGAATGGGCTGTGCGCCCGCCGTTGCTGCCCCTCGCGGCCGACAAAGCCGCCGAAGCCGCGCTGGCTATGAAAACGGCGCTAAAAGCCGCAGAAAACACAGAATAACGCAAAGACGCGAAGGAGGCAAAGACGCAGAGAAAATGCCACACTCCGGAGAAACGGTCAATACGAATTAGAATTTCTGTGTCTTCCGGGGGCTTCTGTGTCCTCTGTGGTTTTCGTTTTCACCCGCCAATCGCACAACCAACAAGAGGTATGCCATGACTCCCCATCCCTACGGCCTCTGGCCTTCACCGTTTTCGGCGAAAATGCTCGCCAATTTCTACCGCTTCAACGACGTCCAGTGGGCGCCTGACGGCACCCTGCTCTGGGCGGAAGGTCGCGGGCCGCGCACCACCCTCGTCGCCCAACGCGCAGGCGACGCGCCCCGCGAAATGTGCCGCACCATCAGCCTGCGGCCTGGCGTGGGTTACGGCGGCGGCGAGTTCCACACGGGGCGCGATTTCGCCGTGTTTGTCGCCGAGGGGCGCCTGCACCGCCAGCCCCTGCAAACCGGCCTGCCGCAGGCCATCACGCCCGCGTTCGGCGGCGCGGCTTCGCCCGCGGTTTCCCCCGATGGGCAGTGGGTGGCTTTCGTCCACACCTACGAAGATACCGACGTGCTCGCCATCGCGCCCGCCGACGGCGCGCAATGGCCGCAGCGCGCCGCGCAGGGCGCGGATTTCTACATGCAGCCCGCCTGGCACCCCGAAAGCCGCTTTCTGGCGTGGGTGGAATGGGATTTCCCGCAAATGCCGTGGGACGGCAGCCGCCTGATGTTAGCCGAATGGGACGGCGAGCAACTGCGCAACCCCCAACACCTCGCCGGCGACGCCGAAACGCCCGCCTTCCAGCCCGCATTTTCGCCCGACGGACGCTACCTCGCCTACATGCTTCAGGACGGCGACCGCGATACCCTTTACCTCTACGACCTGCAAAGCGGCGAAACCCGCGCCCTGGTGCGCGGCCGGCTGATGATTCCGCCTGCGTGGGTGCAGGGCTTGCGCGCGTTCGCATGGCTCGGCCCCGGCCGCATCGTCGCGCTGGAAAACCACCTCGGCTTTGCCAAAATCCTGCTGGTGGATGTGCCCACGGGGAAGGTGGCGGAGGTTGACCCTGCGCCTTACACTTGGCTGCGCGCGCCTGCCGCCGCGCCCGACGGCAAACGCGTGGCCTTCCTCGCCTCATCGCCGCAAATTCCCGAGCGGGTGGCGGTGTGGGATGTAAAAACCGGCGCGTGGGAAACCCGCGCCCGCAGCGCCCCCGAAAACATCCCCGCCGAGCACCTGCCCGTCCCCGAAGACATCCGTTGGCAGGCCGAAGACGGGCTGACCGTGCACGCACTTTACTATGCGCCGGTGCCCGCGGCATGGCGGCAGGAAACGCCGCCGCCCGCCATTGTGAGCATCCACGGCGGGCCCACTTCCCAGCGCACCGCCTCGTTCAACGCCCAAGCCGCCTTTTTCGCCAGCCGCGGCTATGCGTATGTGGAGCTCAACTACCGCGGCTCCACCGGCTACGGGCGGAAGTACATGCTCGCCCTGCGGGGGCGCTGGGGGCAGGCCGATGTGGAAGACGCGGTAACGCTGGCACGGGTGCTTGCCGAGCGCGGCCTTGCCGACCCCAAGCGGTTGGTCATCATGGGCGGCAGCGCGGGCGGCTACACCGTGCTCAACGTGCTGGCACAGCATCCGGGCGTTTACAAAGCCGGCATTGACCTCTACGGCGTCAGCGACCTGTTCGCGCTGGATATGGACACCCACAAGTTTGAGCGCCGCTACACCGCCACGCTGGTGGGCGAACTGCCCGCCGCGGCGGAAAAATACCACGCGTGGTCGCCCGTCTTCCACGCCGACAAAATCCGCGACCCCATCGCCGTTTTCCAGGGGCTGGAAGACAAAGTGGTGCCGCCGAATCAGTCCGAAAGCATTGTAGAAGCCCTGCGCCGCCGCGGCGGGCCGCACATCTACAAAACCTACGCAGGCGAGGGGCACGGCTTCCGCAAACCCGAAACGCTGGAAGACCTGTACAAAAGCATCCAGCGTTTTCTGATGAAACAGGTTCTTTTCAGCGCATAATCCGGCCAAAAAACATGCCAACGATTCAAAGCCGCCACAACCCCAAAGTCAAACTGGCGCGTCGGCTGCTCACCCGGCAAGGGCGGAGAAAACACGGCCTTTTCATCGCCGAAGGGCTGCGCCACGTGGGGGCAGCCCTGGAAGCCAATGCGGCTATGGATTTCCTGCTTTGGGCGCCCGAGCGCCTCACCAGCGCCTTTGGCCGCCGGATAGTCGCCGAAGCGGAAAAACGCTGCGCCGTGTATGCCACCACCGGCGAGGTGCTTGACAGCCTCTCGCCGCGCGAACACAGCCAGGGGCTGCTGGCCGTTTTCCCCATGCGGGCCACACCGCTGGAAGCCCTGACGCCCCGCCGCCATCCGTGGGTGGTGGCCGTCATCGCCCCGCAAAACCCCGGCAACATCGGCACGCTTTTGCGGACGATTGACGCCGCGGGCGCCCACGCCCTCGTGTTACTGGAAGGCGGCGCAGACCCTTACCACCCCGCCGCGGTCCGCGCCAGCATGGGAGCGCTTTTCTGGCTTCCCGTGGTGCAAACCTCGTGGGAAGCCTTTCTGGCCTGGGCGCAAAGCCACGGCTACCACCTCTATGGCTCCTCGGCACACGGCACGGCTTCCTGCGCCGATATTGACTACACGAAACCG
>JALUXH010000098.1 GCA_027019065.1 Anaerolineales bacterium
GGAAGGGGTGGCCGTGGGCGTCGGTGTGGGCGAAGCCGTGGGGGTGGCCGTGGGCGTGGGGGTAAGCGTGGGTGTGGGGGTGGGGGTGGGCACGGCCAGGGTGACGTGAATCTGGCGGATGGCGTAGTTCAGGTCGCCCTCTGTGCTGTGCATGTACATTTCCAGAATGACCTCGCCGGCTGGCGGGCCTTCGTCGCCCCAGGTGTCTAAGATGTTCCAGGTGGTGACTTTTTCGGGCATGGGCACCGGCTGAGCGCTGGAATAGAGCACGTGCCAGTGTTTTTCGCCGGGGCGGCGGACTTCCACCCGGAAGTCTTTGAAATTGCGGCTGGCGTTGGCCTGCACCACGATGTCTACCGCGGGGTCGGTAATCACCGAGCCATCGTGCGGGAAGACGAAGCTGAGTAGCGGGCGCGGGTCCGAGGCGCTGCAGGCGCGCCGGGGGGTGAAAATCACGGGGTTTTTGAAGCCCATCTTCTCGGCCCAGGCGCGTCCGGCTTTGCTTTCCCGCAGCCATTGGCGCGCCCACGGATCGCTCACATTGGCCGTCAACCATTCGCGGGCATAGAGGCCGTGGGGGTTGCAGGCGTCGGATTCGGCCAGTTGGGTCCAGGTGTCAATGCGCGCCGGCTTCCACAAATCTTCGGAAGGCGGCAGCGGCGGCTGGTCGTAGGCGAAAATTTCTGTGCGCTGCCGGGGGCACCATTTGGAAGGCTGTGCGCCGGAGACCGCGCAGATGACGTAATCCACGATGCCCGAGGGGCGCACGAAGGGCGTGGGGTGGCCGTGGGTGAGGTGGTTTTCGGCATATTGCATGAACGCCGACCAGATGGGCGCCGCGCCCGTCAGGCCGGTGCTGTTGATCATCGGGCTGTTGTCGGCATTCCCCACCCACACGCCCACGGCGATGTCGGGCGTGTAGCCCATCGTCCAGTTGTCGCGGAAGTCGTTGGTGGTGCCGGTTTTCGCTGCCGCGGGGAAGGGCAAATGGAGCGGTGAGTTGAGGCCGAATTCCCAGGCGCGGGCCTGGTTGTCGGAAAGGATGGAGGTGATGAGGTAGGCGTGCTCCGGCCGCACGACCTGCACCCCCGCGGGCGGGGTGTATTCATAGACCGTTTTGCCGCGGTAGTCCACAATGCGGGTGATGGCGACCGGCGGCACCCGCTTGCCCCCGTTGGCCAGGACGGCATAAGCGGCGGTGTGTTCCAGCAGCGTGACTTCGCCGCCGCCCAGCGTGAGGGAAAGCCCGTAGTTTTTGCGGGTCAGGGTGGTGATGCCCAGCCGCTCGGCCATGCCGATCAGGCCGTCTTTCTGGGGGGTTTTCGGGTCGTCGTAGATGCCCACGAACTGCAGCGTTTTGACGGCCGGAATGTTGAACGAGTTGGCTAACGCGGTGCGCACGGTCACAGGCCCGTGGAAGCGGTGGTCGTAGTTGACCGGCTTGTAGGGCGGATGGGGGTCGTTGGGGTTGCCGGAAGGCGGGAACTCGCTGGGCACATCCCAGATCAGGGTGGCAGGCGTCCAGCCTTTTTCAAAAGCGGCCAGGTAAGTGTAAGGTTTGATGGAAGACCCCGGCTGCCGCGGGGCCAGCGCCATGTTGATTTGCCCGTGGATGGCTTCGTTGTAGAAATCGGCCGAGCCCACCATCGCCAGAATTTCGCCCGTGCTGGGGCGAATGGCCACCAGCGCCCCGTCGGTTACATGCTTGGCGGCCAGCGACGCCACCTGCCGGCTCACGATGTCCTGCGCCTTGCGCTGCATGGCGGGGTCTAAGGTAGTGTAAACCGTAAAGCCCGAGCGGTAAATGGTCTGGGGGTCGTAGCGCTGTTCCAGCAGCGAGCGGATGTAGTTCACCCAATGCGGAAAACGCAGGGGAATTTCGGGCGGCGGGAATTTGTAGGCTTCCATGTCTTGCAGCGCCTGGATGATGTCATCTTGCCCCACGCACACCGGATGGGCGCTGTTGCCGACCTGAATGCAGTTTTGCTCCTGGCTGGCCTGGTATATCAGCCCGAGCACCTGCCTGTAACGCTGCATGGCGGCCGCGCGGTTGGTGTAGGGGTCGTACACTGCGGGCGCCTGGGGCAGCCCGGCCAGGAAGGCGGCCTGGGCGAGGGTCAGTTTCTCGGCCGTGGTGTGGAAATAAGTCTCCGCCGCCGCCTCCACGCCATAGGCGAGGTTGCCGTAATAGACTTCGTTGAGGTAGAGTTCCAGAATTTCGTCTTTGGAATAGCGGCGGGTGATTTCCATCGCGAGGATGGCTTCCCGCAGTTTGCGGCGGTAGGTGCGCTGGCTGCGTTCCTGGGGGGAAAGCAGCAAGGCGCGCGCCAGTTGCTGGGTGATGGTGGACGCGCCGGAAACCACCTCGCCGGTGGTGTAGTTTTGCCAGAAAGCGCGCGCCACCGCCCAGAAATCCACCCCCGGGTGCTCGTAGAAGTGTTTGTCTTCGGTGGCCAGGGTGGCGGCGACCATGTAAGGCGAGATTTTGTCCAGCGGCACGTAAGTGCGCCGCCCGGCGTGGGGGTCGAGGATTTCGTAGAGGACGTCGCCGTTGCGGTCAAGGATGCGGGTGGTTTCAAAGTGGGAAGCCCGGTTTTTGAGGTCTTCCACGCCGGGGAGGGTGGCGGCGATGCTGTAATACTTGTACACCCCAAAAGCCGCCAGTGCGGCGCCCACGAACACGATCAAAAAGGTGACGGCCAGGAAAGCGCGCAGGGCACAGCCGAGGGAGCGCCGCCAGAAGGGCACGCGCGGCGGGGCGGGGGGAGCGGCTTCGGGCGGCGGCGCCGGGGGAGGGGCGGGGGGCGGGGCGGCGCCCGGCCGCCGCAGCGGGCGGCTGGCGTGGCCGCGCGGCAACGGCAGGCCGT
>JALUXH010000099.1 GCA_027019065.1 Anaerolineales bacterium
AAGGGTGGCTGCTGCGCACTTTTCGCCGATACACACGCTGGCTCAAGCAGCGGGTGGAAGAAGGCGGCACCATCACTTACCGCAAGCATTGGTTTTTGTTGTTGCAACGCGGCGGTTTGCAGGGCCTGCTATGCTGCCTGTGGTGGGGGGGGGCGCTCGCAGGATGGGTGCTGCTTCCGGCGGGCATTAGCGGCAAATTGTGGTGGAGTGTGGCCGTTTTAGTGGGCGTGCCGTTAATCGGCTTGTTTGGGTATCAAGTGTGGGACTGGAGCAATGACGTTTACCAGATTACGCCTGAACACATCGTTGATATTTACCGCAAACCCCTGGGGTCGGAAAACAAACAGTCGGCACCGCTGGAAAGCATTGAAAACATGACCTACCAGCGCCGGGGCTTCCTCGGCTGGGTGTTTAACTTCGGCAATGTAACCATCCATGTCGGCACGACCACGATGGTTTTTGAGGGGGTGGCGCGCCCCGATATGGTGCAACAGGAAATTTTTCGGTATATGGAGCGCCGCCGCCGGCAGAAAGAAGCCGCCGATACCCAGCGCGAAAGCGACCATATGCTGCGGCTGTTGAAGGCTTTTTATGATATTACCAAAGACGAGGGCATTCGGCCTGTGCCGGAAGAGCCGGAAAGTGGGGTATAATTTGCCCGAGGAGGTTCCATGACTGTCCGTACGATTGTTACGATTCCGCAGCCGGTGCTGCGCCGCAAAGCCGCCCGCGTTACCGATTTCGGCCCGGATTTGCAAAAACTCATTGACGATATGATTGATACCATGCGCGCCGCGCCGGGGGTGGGGCTTGCTGCACCGCAGGTCGGTGTTTCGCGGCGGGTTATTGTGGTGGAATACGAAGACCCGGAAGCAGGCATCCCTCACCAACTGTACGCGGTGGTTAACCCTGAAATTGTGGCCTTTTCCAAAGCCACCGAGGTGGGTGTGGAAGGCTGCCTTTCCATCCCCGGCATTGTGGGTGAGGTGGAGCGTGCGCTCACGGTGGAAGTGCGTGGTGTGGACCGCCGCGGCAGGCCGTTTTCTTTGCGCCCCTCGGGGTGGCTGGCGAGGATCTTCCAGCACGAAATTGATCACCTGAACGGCGTGCTTTTCACCGACCGCGCTGCCCGCATTGAACGCGTTTCGCCCGCTGAAGCCGCCGAGATGGACCGCGTTTGACGGCGGACGTTGCCCCCGATTTTGTCGCGCTGCCACGGGCTGCCCCTGGCAGCGCTTTTCACGCCCTTTCCGGATCATTCCCCCTATGCGCTTGTTGCGGCTTGCCCTGCAAAATTTTCGCAATTATGTGCGCCTTGATGAAACGCTTCCTGAAGGTGCCCTTTTGCTGGTGGGCGGGAACGCCCAGGGCAAAACCAGCCTGCTTGAGGCGGTCTATTACCTGGCCACGCTGGCTTCTTTCCACACCCGCCACGACCGCGAACTGGTGAATTTCGCCGCCCGGCGCCTCGGCTACCCCGCCGTCGGGCGCATTGTGGCAGAATTCCGACGGGAAGGCGAGCCCGCACCGCACACTTTGGAAGTGCGCCTGATTTTGGAAGCCAACGGCAACGGCTTCCGGTTGCGGCGGGAAGTGCTGCTGGACGGCCTCAAAAAGAAACTGGCGGAGGCTTTGGGGGTGTTCAACGCCGTGCTGTTTTTGCCGCAGATGACCGAAATGATCACCGGCGCGCCCGAAAGCCGCCGCCGTTACCTCAACATGCTGCTTTCGCAAGTGCAGCCCGGTTACATTCAGGCGCTCAACGAATATACGCAGGCGCTCACCCAGCGCAATGCTTTGCTCAAAATGCTGGCCGAGCAGGGCGGCGATTGGGAGCAACTGACCTATTGGGAAACACGGCTGGCGCATCACGGCGCTGCCCTGATGGTTGCCCGCAGCCGGGCGCTGGCGGCGCTGGCCCGGCAGGCCCGCCAGGTGCACTGGCGCCTGACGCAAAACCTGGAAAATTTGCGCCTGCACTATGTTCCGGCTTACGACCCCTTGTCGGAGGGACGGCTGCTGGCGGCCACCGATAACGAGGCGCTGGCTGCCCTTTCACCGGAGACGCTGGAAAGCGGCCTGCAGGGAGCCTTGCGTCAGCGGCGCGCTGAAGAGGTTGCCCGCGGCATGACCACCGTGGGCCCCCATCGCGACGATTTCCGCTTTCTGGATGGCAAACTGGATTTGGGCCTGTATGGCTCGCGGGGGCAAATCCGCACGGCATTGCTTTCCCTCAAAATGGCAGAAATGGCGTGGATGACAGCCCAAACCGGCCAACGGCCTGTCTTGCTGCTTGATGAAATTCTGGCCGAACTTGATGCCCGCCGGCGGGTAGATTTGCAAGCCTATCTCGCCGAAGCCGAGCAAGTGCTTCTCACCACCACCGACCTGCATTTGTTTTCCCCCGCTTTTGTGGCGCAGAGCACGGTGTGGCGTGTGGAACAGGGGCGTTTGACGGCCTCCTGACCTTTTCCGAAGCCGCGGCCGCCGGCTTGTGGGGGCGAGTGAGCGTTTTTAATCTTTGCTTTAGTAGAGACTGCGGATACTTGTCTGGCAGGCACGGCAGGGGGGGAGTATAGTAACGACGCATGGCTTATTCCAGTGTCTGAGGTGCGTCGTGCCAATCATCCATTGCTTGGGCCTCAATCATCGCACGGCCGACCTTGCTCTGCGGGAGCAAGTGGCTTTTTCGGAAGAAGACGTGCGTGCTGCGCTGGCGCGTTTGGGGTGCGGCACCAACGGCAGCCGCCCTGCCGGGGTGGCCGAAATGGTCATCCTTTCCACTTGTAACCGAACGGAAGTTTACGCGGTTTCGCCCACAGAAAATTTCGACACGCTGGAAGCCTTCCTCGCCGATGCCCGCGGCATCCCCGCAGATGTGCTTCGCCCTCACCTCTATCGCTACCGCGACCGAGACGCGGTAGCGCATCTTTTTCGCGTAGCCAGTGGGCTGGATTCGCTGGTGCTGGGTGAGCCGCAGATTTTGGGGCAGGTCACGCGGGCGTGGGAACTGGCCCGCGGCCAGGGAACGGTGCGGGCGGTGCTTGGGCGGCTTTTCCAGGCCGCGGTGCACACGGGCAAGCGGGCGCGCACCGAAACCGCCATCAGCCATAATCCTGCCTCGGTGGCGACGATGGCGGTGCATCTTGCTGCCCAGGTGGTAGAGGATTTGCCCTCGGCGCGTGTGCTGGTGCTGGGCGCCGGTGAAATGGCCGAGCAGGCGGTGGAAGCCTTGCGCGTGCGCGGGGTTTCCCACATCCGGGTGATGAACCGAACGCTGGGCAAAGCCAAAACGCTGGCTTCCCGCTGGGGCGGCCAGGCCACGACTTTTGAGGCTTTAGTGCCCTCCCTTGCCTGGGCTGACATTGTGCTGGCCTCCACCGGCGCGCCGCACACCCTCGTTGAAGTCCGCCACCTGCGCGAAGCGCTGGCCGCGCGCCCCCACCGTCCCGTGGTGTTGCTGGATATTGCCGTGCCGCGTGATGTGGAACCCGAAGCAGGGGCGTTGCCCGGCGTCCGCCTGTATGACCTGGATGCCTTGCAAGAGCACCTGGAAGATGCACTGGCTTCCCGACGGCAGGCAGTGCCTCAAGTGGAAGCCATTGTGGAAGAAGAAGTGGCCGCTTTTGTGGCGTATCTCCAAACGCTGGAGGTTGTGCCCATCATCCGCGCCTTGCGTTCCCAGGCCGAGGCCGTGCGACGCGCCGAACTGGAAAAAACGCTCCGCAAAATGCCCGATCTCACGGAAGAGGAACGGATGCGCCTGGAAGCCCTGACGCAGGCCATTGTGAACAAACTGCTGCACCCCCCAACTGTGGCCTTGAAGGAAGCCGCGCAAGGCCCCCGCGGCGCTGAAACCGCGGCCATCGCCCGCCGACTTTTCGGCATTTCCACCAACTGAGTATCTGGCTACACGACTATGCGACTAACCTTCGCCACCCGCCCCTCCGCCTTAGCCCGCTGGCAAACCCAGTGGGTTGCCCGCGCGCTGGAAAGCGCCCATCCCGGCCTGCGCTGCCGCGAGGAAGTCATCACCACCCGCGGCGATAAAGTGCTGGACCGCCCCCTGCCCGAAATCGGCGGCAAGGGGCTGTTTACGCAGGAACTGGAAGCCGCGCTCTTGAGCGGCCGGGTAGATGCGGCGGTGCATTCCCTCAAGGATTTGCCCACGGAGATGCCCGCCGGTTTGACCGTGGGCGCGGTGCCGCCGCGCGCCGAAGTGCGCGATGCGCTGGTTTCCGCCCGCGGCTACACGCTGGAAACCCTGCCGCAAGGTGCCGTGGTGGGGACGTCCAGCCTGCGGCGGGCGGCGCAATTGCTTGCCGTGCGCCCCGATTTACACATTCGTCCCCTGCGCGGCAATGTGGATACGCGCGTCCGCAAGGCTCTGGCGGGCCAGTACGACGCGGTGGTGCTGGCGGGCGCGGGGCTGGTGCGCCTTGAGTTGGCTGAGCACGTCAGCCAATGGCTTCCGCTGGAAATCATGCTCCCCGCCCCCGGCCAGGGCGCGCTGGCCGTGCAGTGCCGCGCCGACGACAAAGCCACCCTCGCCCTGCTTGCCGCCATGGACGACCCCGCCACCCGCGCCGCCGTGACCGCCGAGCGCGCCTTCCTCAGCGCCCTGGGTGGCGGCTGCGCCGTCCCCGTAGCCGCTTATGCCGTCCCCCTCCCCGATGGCAAAATGCGCCTGCGCGGCTTCGTGGGTTCCCCCACAGGCCAGGGCTTTTGGCGCGGCGAAGCCGTGGGCGATGCCCCCTACGTGTTAGGGCAGGCGTTGGCGGAACGCGCGGTGGGGGAGGGAGCGCGGAGGTGGATGGTGTAAATTGCGAATTGCGAGTTGCGAATGGCGCAATTCGCAATTCCTAATTCGCGATTCTTTACCAATGGCTTCCATGAATCCTTCCCCCCTCGTCCTCATCACCCGCCCTGCCCATCAGGCCGAGCCGCTGGCCGCGATGCTGCGCGCCCGCGGGCTGACGCCAGTGTTTTTCCCCACCATCGCCATCCGCCCCATTGTGCCCAACCCGGTGCTGGAAGAAGTCCTGCGCGGCTTGCCCGCTTACGATTGGGTGATTTTGACCAGCGTCAACGGCGTGCGCTTTGTGTGGGAGCGGGCGGAGGCGCTGGGCGTGGCCGAGGGGCTGCGCCGGGCCCGCGTGGCAGCCATCGGCCCCAAAACGGCCGAAGCCCTGCGCCGCCGCGGGGTGGAGCCCGCCTTCGTGCCGCCGGAGTATGTGGCCGAGGCCATCCTGCCCGGCCTGGGCGAGGTGCACGGCAGGCGGGTTTTGCTCCTGCGCGCCCTGCAAGCCCGCCCCACCTTGACGGAAATGATTGCCGCCCGCGGCGGCGAAGCCCACGAAGTGCCCGTTTACGACACCGTGCCCGCCGAACCCGACCCCGCAGGGCTGGCCGCGTTGCGCCGCGGCGTGGACTTCATCACCTTCACCAGCCCGTCCACCGCCCGCAACTTTGTAACGCTGACCCGCGAGGCCGGTTTGAACCCCCTCGCGCTCCCCCGCAGCCCGCAGGTGGTCTGCATCGGTCCCATCACCGCCCAAGCCGCCCGCGACCTCGGTTTCGCTGTCGCTGCCGTGGCAAAACCTTACACCGCCGAAGGGCTGGTAGAAGCCATCCACAGATTACACCGATTTTCACCGAAAAAAGAAAAATCTGTGTAATCGGTGAAATCGGTGGATTTTGTTTTAGGAGGCAACCATGGCGAAATTCCCCCTCTTCCCCACCAGCCGCCCGCGGCGCCTGCGCCACACGCCGGCCTTGCGGGCGATGGTGCGCGAAACCGAACTCAACCCGCGGGATTTCATCTACCCCCTTTTCGTCCGCCACGGCAAAGGCATCCGCCGCGAAGTGCCTTCCATGCCCGGCGTGTTCCAGCTTTCCGTTGACCAACTCGCCGCCGAAGCCGAGGAAGCGGCTTCCCTGGGCATCCCCGCGGTGATTTTGTTCGGCATCCCCGCCGAAAAGGACCCCATGGGGCTGGAAAATTTTGCCCTGGAAGGCATTGTGCAGCAGGCGGTGCGAGCGATCAAGCAGGCTGTGCCGGAACTGGTTGTCGTGACCGATGTGTGCATGTGTGAATACACCGACCACGGGCATTGCGGCCTGCTTAACGTCGGCGACCCGCGACCCCACCCCCATCTGCCGGAAGGCTACGTGCTCAACGACCCTACGCTGGAAGTCATCGGCAAGGTGGCGGTTTCCCACGCCGAGGCGGGCGCGGACATTGTGGCCCCCAGCGGGATGATGGACGGCATGGTGCAGGCCATCCGCCGGGCGCTGGATGAGGCGCAGTTTGAGCACATCCCCATTTTGTCGTATGCGGTGAAGTACGCTTCGGGCTTTTACGGGCCCTTCCGCGATGCTGCTGAGTCCCCCCCGAAGTTTGGCGACCGCAGTACGCACCAGATGGACCCGGCCAACGCGGCCGAGGCACTGAAGGAAGCGGCCATTGACATTGCCGAGGGCGCGGATATGCTGATGGTCAAGCCCGCGCTGCCTTATCTGGATGTGATTCGCCGCGTGAAGGATGCTTTCCCCGAGGTGCCGCTGGCGGCTTACAACGTCAGCGGCGAATACAGCATGATTAAAGCCGCCGCGGCTAACGGCTGGCTGGACGAGCGCCGCGTGGTGCTGGAAGCCCTGACGGCCATCAAGCGCGCCGGCGCGGATTTGATTTTGACCTACCATGCCAAAGATGCGGCGCGGTGGTTGAAATGAAACCACAGATTACACAGATTTGCGCAGATTTTTTCTGTGTAATCTGTGAAATCGGTGGTTTCTCACCGTTGTTTTACGGAGTGAGGAATGACCGTATCCAAAGACCCCTACGCTAACCTTTCCCCCGAAGCCGCCCGTGAGCGGCGCACCCACGACCGGCGCTACGGCGAGGTGGATTTCAACCATGCCCCCTTCACCATCGCCTGGGAGATCACCCACGCCTGCGCCTACGCCTGCAAGCACTGCCGCGCCAACGCCCAGCCCCAGCGCCACCCCCTGGAATTGACCACCGAGGAGGGGTTCCGCCTGATTGACCAGATGACTGAATTCGGGCATCCCATCCTCATTTTTACCGGCGGCGACCCCATGATGCGGCCTGACCTGTTCGACCTCATCGCTTACGCCACCGAAAAGGGCTTACGTTGCTCCCTGACCCCCACGGCCACGGCGCTGCCCACGGTCAAGCGGCTGCGCAAGGCCAGGGAAGCCGGCATCCGCCGCATTGCCCTCAGCCTGGACGCCCCGACGCCCGCGGTGCACGATGATTTTCGCGGCGTAGCGGGTTCCTGGCAGCGCACCATGAACATCCTGCACAACGCCCACGAGGTGGGGTTGAGCGTGCAGGTCAACACCACCGTGACCAGGTTCAACGTGGACTTGCTCCCCGACATGGTGCCGTTCATTGAGGAAGTGGGCGCTGTGCAGTGGTCGGTGTTCTTCCTGGTGCCTACGGGCAGGGCACAGGCAGAATGGATGGTTTCCGCGCAGGAGCACGAGCGGGTGTTCAACTGGCTGTATGACCTTTCCAAAGATGCCCCCTTTGACATCAAAGGCACCGCTGCGCCGATGTACCGGCGGGTGAGCATTGAGCGCCGCAAAGCCGAGGTGGGTGAGGGCAAGCCCATCACCTTCCAGGGCGCGGGCTTTCAGTACGCCGACGGCCTCAACCGCCCCACCAAGGGCGTGAACGACGGCAACGGCTTCCTGTTCATCTCCCACCTGGGCGAAATCATGCCTTCGGGCTTCCTGCCGGTTTCGGCGGGCAATGTGCGTAAGGACAATGTGGTGGACGTGTACCGCAACGCCCCCTTGTTCCGCGATTTGCGCGACCCCGACAAACTCAAAGGCCCCTGCCGCACATGCCCTTACCGCGATGTATGCGGCGGCCAGCGCGGGCGGGCCTACGGCGTTTTCGGCGATTACTTAGCCAGCGACCCGGCGTGTGTGCTGGTGGCTGAAGCCATCAAGCGCGGGGAATACGCGCCAGAAGGCCTGACGCCCCAGGTGCGCGAGATTATTTTTGGCAAGGAGGCTTCTTCGGAGGGTTGAGGGAAGATTCCTGAATGAGTTGGATGGCTTCCCGCAGGTTTTCGCGAGCCTCTTCCAGTGTACGCCCTTGGGTGTTTGCTCCGGGCAACTCTTCTACGTATCCAATCCACCAGTCGCCGGAGCGTTCAAAAGTTGCTGTGAGTTTTCGCCGTGAAGTGGTCATTTCCCTGATAGTGAGAGACGAGCCAAGCGCATGGCAAGGCGCAGGGCTTCGTTAACGGCCTCGCTGGTAGGGAATGCGGTAGCGACATCTGGGTCTAAGACGACCACGTTGCTGCCTTCCTGATATTGCCGAGCATACTTGCCGCGCACACCCTCTTTTAGCAAGGACTTGAGGTCGTATTCTTCGCGCAGTTCGTTGTTTGCTGATCTTTTCTTCATGGCAACCAACCAACCAGCACGCACCGCTTTTTAGAGACTATCGTTAGAGACTATCGTTGGGAATTGGCTTCAATGATCTGCCTGATGCGTTGCGGTGAGATGTCCCCCTGGTCGGATTTGGAGTAAATGGTGACCAACACCGCTTCCGTCGCCGAGGGCAAATAGTAGATGATGCGATAGCCGCCGCTTTTGCCTTTGCGGGCATCCGAGTTTCGCGCTCGCACTTTGAAAACAACAAAGCGTGTTCCCGGAACACGCACGCCGGGTGTCTCCCCTTTTTGAATTCTGGTGATGATGGGTTCTATGTCTGCTTTAATGCGGCGGTAGCGGTGACTCAGCGCCCGTAAGTTCCTTTTGAATTCTAAAGTGTAGCCTACGGTGCGTTTGGCCTTAGTCGGCATCTATGCCATCCCAAAGCGTGCTCAGGTCTTGCACTTGGCCTTGAATGGCTTCTTGCCACCCCCGACGGAAAGTGGCCTCTGCAGGTTCCAGCACCACGGCTTCTCGGAACACGCGGATTAGTTGCGCCAACGCAGGCCAGTATTCCGCTGGTGTTTGTTTGACTTCCTCTATGACTTGGTTAAGGTCTTGCTCTGCTGTTTTCATAGCCCTGAACTCCGTTTGATGCCTCTGTAAGGATTATACATGACCCTACCTTTCAGTGCAACTCCCACCTCCCGCTTCCTCCGCGCCTGCGCCCGCCTGCCGGTGGACGCCACGCCGGTATGGTTCATGCGTCAGGCCGGGCGCTATTTGCCCGAATACCGCGCCGTGCGGGCGAAGTATAGCCTGCTGGAAATCACCCGCCGCCCCGAAGTGGCCGCCGAGGTCACGCTGCAGCCAGTGGATGCCCTCGGCGTGGACGCGGCCATCCTCTTCGCTGACATTTTGCTCCCCGTGGAGCCCATGGGCCTGTGCCTGGAGTTCGTCCCCGGCAGGGGGCCGGTGATTCACGAGCCGGTGCGCACGGCCGAGGATGTGGCCCGCCTGCGGGTGCCCGACCCCCACAGCGACCTGGGCCATGTGCTGGAAACCGTGCGCCTGGTGCGCCAGGCGTTGGAAGGCCGCGATGTGGCCCTCATCGGCTTCGCCGGCGCGCCCTTCACCGTGGCTTCCTACATGGTGGAAGGCGGCCCCTCGCGCCATTACCGCACCACCAAGCAGATGATGTACGCCGCCCCGGATGCGTGGGACGCCTTGATGAGCAAACTCGCCGACACGTTGGCGGCTTACCTCGCCGCGCAGGTGGAAGCCGGCGCGCAGGCGGTACAACTCTTTGATTCGTGGGTGGGGGCGCTCAGCCTGCCCGACTACCGCCGCTATGTGTTGCCCTATTCCCAGCGGGTGCTCAAGGCAGTGGAAGCCGCCGGCGTGCCGGTCATCCACTTCGGCACGGGCACCGCGCACCTGCTGGAAGCCATGCGCGAGGCTGGCGGCACGGTGCTCGGCGTGGACTGGCGCGAACCCCTTGACCGCGCCTACACCCGCTTGGGCGATGGCGTGGCCCTGCAGGGCAATTTGGACCCCATTGCCCTGTTTGCGCCCCCGGATGTGTTGCGCGAGCAGGTGCAGGATGTGCTCCGCCGTGCGCCCCGCGCGGGGCATATTTTCAACCTCGGCCACGGTTTGCTGCCCGACACGCCGGTAGAAGCCGCCCGCGCGGTGGTGGAGATGGTGCATGAATTGACCGCAGATTACGCAGAGAAATGAAATTGGTCATTCCCCCCAATGCTGCTTTCTAACCGTGAAGTTCCAGCGGTTCGGCTTTACCCTCCGCAAACTCGGCTTTGGCCTCACGGGCTGCGGCTACTAAACGTTCCCGACTTGCTTCATACAAGGTGTCCCATTGCGCCTCGTCCAGCAGATCCTGGATGTATTCCCGCAGGTGCTTTTCCACCCGCTTTTGTAATTCCGGCGGCAGGGACGCCAGCATTTTTGTAACCGTTGTTATAACTGGAGAATCCACGACTCCCCTCCATGATTTGCTCGCTCGTTTTACGCTTCAGCCGGGACGATTTGATACTCCATTCGGTAAGGGTGCCCTACTCGGCTGGAAGCATTGAGGATTTCCAGTGCGATGAGATTTCCGTCGGCATCGTAGTCTAAAATAACGCCGGGTTTTTCTTCGTCGCTTTCTGCCACGGTGGTATCGGAGAAAATAATTGTGAGCGTGTCGGTTTGTTTATCGTAAATCGCTTTCATTTCTACGGCTCCATATACTTGGCTATGTGGCTTGTCCAGTAGGCCGTAATCACCCATGGCGTTTCATGCTCTGCTTCAACTACAACCCGCAGCAAAAATAATCGTGGTGGCTCTCCGTGCACGAGGCGGGATTGGTAAACCCAACGCCCCTCTCGCGCCGGAAGGATTTGCTCAGGCTGTGCCAAAACTTGAGCCACTTCCGTTCCTTTGATACCTCGGCGCTTCATTTGCATTTGCGCGTGCGCTGTGAGGTAAAAAGAATTAATCGCTTCTGGGCTCTTATGCTCCATGTTTTGATTATACCCCATGCTTGCGAGGAGTAAGTTGGTGACATCGCCTTCCGCAAAATCTGTGAAATCGGTAGATTTCTCCCTCGCCATCGTCGGCGGTGGCATTGCTGGCTTGGCCGCGGCTTACGAGGCGTTTCGTATAGCCAATCCAAATACAAAAACGGAAAACGGGATGGGTAGGCAAATTGCCCTCTTTGAAGCCGCACCCCGCCTGGGCGGCAAAATCACCACCGTGCGGCGCGATGGCTTTGTGGTGGAGGGCGGCCCCGATACCTTCCTCGCCGCGAGCAAGCCCTGGGCTGTGGAACTCTGCCGCGAACTGGGCATAGAAGACCGCCTGCGCGGCACCAACCCGCACCTGCGGGCGACTTACGTGCTCCATCGGGGGCGTCTGGAGCCTTTGCCTGATGGCCTGACCATGATGATTCCCACCCGTTTTGCGCCGATGGCGCGCACCCGCCTGCTCACCTGGCCGCAAAAAGCCCGCATGGGGCTGGATTTCTTCATCCCCCCGCGGCGCGGCGACGGCGACGAAAGCCTGGGCGCCTTCGTCACCCGCCGATTGGGGCGCGCGGCTTACGAAAACCTGATTGAACCCCTGATGAGCGGCATTTACGCTGGCGACGGCGACCGCCTCAGCCTGCTCGCCACCTTCCCCTACCTGCGCGACCTGGAACAGAAATACGGCGGCCTTGTTAAAGGCGCGTTGGCCATGCGCCGCAAAATGGGGAAGCGCGCCCCCGGCTCCCGCAGCGCATTTCTGACCCCCGAAACCGGCCTCGCCGAGATGGTGGAGGCGCTGGAAGCCTTCCTGCGCCGCGCGGGCGTGCGCCTGCTCACTTCCACGCTGGTGAGTGCTGTGGAGCCCTTGCCCGCGGGCGGCTTTCGTCTGCACACCGCCGCGGGGGAGTTCACTGCCGAGCGCCTGGTGCTGGCGACGCCCGCTTATGCCACCGCCGATTTGGTGGAATCTTTTGCCCCCGACGCCGCCAAAGCCCTGCGCGGCATTCCTTACACTGCCACCGCCACGGTTTCGCTGGCTTACCGCGAAGCCGACCTTGCCCGCCCGCTGGACGGCTACGGTTACGTCATCCCCCGCCGCGAGGGGCGCGAGGCCCTGGCTTGCACCTGGACGTCCACCAAATTCCCCCACCGCGCGCCCGCAGGCCATGCCCTGCTGCGGGTGTTTGTGGGCCGCGCCGGGCAGGAAGACGCCATCCCCTGGACGCGCGAAGCGCTGCTGGATATTGCCCGCCGCGAACTTGCGCAAACTTTGGGCATCACCGCCGCGCCGCTGTTTGCCGAGGTGTTCATCTGGCCGCGCGCCATGCCGCAATACAACTTAGGGCATCGGGAACGCGTTGCCCGCGCGGAGCAGGCGCTGGCTGCTTTCCCCGGCCTGGCTCTGGCAGGCAATGCCTACCGCGGCATTGGCATTCCCGATTGCATTCGGTCGGGCAGGGAAGCCGCGCGCCGCCTGGCGGCGTAGCGCGGCTTCCGCCGAACGTCAGGAGCGCTTGCTCTGGTCTACGGCTTTGAGGATCTTCAGGTTGAGCAGAATGAAGCGCCAGAGCTGGTAAAGTTTGAAGTTGCGCAGAAAGAGATCGCGCTTGGTGAATTCCATAGGTGCCTCCTTGCACAGTGCATCATCAACACAGATGCTTGGGATTAGGCTCTCCGGCAGTGCTCAGTCACCTGGCTTGATCTCTCCCTACCCCCGCTCCGGCGAGGCTTCGCTTTCGCTCAGCCCGCCGGAGCCGCCCCCTTCACCCCCCCCCCATCCCCTCCCCGCACGCGGGGAGGGGAGCAAGGGGAGGGGTTGAGGGAAGGGGGCAGATGAGCCGAGCGCCCGGCCTGAGCGAAGCCGAAGGCCAAGCGAGGCTCAGCGGGGGATGGGTGAGATCTCACCCCAGGCGGGGCAGATGACGCCTTCTGGGATGACCAAAAACAGGTCGCCGGTTTATTCGGGAATAATCTGCCAGAAGGGATAGCCGCGGTATTTGTACATGAAGGTGGTATGAATCAGCCGTTTCATCCATGCGCCGCTGAGCCCGATTTCCATGTGAGTAACAAACAGGTCGCGCCCTTCTTCGTTGGGGTAGCGGCGGAAATCGGGCACGACGGGGTGCGTCAGCACTACGGCTGCCGAGCCATCCCATAAGGAATCGCCCATGGAGGCGATGCAGGCGGTGAACATCTCGGACATGCGCTCGCTGTGGGTCATGCGCCCTTTTTTGACCAGGTCAATGACGTTGAGCGCCACGACACGTCCAATGATACCCGAAGTCATGCCGGTGCGGGGAGGGGCTGCGGTGATGTTAGTGCCGTTGGGCGTGGTGTGCGGCACGGAAATCGGGCCGGGCGGCGCAAAGGCGATGCCGGCGGCAAAAATGTTGGTGTAGTAAGGGTTCTGGTACACCGACGGCCAGGCGTCGGGGTTCTTTTCCAACCGTTCATAGGGAAGGCCGTAAATGGCGTCGACCAGGACAAACCCGCCTTTGTTGAAAACACGGTCGGAAAGGTCTTCCCCCGCAGGTCCTTTGACTTCCATGCGATTGCCCAGAAACTGCGGGACGAGCATGGCAAAGTCAAATTCGGTTTCGCCGTAGTTGCCTTCGTAATCTTCCCAGTAGATGATGCCGGGTTCAACTTTGTAAACCCCTTTTTGCACTTCCCAGTGGATGCCGAATTCCCGAAAGATGGCTTCCATGAATTCCTGGCTGGTGATCAGGCGGCCTTTGGCGCGGGCTTTGGTGCCGCGAATGCCGAAGTCGCCCAGTGCAGGCTCGTTGGAAAGATAAACCAGGTCGGCTTTATCGCGCACGCCGCGCTTGACCAGGTCTTTGTGAATGTTGGAAATGTATTCCACCGATGCGCCCTGGCAGGTGGAGCCCGGATGCCCGGTGCCGACCACGATTTTCACCCGCTCGCCTTTTTCCATGCGTTGCACCAGTTCCAGATAGGCGTCGCGGGTATGCACGGCGTCTTGCCGCGTGCAGATGGAGTAGGTGTAACCGCCGTGAGGCCCCAGCCCGGGCGTGGCCGCGTAGTTGAGTTTGGGCCCGGTGGCAATGATGAGGTAATCGTAGGGCACGCGTTCCCGCCGACCGTCGGCGCGTTCGGCCACCACGAATTGCTCTTCGGCTTCGGGGTGCAGTTCCACCGCTTTGCCGTGGACGAAATGGATGTGCATGCGCCGATACACCGGTGCCAGCGGAATGCCGGTCTTTTCCGGCGGCATGTGCCCCACGCCTACCCAAACCAGCGAAGGCACGTAGGTGAAATAGTCGTACTTGTTGATGACGGTGACGTTGTGCTTTTTGCCGAGATGATGCCCCAGATACAGGGCAGCCGTGTGGCCGGCGAAGCCGGCGCCAATAACAACCACGTTGGCCATAAGGTTTTTCCTCCTTTCCTGCGGTCGGTCGTTGTATTGAAACATACAGATAGGTGTATAGAGCAGTATACTATGCTGCTTTTTGTCAAAAAACAAGGGGATGCTGCCCTATCTTGACGGGTGCGATTGCCCCTTTGCCATAGGCCAATGACCTTATGAGGAGGTGTTTTGTGGTTTTGAAAACTTTACAGTCAGAACGCTGGTTCCGGCGGGCGCAAAAAGCGCTCCCCGGCGGGGTGGATTCCCCCGTGCGGGCGTTTCTCCCTGTGGGCGGCAAGCCGCTGTTCATCGCCCGCGGTGAAGGCCCTTACCTTTACGATGTGGACGGCAACCGCTACGTGGACTACGTGCTCTCGTGGGGGCCGTTGGTGCTGGGTCACGCCCATCCCGAAGTGGTGGAAGCCCTGCAGGAAGCCGTCGCCAGGGGCACCAGTTATGGCGCCCCCAGCCCCTTGGAGGTGGAACTGGCCGAACTGGTGCAGTCCTTCATGCCGTCCATTGAGATGATCCGCTTCGTCAACAGCGGCACCGAGGCCACCATGAGCGCCCTGCGCCTGGCGCGGGCATACACCAGGCGCGACAAAATTGTGAAGTTTGAAGGCTGCTACCACGGCCACGCCGACATGCTGCTGGTGCAGGCGGGGTCGGGCGTGGCAACCCTGGGCCTGCCCGATTCCCCCGGCGTGCCCCGCGGCGCCACCCAGGATACCCTGGTTGCCCGCTACAACGACCTGGAAAGCGTGCGCGCGCTGTTTGGGCAATACCCCGAGGAAATCGCGGCGGTCATCGTGGAGCCGGTGGGCGGCAACATGGGCGTGGTGCCGCCCGCGCCCGGCTTCCTGGAAGGCCTGCGGGAAATCACCGCTGCTCACGGCGCGTTGCTCATCTTTGACGAGGTGATGACCGGCTGGCGGGTGCACCCGGGCGGCGCACAGGCGCTCTATGGCATCACGCCCGACCTGACCACCTTAGGCAAGGTCATCGGGGGCGGGCTGCCGGTGGGCGCTTATGGCGGCAGGCGGGAAATTATGGAAATGGTCGCCCCCGTGGGCCCCATGTACCAGGCGGGCACCCTGTCGGGCAATCCGCTGGCCATGACCGCGGGCATTGTGACGCTGAAAGTGTTGCAGCGGGAAGGCGTTTGGGAACGGCTGGAAGCCCTGACAAAGCGCCTGACCGCAGGCATCGGTGAGGCCGCGCGGGAAGCCGGTGTGCCCATTCAGCAGACCCGCGTGGGCACCATGTTCGCCACCTTCTTCACCGAAACCCCCGTTCGCGACTGGCCGAGCGTGAAAACCTGCGATACTGACCGCTTCGCCCGCTTTTTCCGCGCCATGCTGGAGCGCGGCATTTACCTTGCCCCCTCGCAATACGAAGCC